>JAAUSQ010000031.1 GCA_012033195.1 Chloroflexaceae bacterium
CTGCGCAGTGCCGCGACCCGACACGGCCCCGGCCTCGCTGGCTGCGGTTTGTGCTGCTGGTGGTGCTCGTGGGGCAATCTTCCTGCCGGTGCTGCTCAAAACAAGCGTGCGCGGCTGGGAGTTGCTGTATTATACCTTTACATTCAATCCGACCGACTATATTCTGGATGTGCCCCGCGTTGGCAACCCGATCGCCTTTCTTGGCTCGTATGTCGAACTATCACCCACGCTGGCGTGGCACAATGCCAATCACCCTCCCGGCGCGGTGTTGCTGCTGTGGGCTGTTGCGCAGACCCTCGGCCCCGGCCCGGTGATTGCAACGTGGGTGGTCATTGCGCTGAGCAGCCTTGCGGCGGTCGCTGCGTTCTGGCTTGGGCAACGGGTAGGCGGGCTACCGCTGGCGCTGGTGGCGGCGGCGCTGTTTGTCGCAATGCCCTACCACAATGTCTATAGCGTCACCTCGATGGACGGTGTCTTTAATGCAGTGATTGCGCTGGGGATGGTGGCCTTCTTCCTGGCGCTAGAACCGGGTGCAACCTGGCGTATGGCGGCGCTAGCGGGTGTGCTCATTGCGCTGGGGCTGTTCCTGACCTACGCCGCAACACAGCTTGTTTTCTTCGGGGCGGCGCTGTTTGTGCTCACGGCGTGGCGGCAGCGTGATCTGGTCTTTCCGCTGCGGCAATCGCTGATCGCGGCAGGGGTGCTGGTGGGCTTGTATGTGCTGCTCTACCTGGGCACCGGCTTCAACGTGATTGAAGGGACGTTGCAGGCGACCGAAAACAATGCCCGCTTTGTGGTGCGCGACACCGTGCCCGCTAGTCGCTTCGAGTTTCTGACCCCGCCTTCGCTGGCGTATTACGCCTATTTCTTCTGGGTCAATATTGTGCCCTACGCCTGGTATCTGGCACCGTGGGGGCTGGCAGCGCTCACAGCACGTCTGCTGACGTTGCGGCGCACGGGTGGCCTGCTCGAACGTCAGGGGGTGCTGCTGCTTGGTATGCTGGCGCTGGTACTGGGGATGTGGTTCAGCGGGTTGTTTATCCGCGAAGTTGAGCGCATCTGGGGCTTTACCTATCCGCTGCTGGTGGTGCTGATGGCGGCGCATATCTGGCAGGGCACTACCCAACGTGAACGGTTGTGGCGGGCTGGGCTGTATATTTCGCTGTTTTTTGTGCAATCTGCGGTGATGCGGATGCTGCTGAATACCTACTGGTGACACCCATGCATGCATCTTCGAGTGCCTCCCCGCTGCGCTGGCTGCTCCGGCTGATCGAGCGTCAGAGCTGGTTGCTGCTCTGGCTGGCGGTGGCGGGTTATGCGCTGATCTTTGCGGTAGCTGCGGTGTACAAATATCAATCCTTCTGGATGGGCTTCGACCTTGGTGTACATGAGCAACTGATCTGGAACACGATGCACGGGCGCATCGCGGCGGTGTCGATGTTTGGCAGCACCGATACCTACCTGGGCATTGATATCATCATCATCGAATTGCTGTTCACACCGCTGTATGCGCTGCTGCCGCGTGTCGAGACGCTGCTGGTGGTACAGGTGGCACTTGCCGCAACGGGCGCGGTGCCGCTCTTCATGCTGGGCCGCGAGCGTTTCGGGCGGCAATGTGTGGTTCGGGTGGCTGGGGGCGCTGCTCTACTGGGCGGCGCTGCCCGTGCAATATGCTATCCTCTACGAATTCCAGATTCGCACGGTGGGCACGGTGCTGTTTTTGTGGGCGTTCCTCTTCTACGAGCGCGAGCGCTTCTGGCCTTTCCTGCTGATGGGGCTGCTCGCACTAGGGACCCGCTCGGATGCGGGCTTTGCGCTGGCGGCGCTGGGGCTGTATGCCGCCTTCGAGCGCCGGGCGTGGCGCTGGTCGGTGGGCCGCTGCTGCTGGGGATGGGGTGGGTAGCGCTGTGCGTGGCCGTGCTGATACCATTCTTTCGGCAGGGCGGCGGCTTTCAATATGCCTTTATTTATGGCTGGCTCGGTGCAACGCCGCTGGAGATGCTGCAAACGCTGTTGCTGCGTCCGGTCTATGTCGCAGAGCGGGTGCTGACGGCGGGCAAGCTCGGCTACCTCTTCGAACTGTTTGCACCGCTGCTCTTCCTGGCGCTGCTGCGTCCTGGTCTACTGCTGGTGGCGCTGCCCTCGCTGCTGCTGAATCTGCTCTCTGCCGACCGTATCCACTGGAGCATTCGCTATCATTATCAAGCCTTTGTCCTTCCCTTCTTAATCATTGCGACACTCTACATTGTGATTGACATAACGCGCAGTCGCAAGCGGGTTGGTACCACCCTTGCGCTGCTGCTGGTGGCAGTGTCGCTGCTGGCACAGGTGTGGCTGCGCTCGCCGCTGATCCACCTTGCCACCCGCGACCGCCCCACCGAGCGCATTGCGTATGTGCAGCAGGTGCTCCAACTGATACCACCCGATGCCGCCGTTGCCGCGACCAGTACACTCGGCCCGCACGTAGCGCGACGCGAGCAACTCTACTTCTACCCCGGCGGCGATCTGATCTATGCCACGCGCCTGATTGACAATGCCGATTACTTGCTGATTGACCGCAACGAGGTACCGCCGGAGCAATGGGACGCCTTGCAGCAGCAGGCCCGTAGCCCTGGCTGGCGCGTGCTGGCAAACGAGCACGAGTACCTGCTGCTGGCGCGAGAGGAATAAGGCACCGGGGCGAGCGTGGACACAATACCCCCTCTCCAACGCGGAGAGGGGGCAGGTGGTGCGGTCTCGTTACTTGCGGGACGTGTGGCTTACTCCACCCCGTAGCGCTTCTTGAGGAATGTGGTTGCGGCCTGCTTGAACGCCAGATACAGCAGCAGGTCTTTGCGGCTGCGGATGAATGGCTCGTTGTACTCGTCTTCCAGTACGGGCATCAGGTACGAGGCTACCCGATATTGCAGCGGCTTATCGTTTGGCCCCATCACCCGCTTGAGGATCTCTTCGTTGACGGGCGCGGGCGTGCGTCCAAACTCGCCCTTCAAGATCATCTTGTACTCGTCGGACACAATCTGATACTGATTGCCCGCCATTACATTGAAGGCCGCCTGCGACCCAACAATCTGGCTGGTTGGAGTTACCAGTGGCACATAGCCAGCATCGCGCCGCACCGCCGGAATCTCTTCCATAATCTGATCCATCAGGTGAAGCTGGTTCATGCCCTTGAGTTGCTTGTGCAGGTTCGAGAGCATACCGCCGGGGACCTGCGCCTCAAAAATCTTGTCATCAAAGGGCGGGTAGTGCAGCCCTGCCAGCAGGTCGCGCACCATCGGAATGGCCTGCTCAATCGCGGGGGGGTCGAGCTTGGAAACAAGCTTGAGAATATCGTTGACCTTGCGGCGGTCTACATCTTCGAAGGTGACGGGCTTATAGTACTTGCCGTAGTTGGGGATGCTATCCTGCAACTCTTCGGCAATCTTAAACAGTTCGGCCTGTGCCCGCAGAATGAGCGGTTTGTCCAGGCCGTGGTCAATGCCCATCTCTTCGGCAAAGACTATCATCACCTCAATTGGTGGGTGCGAGGTGCCGCCCGCAAAGGGTGTAATCGCCGTATCAACATAGTCAATGCCGGTGTACATTGCAATGATTGCATTGAGCGTGGCAACGCCCGTGGTAGTGTGGCTGTGCAGCGTAATCGGCAGGGTCGTCTTCGCACGCAATTTCTGGCACAGGTCGAGCGCTTCGGTGGGGTAGAGCAGGCCCGCCATGTCCTTGATAGCGATAGCATCCATCCCCATATCAACCATCTGCATCGCAAAATCCACAAAGTAATCGGTGGTGTGTACCGGACTGGTGGTGTACGAGAGCGCACCCTCGGCTTTACCACCAAATGCCTTGGTTGCCAGCATTGCCGTTTGCAGGTTGCGCGGGTCGTTCAGCGCATCAAAGATACGCATCATACCAACGCCCGACTCGACCGACTGCCGCACAAATGCCGTCACCAGATCATCGGCAACGGGCTGATACCCGAAGAGGTTCTGCCCGCGCAGCAGGGCGCGGATCTTGGTTGGGCCGCCGAGCGTTTCGCGGAACAGTTCGAGGCGCTCCCAGGGGTCTTCGTTCAAAAAGCGAATGCAGCTATCGAGGACTGCGCCGCCCCATAGTTCCAAGATAGGATAACCAATGTCATTCACCATCGGCAGCACCCGCATAATCTGATCGGTTGTCATACGGGTGGCAGCGAGGCTCTGGTGTCCGTCGCGCAGGGTAACATCAAGGAATCGCGTGTGTGTCTTCACAGCCCTGTGACCTCCATACTCAAGTGGCGAATTGCAACTGTGGGTCTTCTTCTAAGATGCCGAACAATATCGGGATGGTTTATCTATGATACCAGATATTGCATGCTTGCCCTTCGCGTATATCGTTCGTGCTGCTATCGTCATGGTAGCAGGTGTGCTTTCGGACGGCGTTACATACGGGCAACAATCATACCCAAAGTGTTCACCATGCTGCCCGACGTTGCACCAGCGAGCGTGCTGTTTCGCTTTGCAACGGGAGCAGAGGCCATCTGTGGTGCTACCTGTATCAGGCAGGGCGTTGTGACATTCGTCGCGCAGTTTGGCACTATAATAGAGGCACGTTCAGTTCGTTGAATGAACCGTAACAGGGAGGTATGCTCCGATGAATACCCAGCCAACATCTGGCGCAATTCGCACCGAAACCGATAGCATGGGGCCAATTGATGTGTCCGCCGACCGCTACTGGGGCGCACAGACGCAGCGCTCATTGCATCACTTTGCAATTGGCTTTGATATGATGCCGCGTGAATTGATCCGAGCATTCGGAATTTTGAAGAAGGCCGCTGCCGCAACCAACCGTGATCTGGGATTGCTGGCGGAAGACAAAGCCAGCCTGATTATTGCCGCCGCCGATGAGGTGATTGCAGGCAATCTTGATGATCATTTCCCGCTGCGGATCTGGCAGACGGGCAGTGGTACCCAGACCAATATGAACTCCAACGAAGTGATTTCCAACCGCGCCATCGAAATGGCAGGCGGCGTCCTGGGCAGCAAGAATCCGATCCATCCGAACGACCATGTTAATATGTCGCAGTCCTCGAACGACACCTTCCCGACCGCAATGCACATCGCCGCCGTGGAGCAGATCCAGCACGCCCTGCTGCCGAGTGTCAAGGCACTGCGGGATGCGCTCGACACGAAGGCACACCACTTCAAGAACATTGTGAAGATTGGGCGCACCCACCTGATGGATGCGTGCCGCTCACGCTGGGCCAGGAATTTTCGGGCTACGTCGCGCAGCTCGACCAGTCGATTGTCCGCATCGACGCATCGCTCACGCAGCTCTACGAGTTGGCACTCGGTGGTACTGCCGTGGGCACTGGCCTGAATGCTCACCCTGAATTTGCCGAGCGCGTGGCGGCGAAGATTGCCGACGAAACCAGCCTGGCTTTTGTCAGTGCGCCCAACAAGTTTGCCGCACTCGCCGGACACGATGCGATTGTGGCGTCCAGTGGTGCGCTCAAGGCGCTGGCAGCGGCCCTGATGAAGATCGCAAACGATATCCGCTGGCTCGGCTCTGGCCCGCGCTGTGGCCTCGCTGAGTTGGTGCTGCCAGCCAACGAACCTGGCTCCTCGATTATGCCTGGCAAGGTCAACCCGACCCAGAGCGAGGCTATGACGATGGTGTGTGTACAGGTGCTCGGCAACGATGCGGCGATTGGCGTTGCTGGCACCCAGGGCAACTTTGAGCTGAATGTCTTCAAGCCGGTGATGATCCACAACCTGCTGCACTCCATCCGGTTGCTTGCCGATAGCTGCAACTCGTTCCGCGAGTTCTGCGTTGAGGGGTTGGCTGCCAACGAAGACCAGATCGCCCACTTCCTGCACAACTCGTTGATGCTGGTTACAGCACTGTCGCCCCATATCGGCTACGACAAGGCGGCCAAGGTTGCCAAGAAAGCCTACGAAGATAACTCGACCTTGCGTGAAGCGGCGATTGAGCTTGAGTACCTGTCGGGCGATGAATTCGATAATCTGGTACATCCCGAAGAAATGATCGGCCCGAAGGCCTAGGCACGCTATTGCTACCCGATACTAAAAAGCAATGAAGGACACGCCTGCGGGGTGTGCTGCCCCGCTTCGTGTCCTTTCCGTTCCCTGGTATATTCTCATGACACCGCTCAACCAACACAATTCCCTCGATGCCGCGCTACGACTGGCGCAGGTGCTGGGTGAAACTGAGCCAGAGCCTGTCCAGTTGTTGCAGCGGGTGGTCGAGGTGCTTGGCACGCCCGAAACGCAAGAACTGCTCGACCTGACCAGCCAGATTGAATCGGATGGCGGATTGCTCACCCGCGATGGTTCGCGCCGCCGTACACCGGGCGGGACGTTTTTCTGGCTCGTGCGCGACCGCTTGCAACAGCAGGGCCGCCGCAAAGAACTGAACCGGATCTTTCCGGTGCGGCGCAGCAAGCCAGCAGGCCCACCCCGCGCCCGCAAGTCGTTGCCCCTGGTTGCGCCTCCGCCTGTGCTGGAGGTAGCGCACCGCCGCAAACCGCTACGCAACCGCCCGCGCCGCCGCCCTAAAGATGCAGTTGACCGCAAGCAGGCGCTGGAAACATTACACCGCCCGACGCTTCATCAGGCCGATATCATCGCGGCGGTGGATCAGCATCTGGGACACCCGGCAGACTTACGCAAGCGCAGCGTTGACCCGCACACTGGCACTGTAACCCTGCATTTCGATTTTCCGACAGTGGCCTACCGCACCTATGAAGCGGCAATCAAGGCCGCCGCCGAAGCCGCTGGCGTGTCGATCCAGGTATCACCTTCGGTCAATCAGGATGCCCTGCAACGCGTGGCACGCAGTCTGCTGCCATCCAGCATTGTAGTGCAAAAATATCGTTCTACCGCGAGCAGCACCTGCTGCAGATCCGCACACTGGGCAATGCTAGTGCAGCCGAATTGGCTACCCTCGCGGCAACCTTTGTCGAGCGTACCGGCTGGCAGATCGAGGTGCTGTGGCTGGATGAGCCATTACCGTTTAAAGACAACGATGAGGCCGATGGGCTGAATCAGCAGCAGGTGCTTGACATGGTACGCAGTGCGCTCGGTGAAGATTGCTTGAAGGTGAGTGTTGACGTTGCCGCACACAGCCTGACAGTGCGGTTTGCCTTTCCCGATATTGCACGGCAGCGCTATGCCGATGTGTTGCCTGCACTGCAAGAACAGACTGGCTGGGCGATTGTGGTGTATCCCCATGCCAATCAGCAGGCACTCGCGCAGACGGTTGCCCAATTGCTTCCGGCGCACGTGCACCTGCTTGGTACACCGTCTATATATCAGGACACGCAACATGTTGCTATCACATGTACCGCACCTCTTGCGCCCGAACAGACCCGGCACATCACCGATGCATTTGCGGCTACAACCGGCTGGACGCTGGAAGTTGGCACCCGTCAGGAACGCTGAATCGTCGAGCGTGGTATGATAGGGCTATTGAAGGGAACACCACGCCCGGTTTATAATCGGTAGGGTGATCCCACAGATTGACGCGGAGATGCCTGTATGAACAACCTCTACCGTCTAGGACAGCATGTATGAGTACACTACGTCAATCAGACAATGCCGTACCGGGACGCAGTAGAGCGGATGGTGTGCCTGCGCTGCGTGTGGCAATGCTGGCCCCGTTTGGCATTCGCCCCAAAGGGACACTGCTCGCCCGTATGTTGCCGCTGGCGCAGGCGCTCACCCGGCGCGGGCACACTGTACGGATTATTGCCCCACCTGTCCACAATCCCGACGATGCCGGACGGAGCGATACCCACGATGGTGTAGCCGTCTATCATACAGCACGCCCGGCCCTGAATGGCACAGCAGGCACCGCGCAGGCCGTCTGGTTGCTTGTTCGGGCAGTGTTGACCGACCCGCCCGACCTGATTCATCTCTTTAAACCAAAGGGCTACAGTGGACTGGCGGCATTGCTGCTCCAAGCACTGCGGCCCGATATTCCGCTAGTGGTCGATACAGATGATTGGGAAGGGTGGGGTGGCTGGAACGACCTGCTGCCGTACCCGCCCACTGCAAAGCATCTGTTTGCGTGGCAAGAGCACGACCTGCCGCGCCGCGCTGCTGCCGTAACCGTTGCAAGCCGTACCCTGCAAAGTCAGGTCTGGGGCTTTGGGGTGCCGCGTGAACGTGTCTTTTATCTGCCAAACGGTATTCATCTCACCGCTGACAGCCTGCCGCCCCGCGATGCACAGCCCACCAACCCGCCGACCATTGTGCTGTATACCCGTTTCTGGGAATTCGGTCTGCACGATCTGATTGCTGCACTGGTGCCATTGGTGCAGCACTGTCCTGCGGTGCGCCTGGTGGTGATCGGGCGGGGCGAACACGGCGAAGAGCAAACCATGCTGGCGCTTGCACAACGTGCAGGTGTGGCACACGCGATTGACTACCGGGGATGGCTCGAACCAACGACGATTCCAGCAGTGCTGGCGCGGGCACATGTGGCGCTGGTGCCGCTGGATGATACGCTCATCAATCGAGCACGCTGCTCTGCCAAATTGCTGGAACTGATGGCCGCCGGAGTGCCGGTGGTCGCCGCCAACGTGGGCCAGGTTGCCGAGTATATCACCGCAGGCGAGAGTGGTCTGCTGGTGCCGCCTGCCAGCCCCGCAGCTCTGGCAGAAGCAACAATCCGGTTGCTCGCTACCCCGGCATTACAGCAACGGCTGCGCGACGGGGCTTTCCAACGGCTTCGGGCCTGCACATGGGCTAAACTAGCGGTCGTTGCAGAAGAGGCATACACAAGTGTGATACGTTAGCCACAATACAAGACACACCTTTGATACCCAGCAATAGGCTTTATCGTTACCGCTTTGGACAAACAACTCGGAACAAGAAAGGAATGTGTGTATGCAGCGATGGTTCATTGTTTTGCTCTTGTTGTGTTTGTCGCTTTCGATGGGGGGAACATTCGTATATGCAGGCGCACGCCCCGATGTCGCCCACCCGACAGCGCTGCCACCACGGGCACCCGTCCAGCCGACCAACCCGGCACATCTGCCAGAGCTTCAGGCGCGGGCAGTGGAAACAACACCGCCTGTCCGGTTGAGCGAACCGCCCGCCGAACGGCTTGCACTCACAGCGACCGATGCCCTGACGCTAACGGGTACCAGCAACAATGCGCGGTTCGGGGCAGCGGCCAGCACAGCGGGTGATGTGAACGGCGATGGGTTTGCCGACTTGCTAATCGGTGTTCCTGGCGAAAGTGCGGTACAGGTTTATTACGGCTCGGCAACGGGCATCAGCAGTACTCCTGATACTACGCTCAGTGGTGCGGGCAACTTCGGGCGCGCCGTCAGCATTGCCGGCGACATCAACAACGATGGTTTTGCGGATGTGATTATTGGCACACCGGGCCAGAACACGGCAGCGCTGTTTCGGGGGGCTGCAACAGGCATCAGTACAACACCGCTCGAACTGAGCCAGCCAGGAGGGTTCGGCGCTTCTGTTGCCACGGCGGGCGATGTTGATGGCGACGGCTTTGACGATGTGCTGGTTGGCGCACCCAATACCGACTTGGTCTACCTCTTTAGCGGGGCCAGCCTCGCCGCCGACCAGACCGACCCGACCGTGACACTCAGCGGGAGTGGTAACTTTGGCACCGCGCTCGACACCGCAGGCGATGTAAATGGCGACGGCTTTGCTGATATTGTGGTTGGCGCACCCGGCGCAACGCCAGCTATGTCTATCTTGGTGCGACGGCTGGACTGAGCACGACGACTAGCTTTACTGTCACGCTCGGCGGCGGTGCGTTTGGTACATCGGTTGGCACAGCGGGCGATATGAATGGCGACGGTTTCTCAGAAATTGTTGTCGGCGCACCAATCAGTGATACCATCTTTATCTATCCCGGCTCATCGCTCGGCCTGAGTAGCACCCTCGTATTGACTGCCACACAGCCCGGTGCCTTCGGGCAGGCTGTCGGTACGGCAGGCGATGTGAACGGCGATGGCTTGAGTGATATTCTTATCGGCGCACCGGACTTTGCCGCTGCTGCCGAGGATATCGGCGGGGCGTTTCTATACCTGGGTACACTCGACATCCTCGCTAGGGATCCCGAAGAGACGTTTGTGATATCGGGCACGGGTAGCGCGTTTGGCAGTGTGGTCAATACCGCAGGCGACTTGAACGGCGACGGCTTTGCTGATCTGGTGATTGGTGCGCCAACCTTTGCCAATGTTGGTGCCAATCGGGGACTGGTACGCCTGTATTACGGCTCGGCTGCCGAAGTGAGCGAGCGCCCCGATTGGTCGGACGTGCGCCTGGGCCAGTCATTGGCCAGGTTCTATGGGCGCATGGTGGCTACCGCAGGCGACCTGAACGGCGACGGCTATGATGAAGTCGCGATCAGTACAGCCCGCTCGGACCAGACGAACGCTTCATCGGTACGGGTTTTTTATGGCTCTGATACTGGATTACAAAACGATATTCTTACGACTCTGGCCATTACGCCAGGAGGCACCTTTGGCAGCGATATGGGGACAGCGGGCGATATCAACGGCGACGGCTACGACGATTTTATCGTGGGCGCGCCCACCTTCAGCGAAGTTGGTGCCAATCGCGGGCGGGTGTTTGTCTACCTTGGCTCTCCCGATGGCATCACACAGGTGCCCCACTGGACAACCGACGGCGAAAATAATGGCGACCGTTTCGGCACTGCGGCGAGTACGGCAGGCGATGTGAATGGCGACGGCTATGCCGATATTATTATTGGTGCGCCGGGTGTCAGTGGGGAGGCGGGGACAGTACCCAACACGGGCAAAGTATATGTTTATTATGGTTCGCCCACCCCCCCCTACCTGAGCGATACGCCAGACTGGACTATTGCATCGGCGGTGGAACAGGCAGAGCTTGGCTTTGCAGTAGGCACGGCAGGCGACGTGAACGGCGACGGGTTATCAGATATTATCGTAGGTCTCCCGTTTTCTTCAGAAGAGACGATTCTGCCGGGCGAAGCCTGGATTTTTTACGGCTTTGCAACTGGACTAGATAAGGCCGGAACACGTCCGGTTGGTACCCGCAATAATGCCGACCACCGATTGACGAGCGGTATTGATGAAAATAATGAGTTCGGCTGGACTGTTGGCACAGCCGGCGACATCAATGGTGACAGCTTTGCCGATATTATTGTATCGGCAGTATTTGAAAGAGATGGTAAGAAAGGGCAGCACCACGTCTTCTACAGTTCGGCACAGGGACCAGGTACGACCCCTGACTGGACGTTCAATGCTCCGATTGACGCATCAGGACGCATCAAAAATCGCTATTCGAGCACGGCAGGCGATGTGAACGGCGACGGGTATGCCGATGTGATAGTGGGCAAGCGTAAAGGGTTCGATATTGACTCTAGCGCCTTTCTCTTCTTTGGTGGGCCAGATAATCTGGCAGCCGAACCAGATCGGGAGTTGTTGGCATCGCCCGATATCGTGGGTATCACCGGCTTTGGCCTCTCGGTCAGCACGGCGGGCGATGTCAACGGCGATGGATTCGCAGACGTGGTGGTTGGCTCATCCGGCCCTATTTTTTCGTTTGGTCGCCGTGAACGGGGCGATGTCTTTTATGGGGGCGGCACGCTCGGAGCGGCAGTGCGCCCACAACAGCGGCAGGTGCTCGACCCTGCAACACCTGTCGCCTTGCTGGGAGCAACCGATGTCCTGACAAGCTTCCGCCTGAGTGCGATAGCCCGTATGCCGCTCGGTACCGAACAGGTGCGGCTGGAATGGCAGGCGGCTCCGCTCGGCAGCGATTTTACAGCCCCCGATGCAGTGACGGATGTCACCGACAGTATTACAACGGGTCAGGTCTTGACACCAACAGTCAGCACCATTCTGCCCGGTGAGCGCTATGCGTGGCGCGTGCGGCTGCTCTATCCAGCAGGCAATCGCCTGGGACAATCGGCAAGCCGCTGGTATCATGCAGTGCGACAGGCGCGGCAGAGTGGGATCTTGGCACGGGTATCAGTACTGGTGTTTCCAACGAAACCGTTGTGGTTGATTTGCAGCCAACCAGTACCCTGACAGCAACCCTCGTCGGTGGCACGCCGATCAGCTATACCTGGGATCTGGGAGACTCGTCGCCACGCACGACAACAACCGTGCCAACCCTGACCTACGAATATGCGACCTTTGGCACCTATACCGTAACAGTCACTGTGGCCTTCACAACCACCCGCTCAAGCGAAGTACTCACGCTGACTAGCCAGACGCTGGTTGATATTCCGGGCATCGAGATTGTAGCCGATGATGTCTTTTTTGTTGAGCAGCCAATCACGCTGACCAGCAACCTCTTTAACCTGACACCGATCTCGTACACCTGGGACTTTGGCGACGGTGAAGGCATCATCGGTTCAGGCGAAGGGATTACGGCGACAAATATTGTAACCCATACATATCAGAACATCGGCGTGTATACCGTGACGGTACAGGCCGTAACCGAGCAGGGCGAAGTCTCTGCACAGGTGCAGGTAAATGTGATTGAGCAGCCGCTCACCAGCCTGACCGCTGCCAACAGTAGCCCGAGTGAAGCCTTACAAGCAACGGTGTTTACTGCGACCGTCACCGGGGCGCGGCCTTCCACAGTTGTATCATACACATGGGACTTTGGCGACTACTCACAACCGCTGGTGATCGGCGCACCACCGGGCACCGTACCAGTCACCTATACCTACAGTACGCCAGGTATTTATACGGCAACGGTGATTGCAGGCAACGGGTTTATGACCCTATCTCAGACAACCCGTGTCACGGTCACCGATGTGGCAATTGTGGGTTGTTTGCAACCAACAACGGCCCCAGTATCCTGGGCGAAGTGACGGCCTTCTCAACAACGCTGGAAGCAGGCACCAATGTGCAGTATACATGGGACTTTGGCGACGGCGAGACAGGCAGCGGCCCTGCGCCCACCCACACCTATACCGCAGCAGGGACATATATAGCAGTTGTCACGGCAGAGAACAGTAGCAGCGGGCCAGTAACAGCGACGACCACAGTAGAAGTGCTGAATGCTCCGATTGCCGGATTGACTGCCACAGGCCCGACAACCATCCTGCTGGGGGATGAGGCGAACTTCAGCGCCAGCGTGACAGGCGGCACCAATGTGCAGTATACGTGGAACTTTGGCGACAACACAACTGGCAGCGGCCCCTCGGTGACCCACATCTACAATACAACGGGTACGTATCAGGTAATCGTAACAGCCGCCAACGGCACCAACACCCTGACTGATGCACTGGAGGTGCAGGTGGTGCGTCCGGTGCTTGCTATCGGGAAGGGCGCAAGCAGTGCTCAGGTTGATACAGACCAGTTATTGACCTATACACTGGTGGTAACCAACACTGGCGATGCACCCGCAACCAATCTGCTTATTGTTGATGCGATACCGCAAGGGGTGCAGGTTGCGCAGATCCTGAATGGTGGGCAGCAGCAGGGCCAGGAGGTACGCTGGACTGTGGCCGCGTTATCACCCGGTGCGAGTGTCAGTGTGCAGTTTGTGGTGCGAGCCGGCAGCACTGCCGGAACGATTGTCAACGATACGTACAGCGTTACTGCTGATACCAACGCTGGTGCGACGGGCAGTGCAGTCACGGTGCTGGTTGTGGCACCTCCTGAGGGAACCCGCGTGTACCTGCCGCGAGTGGTACGGTAGCAGGCAACCACCCCTCACCCCCCGAGCGGAGGACTGCAACCCTCCGCCTCCACCGTACAAAGCTCGCCTGAGCGGGCTATTGCTTTACTGCTGCGCTTCCTGGTTCAGCAACCCCTGCAAGATTTGTTGACCGCGCCCGCCTGCTGTGCCTGTGCTGCTTCCGGCGCTCACTGAGCGGCCCTGTGGGTTGGCGATGACGGTCTGCGAGCGGGTGGTCAGGTTGGGCAACATCTGGGCCAGCAGCAGTGTGGACAGTGCCGACGTTTCGCCCGCGCCGCTGGTCTTCATCAGCAGCGGGCGCGGTGCGTGCAGCATCAGCGCTTGCGCCACCTGGAGCCGTCGCAGTGCCAGTTCATATTGCAGCACCGCCCGATTATCTTTGTATGCCTTGCCAAGGTGCCGCAGCGCACGGGCCTCGTTTTCTGCCGCTTTTAGCTCGGCGCGGCCCCGTGTCTCAATCTGCCAGCGCACCTTCTGGGCTTCGGTCTCGCGCTCCTCCAACATCTGCGCCACCACCTCGCGGGCCTTATTCACGGCGGTGCGTACCTCAACGAGCTTGGCATCACGCTCTTTTTGGCGCGTTCAATCTCCATCAGCAGCGTGTCGGTGCGCTGCTTGCGGATCAGTTCCCACTCGCGCTCGTAGGCGGCCAGTTCTTTCGAGACCCGTTCGCGGGTGGCAAGGTGCTGCTGATACTGATCGGGCAGTTGCACATCGGGAATATTGGCACCGGTAATCATCACACCGTAGCGCTTCATCAGGCGGTTAAGAAGCTCCTGCATATCGCCTACATCACTGCTGCGCAGGTCATAGGCGCGTTCGGTTTGCACAATGCGGCTGCGCTGCCGGATGGCATCCTGGACGGCACTGCTCAGAACGACATCAAAGTTGCTTGCCCCGATGTTCCGCACAAAGGCAATCGGGTCTACAATGCGGAACTTCAGGAAAAACTCAATCGACTTGAGCGGCACGTTCTCCTGGGTGGGCGAGGCCAGCACGGGCGCAGTGTAGGGGATCTCAGTTGAAGTATCAACAATAAACTCAACCCGATCCCACGGCATCAGCAGGAAGTGGCGACCCGGCCCCAGGGTGCCTGCAATCTTGCCGAAGGCAGATTTAACACCAGTCGTACCTTGCTCGATCTCGATAATTGAACCGAGAATCCACTGGACGATGGCAGCACCAAAAACCAGCACACCGAGACATGCCCCCGCTAGGAAGATCCCGCCCCCCAGCAACCCCGTCACTATCAGATACAGGCCGAGGGCAACTGGAAACCACCAGCCGAAGCCACGCCGATCTTTGGGGATGACCACCGGCACCAGTATGCCCTGATCGCCAGAACGGAGCATCTGGCGGATATTGTTCCAGGTCGCAACAACCTCTTTAATCTTTGAGAATTCGTGTTTTTGCATGTTCGTTGCCATTGCTCTGCTCCTCTTCAAGTACAGGTACCGGAGTCTCAACGCCATCCATCACCTTGTTGATCTGCTCGGAACGGTCGCGCACCCGTGCAACGATCTCGTTGGTGCGCTCCCGAATAAACTGGAGGTCTTCGGGGGTGTAGAGTGATCCATCGTGCGCACCAAGCATCTTCTGGGCTACAACCATAAAGTCAATCGTTTCATCGGCATCGCTGCCAACATTGATAATCTGCGGAAGCTGATCGGCAACGGCTTCGATGCGGTTGAGCAGTTCTTGCTGGAAGCGGTATTCCAGGATCTCCGGGAAGTAGGCGCTGCTCATTGCGCGAATATCTAGCGCCTGCGCTTCGAGCAGGGCGGCATTGGCGCGGGCTTCGCTTTCGGCTTCGACGAGCCGCTGACTAGCGAGCGCTTCGGCGCGGTTCACCTCTTTCTCGCGGGCGGTGTCCATCTGCGCCTGATGCGAAGCGATATCGGCGCGGATCACCGATAGCTCTTCTTGCAGTTGGGCCAATTCTTTATTAAAATCGCCCTCGTCCTGCTCCTTGCGGAGCTTGAGCTGATACTCATAGGTATAAGCTTCTTTTGCTACACGCACCATTTCGGGCGCGGCCAGGTCCATACGGTATTGCTGGCTGGATGGCTCGGCGTGGGTGATATTGGCATTGACGAAGCGCACGGCGGGCAAGAATTGCCGATTGAGGGTATCAACCAGCGGTTGGGTGCTTTCGCCCACCAGATCATAAATCGCCTCAGCTTTCTGCTCGTAAATCAGGGCGCGGGTAACTTCGCTGACTGCGTTCTGCAACTTCTCGCTAAAGCCCTGTGCACCACCAAGGGTAAAGATAAACTCGGATGGGTCTTCGATGCGGAATTGCAGAAACAGGTCAATCGATGCATTGACCCGCCCGGAGGTGGGAGCCTCGCGGATTGGTGCATTGTAGGGGTATTCTTTCGTTGTGTTGACAATATAGCTCACACGCCGCCAGAAGTTGAACATGCCCAGGTCGGCGCGTCCGGCGGGCGCAATCTTGACCAGCTTGCCGTACTGGGTGATCAAGGCCTGACAGCCATCGGGCACCATGACATAGCTGCTACGCCACAGGCTAAAGGTGATATAGAGCAGCCACAGCAGCCAGAAGTGCGGGCCAAACAGCGCCAGCGCCAGATTGCTTTCACCGAGAATACCTACTGTGCTGATGCCAGAGTCCAGCCCCCAGGCGATCAGTCCTCCTATAAAGCCCAGAAATGCCCAGAACAGGGCAAAGAAGACCCAGCCATACGAGCGGCCCCCCTTGGGGATGACAACCGGCGAAATAACATTGATCATATTGCCGTTGTCGTCTTGGCGCTGAAAGCTGCGGTTGATGACTTCGGCAACATCCGAGAGCGGCACCGTCATCTGCGTGATCTGGGTCGCGCCAGAGGTGCCCTGGTCGCGGGCCGAAACGAAGTCCTTGGCATTGGCGCGGAACTGCTGAAACTCTTCACTTTGCAGCAGGTCAGACGCAGTATTCATCATCTGCTGTAGTCGGTTCATACAACCTCCTTGTCAAGTCGGGCTGCGCGTCGAGTGCTCAACCAATGGTGTGCACACATCGCCCCTATCATACCATCGGGCGGGTTGTGTGTATATGCTTATGTATACGCAATGTATTGGGAAAGGTGGCAGGGGGTTACCGGGCGATCTCTATTCGGATATCGAAGAAGCCATCATTGTTGCCTTTGTCGATATCGTTGGTCTGAAACTCCAGGCAGCCGTTTTTATCGGCAGTAAAAGTAGCATTGCTGCCACACAAGCGCCAGTCATCATCAGCACCGATGCGGCACATCATGGCGGCGTGCGGAAATGCCTGCACAATATCATAGCCTTCGTCAATCGGAACACTCGCGCCAAAGAGCATAAATGTCTCGGCACCATCGGGGCCAAGGTAGCCAACATAGTTGCCGGTTTTAATCTCACCCGAAGCAGTTACCGTCACGGTATCGCCCGCAGCGATACACACATTGCTTGCAGTTGGTTCCACCGTGCGCCCGAACAGTTGTAGCGCATAGCTGCCCGGTGCGCTCGTCTGGGCGGCCTGGGTTGCTGGCTCCGTTGGTAGTGTAGGGAGTGGCGTGGCGGGTGGCGGGTTGGTGGGGATGGGAGATACCAGTGTATCGGTTGGGGGGGCGTTGGTCGGGATGGCTGTAGGGGGCACAGGTGTATCGGTTGCTGTCGGTTCTGGTACCGGCTCAAGCCGCACAACATCAGGCAGTGCATCCGGAGTCAGGTCAATGTTACGCTCAAACGATTGGTAGCCATTCGCCCGCACAATCACCCGCCCCGGCTGGCTGACACGATCAGCGCTGATGAAAATACGGGCCGTCCCGGTGTTATCAGTAAAGCCGTCGTGAGACGCCAGTCCACCCACTTCAATAATCACCTCGGCACCCTGGATAACTTCGCCTGTACTGGTATCCTGCACGCGCACCTGATAATCAAAGGTCGTGAGGGAGGGGGTAGGTTGCATACCTACGGCATTGTTACATGCAGTCAATACAAATCCCAGGCTTATCCAGAACAGAATGATATACCCGAAATGAGTTGAATGCATTGTTTATTTCTCATGGTTACGGTACTGCATCCAGTTGCACGACATCAGGCAGTGCATCCGGAGTCAGGTCAATGTTACGCTCAAACGATTGGTAGCCATTCGCTCGCACAATCACCCGCCCCGGCTGGTTGGCTCGTTCGCCATCAATAGAGATACGAACAATGCCCACACTATCAGTAAAGTCATTGAGCGGCGCTAAACCACCGACCTCCACAATGACTTCCGCCCGTTCTATCGGGTCGCCAGTGTTGGCATCCTGCACCCGCACCTGATAACTAAATGGGCTTGATTCGAGGCCCACCCATTGCCGCACTTCGGGCACAACCACCACCGCCGCAATACACGCAACAATAGTAGCAAGACCAACCACAAAGCCTGCAACACGGCCCCATGAGTGATTAGCAGGCAGTGGAGGTGATGGTGATACAGTTGGTAGCGAAGGACTGGTGCCGGGTGGGGTGGCTAGCGCAGGCTGCGGCTGCGGTGGGGGCTGCGCCACACGGCCCGATTGAAGCGCGTTGATGCGCTGTTCCAGGTCTGCGATGGTCGCCCGTAGCTGCCGCTCTTCACGCACCATCAAGAGCGGGATATCAGTTGATAAGACAAACTCAGCCGTACGTGCTTCGATGAGCCGCAGGTTATCCCGCGCATTATTTAATAGCCGCCGCAGATGTTCAAGGTCCTGAAGGGTATCGGGCATAACGAACTCCCTGCATCTCAAACGCGCCTGATACAATTATACCCGATTACCGCCCCGCCACTGCCTGCACATTATCAATAATTGTCAGGATGATGTTGGGGAAGAGGCCGAGCACAATCACCAGCAGCGCCGATAGCACCAGACTCGTCGCCATCCAGCGCGGCGTGGGGATGGGTGCATCGGTGTCGGGCGGCACAATAAAGACCGCCCGCAACAGGCGCAGGTAGTAGTACAGGCTTATGATGGTGGTGATCAGCCCGACGATGACCAGCCACTCCGCGCCTGCCTGCCACGCCGCCATAAAAACATAGAACTTGGCGAAGAAGCCCGACAGCGGCGGGATGCCTGCCAGCGAAAAGACAAAGATGGTGAACAGCACTGCAAGGCCCAAGTTGCGCCGCGCCAGCCCGTTCAGCACGCTAATCTCGTCGCTGCGGGTGTGCTGGTCAACCACATACAGCACCCCAAACACGCCGAGGTTCATCACGGTGTAGGCTACCAGATAATACAGCAGCGAGGCAATGCCTGCTTCCCGATCCATTGCGAGCGAGGCCGACCACGCCACCAAACCCATCAGCAGAAAGCCTGCGTGGGCAATGCTCGAATAGGCCAGCAGACGCTTGGCATTGGTTTGCGGCAGGGCGGCGAGGTTGCCAACAATCAGCGTGAGGAAGGCCAGCAGCGCCAGCAGGCTGGTCCAGCCCGTGAAGGTGCTCGCCTCAACTGGAATGATTACATCTGCCGCGCCCGTGAGTACCGGGAAGGTTGTTGTCAGCAGACGGAACAGCAAAATAAAACTGGCGACCTTGGAGGCCGTCGCAATAAACGCCGTGATCGGCGTGGGTGCGCCCTGATACACATCGGGCGACCAGCCGTGGAAGGGTACCACCGTCACCTTATAGCCGATGCCCGCTATCAGAAACAGCATGCCAAGCGTTAGCAGAACGGTCGGCTCGCCCGCCTGCGCCACCAGTTCGCGGATGCGCTCGAACTGCGTGAGGTTGTTGCCTGTGCTGCCCTGCGTTACGGCGGCGGTCGCAGCATAGCCATAGGTCAGGCTCATACCATACAGCAGAATGCCCGACGACATCGCGCCAAACAGGAAGTACTTCATGCCCGCTTCGGTCGATTGGCGGTCGTTGCGGAAGTAGCCTGCCAGCACATACAGCGGTATCGACGTAAGCTCAATGGCGAGGAAGGTCATAATCAGTTCAGACGAGCCTGCCATCAAACACATACCAAGCGTTGAGCCGATAATCAGAGTGTAAAACTCGCCGGGGTTAGCGGTGGGGCGGGCATCGTAGGTCAGCAGCACAGTGAGGAAGGCCGCCGCAATCACCACCAACCGCCCGATCATCGTCAGGTCGTCGGTCGCAAACGCGCCGAGAATCGGTGTGGTAGCAAGCTCGCTGGCTGGCCCGCCGTTCTGCAAGTTCCGTACAATGTTGGTCAGAAAGTTGATGGGTGCATCGTCAGGGAGTCGGTAGACATAGCCGCTCTGGATCAGGGCGATGATCAGGATCATGCCCAGGCCCAGCGCTGCCAGCGATGCCGATGCACGGTGCTGTTCGGTGCGGGCCGCGTCGGTATTGGCCCAGCGCTCGAATACATCCGAGCCAAGCACCAGCAGCGCCAGCACCAGCAGCAATATCTCCGGCAATATTCGTGGAACATCTGTCAATGCAAATTGCATGCCCCGGCTCCCTTGCTATAGTCCGCCTAGCTCTAGCTGCTGCACAAGCGGTACCACACTCTGGTTGATCATCTCAGTCAGGATCGTTGGATAAATCCCCACCGCAATCAGGATCGCTGCCAGAATAACAGCCCCGCTGATCTCCTGCCACGTCAGCGGCGGCAGGTTGAGCAGCGCCGGATTGACGGCTTCGGCATAAAACACCCGGTACATGGCCCGCAGAATGTAGGCCGCCGTGACGGGTATCGAGATTACGGCTATCACCGCAATCAGCGGGTACCGCTCCCACACCCCGATGAAGATAGTAAACTCGGCCCAGAAGCCTGCCAGCCCTGGCATACCCATACCCGACAGCCCCGCAATAATAAACATCACCGCTGCGAAGGGCATCACGCGCCCCAGGCCGCCCAGTTCGGGAAGCTGGCGCGTGTGGGTGCGCTCGTAGACCATGCGCCCGACTACGGCAAAAAACAGCCCGGTCATAATGCCGTGCGCGAACATTTGCAGTACCGCCCCGGTAATGCTGATCTCGGTGGCGGCAGCCAGCGCCATCACCACCAGCCCCATATGGCTGACCGACGAGTAGCCAATCATAAACTTGGCATCACGCTGCACCATTGCAATGGTTGCACCATACACCACATTAAACACGGTCAGCACTGCTACAACGGGTAGCCAGTCGTTGGCCCCGTGTGGCATCAGCCAGATTGCAACCCGCAAGCAGCCATATGCTCCGAGCTTCATCAGTACACCCGCATGCAGCATTGATACAGCGGTGGGCGCGGCAACGTGTCCGGTGGGCGACCAAGTATGAAAGGGGAACATGCCCGCCAGCACCGCGAAGCCCGCAAAGAGCGGCGGGAAGAAAGCGAACTGGTAAGCTCGCGAGAAGTTGACATTCTCCGCCAGCCGCACCATATCGAAGGTACGCAGCCCGCTCCCGAAGTACACCGCCAGAATACCAATCAGCGCAAAGGCACTGCCCGCCATCAGAAAGAGCGTCAGCTTCATTGCGCCGTACTCGCGGCGGGTGCTGCCCCACACCCCGATCAGCAGGTACATCGGCAGTACGGCCAGTTCGTAGAACACAAAGAACAGAAACAGATCGAGTGATACAAACACGCCATACACACCTGTCGTCAGGATCAGCAGCAGCACCCAGTATTCTTTCATACGCTCGCTGATATTCCAGCTCATCAGCGCTCCGGTGAAGATGATAAAGCCGTTCAGCACAAGCATCGGCAGGTTGATACCATCCACACCGAGATAGTAGGAGATGCCGAGTTGTGGCACCCACGCGGCCCGCTCAACAAATTGGAAGCCACCCTGCACCGGGTCGTAGGCAAAGAAGACCAGCAGTGACAGCACCAGCGACACAAACGCAAAGCCCGTGCCAATCCAGCGAATCAGTGTGTGCTGCGTGCCCGGTATCGCCGTAATCAGCAGCGCCGGCACCAGCATACTCAGCCACACCAGACTGAGCCAGGGGATATCGGGAGACAGGCTTATCAGGGGCATAGTGGGTTCCTTTTCTCTGCTTCGCCTACGTGAACGCCTGCATAAACACCTGCACTACTTGCAGCGCGGTTGTGTTGGTCAGTCCCATTATCAGGGCCGGGAAGATGCCCAGCAGCACCAGCAGCACCAGTAGCGGCAGCGCCGTCCAGAACTCGGTCGGGTGCATGTCGGGCGTGTGGGCGAGCCGCTCGTTGAGTGGCCCCAGGAACACGCGGCGATACATGAGCAGCAGCGCCAGCGCCGTGACGACCAGCCCGATAGTTGCCAGCAACGTGAAGAGCGGCAGGGTGGCCCATGCTCCCCGGAAGATAAAAAACTCACCAACAAAGCCCGCCATCCCTGGCAGCCCCAGGTTGGCAAACACGGCCACGCCCATCACGTTGGCGAACACCGGCGCGACGGTGCGTAGCCCGCCGAACGCACCCAGATGATAGGTGCGGGTGCGCTGATAGAGCAGCCCCGCCAGCAGGAACAGCGCCCCGGTGCTGAGGCCGTGCGCCACCATTTGCAGTACGGCACCATTGATTGCACTGGCGCGGCTATCTTGCAGCGATACATCGGGCACGCCCGCGCCCGCCGCCGCCACCGCCGCCACTGCCAGCGCCACATAGCCCATATGGTTAATCGATGTGTAGCCAATCAGCCGCTTGATATCGCCGCCGGTGTGGGCCAGTGCCCCGAACGCGCCCGCTACAATGCCCACCAGCGCCAGCGCCCCGATCACAGGCGCGAAGTATTGCGCGGCATCCGGCACGAGCGGCAGCAGCAGCCGGAGCATGCCATACGCGCCCATCTTGCTCATCACTGCTGCCAGCAGAATAGAGCCAGCGGTGGGGGCTTCGCTGTAGGCTGCCGGTAGCCAGGTGTGGAAGGGCCAGACGGCTAGCTTGATGGCAAAGGCGATAAAGATAGCCCAGAATGCGATGCTGCTATAGAGCAGTGGCCCACCGCCCAGCACGCCCGTAATGCCAAGCTGATTGGCATAATTGAACAGAATATCACGCAGCGGTGTGTCCAGCCCATCCACGCCGAGACCCTGCCCAAGCCGTCCCAGTGCAATCAGGTCGAAGGTGGGGAAGCCCGCCGCCCGTGTCGCCAGATAGAGAAACTGAAACAGCAGCAGCAGCCCCAACGACCCTGCCATTGTATAGATGAAGAAGGTCAGCGCCGCACTCCGGCGACGGTCGCCCGGATCACTGGCAGGGGCGGGGGTGTCGGGGTCGCGGTCGCCGCTGGCCTCGGCGCTCTCGGCATCGCTGCGGCCCCACAGCAGTATCAGGAAGAAGGCGGGTACCAAGCTGAATTCCCAGAAGATAAAAAAGAAGAAAAAGTCGAGCGCAATGAAATACCCCAGCATGGCCCATTCGAGCAGCAGCAGCAGGGCGTAGTGCGCCTTGACACGCTCGGTAACGCGGAAGGAGGCCAGCGCCGCAATCGGGGCCATCACCACGGTGAGCAGCACCAGCGGCAGGCTGATGCCATCCACACCCAGGAAATAGTCCACGCGCAGCGCGTCGATCCAGGGGAGCTTCTCGACAAACTGCACCACGCTCTGTCCTTCTGCTGCCAGCGCAGGCCGAAAGCCCACCGTCACCAGTCCAGCGATGATCAGCGGCACCAGCATCCAGATGGTAACGCCCTGCTTCACAATGCGGTCATCGAGGCGCAGCAACCCCGCCAGTCCGATCAGCAGCAGGCCCACCAGCGGACTGAGCAGCAGCAGCGTCAGCCAGGGGATACCATCGGGGGAGGCGATCAGATATGCAGGCATCGGTATACTACTCCTGTCACTTTGCAGAGCGTAATCGTTTTACCAGACGCAGACCAACTGCTAAAAACAACAGCGTCATAAGCAAACCACCCATCAATCGGCCCAGATCTCTTGGATCACCAGATAGCCCGTTATTGAGCAGCAGTGCTAACAGGTTCAGCCCATAGAATGCAGCAATTCCAAAGCAGAGCACGGCCCCGATGATACGAAGGAATTTACCCATGTGCCGCCTCCTCTGTGTATTCCACTAGCTAGCCCACCACGTACAGATACACCAGCGCCAGAATAACCACCCCGCCAAAGACCAACCCGATATAGTCCTGAACCTTGCCCGTTTGCGAGTGGCGCACTCCGTCGCCCGTGGTGACAGTGCCTTTTGCCAGCGCATCCGGCCCATCGTTAAAAAACGTATCATCTGCGATAAAGTTGAGCCGCCCCAGGAACAGGGTCAGCGCACCCACGCCCGCTACAATCCGTGCAAGCACCTGCTGATCGAACCAGCTCCATACGGCGGCGAGCAAGTCGGTGAGCAGCCCCACCGTGCGGCGGTAGAGCGTATCGAAGCCATAGGCATTGTTGAGCAGGCCAAACACTCCAGGCTGCCCTTCTTCAAGCGGGTCGGTGGCCTGTGCGGTGGGGTAGGTGTTGCGATAAAGTGTCCACCCCGCCGCAATGCCCGCCAGCGCGGTAACTGTAGAAAGCACCGCAACAACCACATTAAATGTTACGGCCTCCTGGCCAAGCAGCGTTGCCAGCCAGTGCGAACCGGGCAGGTTCAGCGCACCCACCACCACCGCAAAGAAGGCCAGGATCAGGAGCGGTATGACCATCGTTTGCGGGCTTTCGTGCGGATGGGTAGCGCGGTCGCCGTGCGAAATACTCTCGTGCGGCGGTGCGGCCATGCCTTCTTCTTCCTGCTCCACTGCAACCTGCTGATCAATCGGCGGCTTGCCCGTTGGCATACGCACGTAGGGGGCGGGGCGCGGGTGGTCGCCCCGGTAGGTGCCAAAAAAGACCAGCCAGCACTGGCGCGTCATGTAGAAGGCGGTCAGGAAGGAGGCGAGGGTGAGCACGCCATACACCACAACGTTATACTTCAGCGCATCGGCCAGTATTTCGTCTTTGCTCCAGAAGCCCGCCAGCGGCACAATGCCCGCCAGCGCCAGCGCCCCGATAATGTAGGTGCGGAATGTCCAGGGCATCACCTCGCGCAGCCCGCCCATATTGCGAATATCCTGGGCGGTTTGCTGGGCGGCATACTCATCGTGATGGTGGATCTCTTCGATGGCGGGGGTGTGCTCCATCGCGTGGATGACCGAGCCGCTGCCCAGGAAGAGCAGCGCCTTGAAGAAGGCGTGCGTGATCAGGTGGAAGAAACCCGCTACAAACCCGCCGAGGCCCAGCGCCGCTACCATAAAGCCAAGCTGTGACAGGGTGGAGTAGGCCAGAATACGCTTGATATCAAACTGTGTCATAGCGATAGACGCAGCAAACAGGGCCGTAAATGCCCCAATGAACGTAACCACACCAAGCGCTGTGCCATCGTCGGCGGTGAAAATTGGGTAGGTACGCGCCACCAGAAACACACCCGCCGCGACCATCGTCGCCGCGTGGATCAGGGCTGAAACGGGCGTCGGGCCTTCCATCGCATCGGGCAGCCAGACGTGCAGCGGGAACTGCGCCGACTTGCCGACCGTGCCCGCAAACAGCAGCAGTGCAATGGCGGTGGCGTGGCTCATACCGAGCACGTTCGTACTGGTTGCCAGCCCTTCCAGCAGTGCCGCGTTGAAGATCTCATCTGTGCCATTACCAAAGGCGAGCGTGCCCGTCTGCACATACAGATACACCAGCCCGATCATCATCAGCACATCGCCAATGCGGGTGGTGATAAAGGCCTTGACTGCGGCACGGTAGGCGGTGGGACGCTCGAAGAGGAAGCCAATCAGCAGATACGAGCACAGGCCCATTACTTCCCAGGCCATAAAAAACAGCAGCAGATTATCGGCCATGGTCATCAGCAGCATGGCCGAGGTGAAGAGCGAAATGTAGGCAAAAAATCGGATTGGCGCGAGTGGTGCGCCATATAGCCCAGCGAGAAGAGGTGAATACAGGTTGACGTAATGGCGACCATTGCTAACAACACCGCCGCCAGGCCATCAATATAGATGCCTGCTTGCAGCGTAGTGCTGCCGGTGGGTGCCCAGTCAACGCGCTGCACCACGTTGGCATCGGGGAAGGCAAACGCGCCCGTCGCGCCTTCGCCGTGTTCGGCAGCCAGGGCGTGTACTTCAATGTGCCCATCGGCGCTGAGGTGGAAGCCCTGCGCTACTGTCAGCAGCAAGCCGCTTGCCAGCACTGCCGCCAGTGCCATCAACGCGATTGCCAACCCACCGCTTGCCTGTCGATTGCGGCGCAGTGGCGTAAGCAGGATCAGCAGGAATGATAGCAGCGGGAAGATCGGGATGAGCCACGCCGCCTGAAGAAAGAGTGCCATATGCTACCCCCGTAGCGAGTCGACGCTATCGATATTGATCGTTTCCCACTCGCGATAGATGGCGAGTGCCATCGCAAGGCCGACCGTCGCTTCAGCGGCGGCAACCACGATCACAAACAGCGCAAAGATCATCCCTGTCACGAACTCTGGTTCGGTGTAGCGCCAGAACGCTACCAGATTGATATTGACGGCATTGAGCATCAGTTCGATGCCCATCAGGATGCTGATAGCGTGGCGACGGGCCAGCGCTCCGAACAGCCCGATGCAGAACAGCGCGGCTGCTACAATCAGCACAAGTTCGAGCGGAATAGCTTCGGTCACGTTCTCTGCTCCTCTGCGCCTGGCGCTAAAGCACCGGGCTGATACACCAAGCCCCTCCGGGGCTGTCT
>JAAUSQ010000316.1 GCA_012033195.1 Chloroflexaceae bacterium
ATGGTTGCACTCTATCTGCCCTATTATCTGTGGCGCTGGAGCTACTACGGCTACCCGCTGCCGAATACCTTCTATGTCAAGGTGGGCGGCACATGGGCGCAGGTGCTGCGTGGGGCCGAATACATCGGGCAGTACGGCCTGAGTGAGCCGCTGCTTGGTGCGGCACTGGTCGCGGCGCTAGCTGGCTGGTGGCTGTGGCGGGGCGTGCCTGCGCTGCCGTGGCGCGAGGTGCTGGCAGTGCAGGTGCTGGTAGCGCTCAGCGTGCTGTATGTTGTGGCAGTCGGCGGCGACTGGATGCCGGGGCAGCGCTTTATTGTGCCGTTTATTCCGTTGCTGGTGCTGCTGGTAGTATGGGGCGCGGCAGGGTTGGCCCGCCACGGTCGGTGGGTGGCGCTGGTGGCGCTGGTGCTGCTAGTGCTGACAGGCGGCGGGATGGCGGCGCGGTTGCCTGCCGATAGCAGCTATGCCTATACCGATATCTGGAGCTGGAACTATACCGTCCGTCGCCACCGCGAGATCGGGCGCTGGATACGGGCCAGTACGCCGCCGGGTACCTGGATTGCAACCGGAGCCGTGGGCGCAATCCCCTACTATGCCGAGCGCCCCACCATTGATATTTACGGTCTGGTTGATGAGCATATTGCCCACCTGGATGTGCCCGACATTGGCACAGGCCGCCCCGGTCACGAAAAGAGCGACCCGGCCTATGTGGTCGAGCGTGCCCCTGAACTGATTACCTACAAAGCCTCGGATGAGTTATGGGATTATACGGGCTTCCGGTCGGCCTACACCCTCACGGAATTTCCCGGCCCGGAAGGGCATAGCGTCCAGATGTATGTCCGCAACGATACATCGCTGGTCGAGTTGAGCGCCCCGCGATGATGCCGCTGATGGTGTATGGTATGCTCTCGCTGCTGGGCTGGCTGTGGCTGCCTATCACGGCCCGCCTGCTGCCCGCCGCCCCCGACCGGGGCCTGGGCATTACGCGCTATCTGGTATTGTTTGTGGGGGGTTGGCTGGCGTGGTGGCTGGCGGTCGCGGGGTTGGGGCATGCGTCCTTCTGGCTGGCGCTGGCGGCGGTGGTGCTGGTGGGCGGGGCATCCTGGGCGATAGGCGATAGGCAATGGGCAAGAGGCCGCGAGGTGGGGCCTATTAACGGGCGGGTGCTGCTCGCCGTCGAACTGGTTGGTATCGCCTTTTATGGTGGGGTGCTGCTGTTTCGCGGCTGGAGCGCCGATATTACGACCTTCGAAAAGTATACCAATCTGGCGATTGTCAACAGCATTTTGCTGGTGCCGCAAGTGCCACCTCAGAATGCATGGTTCGGTGGGCAACCGCTCAATTACTATTACCTGGGGCACTGGCTGCTGGCGTGGCTCTGTCGCATCACGGGCCTGCCCGCCAACGACCTGGTTATGTATGCCACGCCGCTGGTGGCTGCGTTTTGTGCACAGGGCTGTGTTACCATTGCGGCAGCGGTGGCGGGGCGGCGCTGGCTGGTGTGGGCGCTGATGGCGGCCTATGTGTTGTTGTTATGTGGCTCGTTTAACGAGGTGGTGTATGGCCTTGGCAACTGGCGGCACGAGTGGCAGCAACCGCTCTTTCAGTCGTCGATTGTGCAGCCGATTGTGGATGACCTCGCGCCACGCGGCAACCTGTTCGAGTTCCCTGGCATGGCGCTGCTGCAAGCCGAGATCCACGCGCATGTGCTGGGCTTGCCGCTGCTGGTGCTGCTGCTGGCCCTGCTCACCCGGCTGTATGCCATCGATGCGCCGCGTGTGGGGGTGCTGTGGTTTGCAGCGTGCATTGTGATCATTGGCAGCGCCTACCCGATCAATAGCTGGCAATATCCGGTGATGCTGCTGCTGTGGCTGGCTGCATTCGGCGCTCGCTGGCTGCAACAGAGGAACTGGCGGGGGTTGCTGCTGGCGGCGGTGGGCGGCGTGGTCGGCGGGGTGCTGGCCTTCCTCCCTTTCTGGCTCACCTTTGAAACATTCGCCCCACCGATGCCCGCCGATAGCCCACTGCGTGCGGTGCCGCTGGTGCCCGCCGCGTTGCTGGTCTGGAGTCCGGTTGGTACGTCGTTGTGGGGCTTGCTGCTCTCGCTGGGGTTGCCGCTGCTGCTGGCGGGGTTGCCGGCCCTGCTGCTGGTACGTGGCGCAGGCTGGCGCTGGCTACTGGTGGGGGCGCTGGTCGGGTTGGTGTCAGCCTTCTATCGCCCTATCGGGTGGGTGCTGGTGCCGCTGGCGGCGGTGGGGCTGTGGCACTGGTGGCAAGGCGAACGGGCCGCGAGCATGGGCGGGTTGCTGCTGGCATGTGCAGCGCTGCTGGTGCTGGGCTGCGAGTATGTGATGATTCCCGACCACACCTTCAGCCGCTCGAATACGCTCTTTAAGTTTTATATTCAGGCGTGGGTGCTGCTGGCCATCGCCGCGCCATTGCTGCTGGCGGCAGTGCTGCAACGTGCAGCAATTGGGCAATTGGCAATAGGCACTGGGCAATGGGCACGGTATAGCACCACCACGGTAGCACTGTGTATGGTGGTGCTGCTGCTGGCGGGGCTGGTGTTTCCTATTTTGCGCGGGCGGCAGTGGATACGCTACCACGGCGACCGCTGGTGGGGACTGGACAGTATGGCGCAGGTGGCGTATTATCACCCCGACGAGGCGGCGGCAATTGCATGGCTGCGGCACAACCGGGCAGCGGCGGCGTGCTGGAAACCATTGCTTCGGCAAACGATGGCATCGACACGCGCCTGCGCCCATCACACTTTTCGGCTCTAACCGGACGCCCCACGCCGCGTGGCTGGTCGGGACATACGGCGCAGTGGGCCAACTACCGCAGCGATGCCAGGGTACGCGAGACGTTTGAGGATATCGGGGCGCTGGTGCTGGGCTTCCCCGAAACCGATTCGATCACGACAGTGTATGCACTGATGCAGATCTATAACATTGAGTATGTCGCGTTCGGGGCATTCGAGGCACGCGAGTGGGGCGCAGAAGGGCAGCGCCTGCTGGCAGAGCATCTGCCGCTGCGCTGGCAATCGGGGGCAGTGCAGATCTATGGACGGCCCGATGATCTACCGCCAGTGCTGCTGTGGTTCGACCCACACGACTGGGGCACCGCCGAACGTACCACCGACGGCAGCAATGTGCCGTTTCACTGGATGCTTGGGCAACGGGGCGGCTTGTCAATCTACAGCACAACGCCTGCCCTGGTGCGCGTGAGCTTCGAGCCGATTAACAGTGTGGCGGCGGGGCGCATTGCGGTCTGGCGCGACGGGGTGCGTCTGCTCGAAACAACGATGCTGCCGTATCAGCCGCAGCCGCGTGTGCTGTGGCTGTACGTAGGCGCGGGTCTTACCCGTCTGGAGGTGCAGACCGATATTGTGCCGCTGCACGAGCGTGAACGCAGTATTACCGTAGCCCTCAAGCCGCCGCATATCAGCTATACTCTCCTGACCCCAACTCCGGAGGAACAATGAGTAACACTGCTTCAACAACCCATTCTTGGCGCAAGATTGTCTGGCGCGAAGTGCTACTTTACCTCTGGCTGGTGATGCTGGTGTGGAGTGCAAGCATTCTTGGCTACAACAACCCTGCGCCGCTGGTGGTTGATGCCGAGTTTCACCCGGACACTGTGTTTGTAGGCTTCCACGAAATCGAATATGAAGATGGCTTTGCATTCCGCTGGACAAACGGCGCAGGCACAATTTGCTTGCCGCAGGTGGGCTATGCCTCGCGTAATGCGCTGCGGGTAACGTTGCTGGGCAAGGGGGCGCACGCGCTCAACATCAATGAGGTGCGCTTTCTAGTGGACAATACCTCTATTGCCTCTGCCTCGATTCGTCCGGCGCTGCACGAGTACGATATGCTGCTGAATGGCTTCGAGCGCACAACCGACGATTTCTGTGTGACGCTGATCAGCGAAACGGCTGACGCCGGCCCGACCGACCGCCGCATTGTGGGGGTGCCCTTCGAGCAGATGGTGTTGTATCGCCATACCAGTGCAGGTATGGTGTGGCCCGCCGTCGAGCAGTTGAGCCTGAATATAGCGGTGACGCTGCTGCTGTTCGGGTTGCTGCGGGTGCTCGGTCTGCACTGGATCGGGGCGAGTATCATTGTAACAGCACTGGCCGTGCTGATTGGTATCGGCACCTCAACGGGGGTGCTGGGGAGTGGGGTGGAACTGGCACGCAACCTGTATGTATCGGTGGGCATTGGTGCGGTGCTGCTGGTGACTGGTATTGCGGCCCGCCAGACCATCACGCACCCGGATCGGCAGGTGCCGCTGGTACGGCGCTGGCTCGGCTCGCGTCTGGGGCGCGACCTGCTAGCAATGGCTTTGTGGAGCCTGATTCTGTGGAGTGCTGTCCGGGTTATTCAGTTTGTGTATGGGCATAGCGGCGTGTGGCCGCTCAAAGCGGGCATCTGGCCCGATTTCACACTGGCAGTCCTGCTGCCGCTAGGTTGCTTCGGGGTGTGGCTGGCGTTGCTGCTGCGTTTGCTGCGCAGTGCCGACGACCCGACACGGCCCCGGCCTGCTGGCTGGTTTGTGCTGCTGGTGGTGCTCGTGGGGGCAATCTTCCTGCCGGTGCTGCTCAAAACAAGCGTGCGCGGCTGGGAGTTGCTGTATTATACCTTTACATTCAATCCGACCGACTATATTCTGGATGTGCCCCGCGTTGGCAACCCGATCACCTTTCTTGGCTCGTATGTCGAACTATCACCCAC
>JAAUSQ010000317.1 GCA_012033195.1 Chloroflexaceae bacterium
CGTTGGCGGCTTCCGACATCAGGCGCGGTGTTGACCAGCTTCCTGAACGATTGTTGATGTAGTAGACGCGCTCGCGTGAGCTAAAGTTCGTCTCGAAGTAGACAACGTGGCTGACACCAGCCTGATCGATCACAATCTGCGGGTCGAGTGCATCTATCGAAGACGGGGTGATACCCGCTGCACTTGACCACGTATTGGTTGTTTGAGCCTGCGATTGTCCAGGCCGTACGAGGGCCAGCATGCTCAAGACGGTGAGCATGGCCAGCACAGCAATACCAAGGCGTCCTGGCGCGAGGATGTGCCAGATGTTAGTACGGTACATAAAAAGCTCCCAGAGATCAGCGTTATGCGCTCTTGCTCCTTGTGCCTTGCCCGACTGCTTACGGCTGTGCCACGGTGAAGTTATCAAACAGCACTTCACCAATTGCCAGGGTCAGCAGGCCCACTTTGCCTTCGCGCAATTGCGTTTCTTCCACATCGAATACGTCGGTACCATGAAAGGATGTGCGAATGCGGTCGCCGCTCAGCGATACACGCAGTTCTTGCCAGCTTCCGGTCTCAAAGCCAGGAATGCCATCTGCGGTGGTCTTCTCGGCGATAACACGGTAATCCATGGTGGTTGCATCGTAATATTCCAGCAGATGCAACTGCCCAGGGCGCTGCGGGTCGTGCGGAGCATTCCGATACACACGGTAGGCGTAGTAGCCATTCTCCGTGAAGCCAAACAGAATACCGATGACCTGGTTACCCTGTGGGTAAATCTGCGTACCGATAAATGCCTCGGTACCGACCTGCGGCGGGGCCAGCAAGAAGGTTTCAACGAGCGATTGCCCTTCTTCCGAGCCAGACTGGGCTAGCTTGTTGGCGGTGCTTTCCCAGATCCCAAACTCATACGGAAAGTAGGTGCGCTGCTCCACTTCCCAGTCGGTTGGCTGCTCATCGAAGGTGGCAACCAGCACTGGCTGCTGAGCAGCGGGTAAAATGACAGGTGGTGCTTCTGGCACCTGATCTGCTGGCAGGGGGCCATCGAGGTCGGTATGTGCGGCGCGGTCTTCCGCACCTGCCGAAGCAAAGTAGAACGATGCCGCCAGGAAAAATAGCCCGAACGTTGCAAGGAACGTCAGGACTGTGGATGGTCGTTGCAGCTTGAACATGTAATTGTTCCTTTCAAACTTGAGCGACACGAGCCATGGGGGTGTACATATTAAGATAGTACCACAGCCCGCTTGCCTGCACGGAGAGACCGTTGTTCACTACCTGTTGTAACTGCATCAGTCGCGTGCAGTGCCATAACAGTGTGTTCAAGATGAGTTTGAGTTATGCCAGCACAATTATAGCACTACAGGCAAAAGGCGATTGTGAGAGCAAGATTATAGTTCTCGTATACCTTACTGTTGCAGCATATCAGCTTTCCATCAGCGGACATCCGCACACACGGCAGGCGGCGGGGTGGCCCCACAGCGCACATAAAATGTGAGCGTGCCACCGCGTGGCCCGTCCACCTCCACCCGTGTGTACTCCTGCTCAAAACGCTCGACGCCCAGCAAATTGCCCGTCGTAGAAAGTGGGATGAAGTGGGGTTGCTGGTCGAGCACATACACAACGTCGCTTTTTTCGGCTCCCGCGATGCCCTGCCCCATCGTGTCAATCGTCATATGGGCAATGTGGACATCGTTTAATCCAAGCATATCAATCACGTGGCGGTTGGCATAATAGGGTAATGCGCCCGCAATGCCCGTCGCAACGGTCGCATCGGGCGTGGTATGCTGCCCCAGCCAGTAGCCATACTCTGCATTTTTCAACGCAACTTTGTTTTCGCGCCACACATCCGAACCCGCCAGCCGGCTGTCGGTGGTGGGCAATACCAGCCCTGCCTGCACTCCCAGCAGCACCGCTGCCGTTGCTGCCACCCCGATTGCAAAACGTGCTTTATCAGGACGTTGCACGATGGTTTGCAGTTCCGCTGCCGTTGCCAACCCGTGTGCCAGCAGCAGCGCCAGCACCGGCAGGGCCGGAACAAAGAAGCGCCCCAGCGGGAACTGATCGCCGCCCACTGCCACGACATACGCCACCGTGAGCAGCAGCACCAGCCACAGCAGCAGCGTCGGGCTAGTATCGACGGTTGCGCGGTGCGGGTGGCGGGGCGGTCGGTGCCACCAGCACTGCCAGCGCACTGAAGGCTAGCAGCACCAGCAGCCACGGCAGGCCCATCGTCATGAAATAGCTCAGGGTGTAGTTGATGCCACGCTCGACCTGCGCCACGGTTGCGCCTGTTTTGGCATAAAATGTATTGGGCAGCAGATAGCCATAATAGCTGTAGCGCCACAGATAGTATGGCCCATACAGCCCCCGAAGCCCCCACCAGTCCGGCCAGTGTGGGCCACGCCCGCCGCCCCTGCATTAGCAAGAACAGCCCCCCCGCCAGCGGCACCAGTCCCCCATCGGGGCGCGTCATTACGACCAGCGCACACAGCAACCCCGCAACAGCCCCCCCTGCCACGTCTGCGCCCGCCAGATGGCCCACAGCGCCAGCACTGCTAGCAAGGCTACCAGTGCGGTTTCCATGCCGCTCCCACGTGCGCTATATGTCAGGAAGGCGGGCATTGCTGCCAGCAGCACCGGGGCCGCCAGCGCCCAGCGTGTGCCGAGCCACTGCCGCGCCAGTCCGTAGCAAGCCGTGAGGCAGAACAGCGCAATTGCCAGGGTAGTTGCCTGAGCCAGCAGCACTGGCTCGAAGCCAAGCGCCAGCCCGCCCGCGATATATATAACCCATAAAAAATTGGTATACCCTTCGACAATTGCGCCGCCAGGGTTAAAGGTCAGGCCGTGGCCTTCGATCAGGTTGCGCGAGTAGCGGAACGATATAAATGCATCGTCCATCAGCCAGGTACCAAACAGTTGCGGCACCGCCAGCACCCACAGCACCACGCCCCAGAGTACGAAACGTGTCCAGGGTGCCGCAGCAGGGGCCGCATACGGGAAGGTGAGCAGTACCGCTGCAATGCCACCATAAGCCAGCAGTACGGGCCACGGCAGCAGGTGCCGCTCGTAAAGTGCCTGCCCTGCCAGCATACACAGCACAACCAGCGCCACCCACGGCAGCAACAGCCGCAGCGATTGCCTCCGCCCGACCCACAGCATACCGGCCACGGTCAGGGCGAGTATGCCGCCTTCGAACAGGGGCAGCGCAGGGGTGGCGGGTGCGATGCTGGCCCGGTGGACCAGTGGCCCCAGGTCGTTCGCGCTGTGCCATGCAAGATACAGATCGTTGCCATGAATAGAGGGGGTGTGGGTCAGCACAAAGCGCTGCACCTGCCATTGATCGGTAAGTGTGACTGGCATCTGCATATCATTGATCGTCAGCATCGCAGTGCCATGGATACCACAGCCGCAGCTTATCAGCGTCAGTTCCAGGTCAGTATCGAGCCGGAAGGCCAGCGGAATGATAAAGCTGGCAGAGGCACCCGCCCGCCGCGCCGAACGCTCGCCGTACTGCTCGGCCTGCCCCCATCCGAGCAGGTTGTATAGGTTCCGCGCTTCCCCCTGATCGTTCAGGTATTCTTCCTGTCCCAGCGTTACCGTTACGGTACGCGGCGCTGATACCGCCGCACTGCCCACCAGCAGACAGGCTGCCAGCAAAGGCAGCAACCAGATCAGCGTGTGCCGTACCCCCATACGCTCACTCGCTGTGTGATAGAGGCGGGCAATCGGGCTGGGTAGCTGTGCGGCGCTGATGGAGTTGGAAACCTTCCCGATCATAGATTAAACACCATTCATTGCTCTGTTGAATTTGAGCATACTGCGTCTGCCCGTTCGGGTCGCCGCGCCATGCGGCTTGTACATCGGCTGCAATATAGTCTAGGTCGGGCAGCACCACCTGCGGGTGTGCCAGCGGATAATAATAGATATAGCGCCGCAACAGGTGCGGGGCCAGTCGGCTGGTTGCCGCAACGCGTGCCTCGTCATCCGCTATCAGCGCTAGCATCGCGTGGGCAGCAGCTACCCGTTGCGGCGGCTCGTGATACAGCAACAGCGAGATCACCGGGTTGCGCGGTTGCCACTGGGCAAACAGCAGGCACACCAGCAGCGGCACGACCAGGAGCCAGGGCCGTTGGTGCAGTGGTCGGTGCTGGATAAGACGGGCGATACTGTCGATTGTTGCGATAATCAGCGGGCCAACCAGCAGCATCGAATACCAGTAACGCACATCTGAGAGTTGCGTTTTGGTCGCCAGCAGGTTGATCGCCAGTAGCGGCAGGCCCAGCACCAGCACACGCGGCGCGAGCAACGGCAACCCGGCAAGCGGCACCAGCAGCAGCAGCACATAGCCAACCTTTTGCCAGCTAAAAACCTGCTCTATAGTATAGATCGGACGGGTTACAACGGTCAGCAGGACCTCGCCCATCGAGTTGCCAAGTGGGGCAAAGTACTCGTAGACATATGAAACCGGGCTGCCCTGGTTGACCAGCGGCACAAAGACAAAGTTGCCCAGGAAAAAATAGCCCAACCCTAGCGCCAGCGGCACCACCATCTCGCGTCTCCGTAGCCCGCCAGCAGTGCGTACACACCAAACATCGCCGCCAGCAACGCCGCTTCCAGTCGGCAGATGGTGAGCAGCACGACAAACAGTACAAACAACCGGAAGCGCCCGCCACGCAAGGCCCACATGCCCCATAGCAAGAAGCACAGCCCGAACGAGCGCTCACGGAAGGCGTCCAGGTTGGTAT
>JAAUSQ010000318.1 GCA_012033195.1 Chloroflexaceae bacterium
GGAGACCATAGCCGCGACTGTTGCACCTGCGCTGCCGTCTCGCGCCACGCTGCGCTTGCGGACAGGTCGCGCCATACGCTCACCTGGGCCGTGTGCAGACGGTCGCGCCACTGTGCCAGCAGTATCGCCGGGTCGGTGGGTAGTGCGGCGCTGATCTCGTGTAGTTCCGAACCACGCCGCAGCATCGCCATCAGCATCGAGCGCAGTTCGTCGAGGCCAAACTCGTGCTGCAAGATCGGTAGACTGGTTGCCACCGAACTATCGGGAGTCGTGCGGGCTTGCTGCACAAACGTGTACAGCGCTTCTTCAACGCTGCGGGTCAGCAACATATCGGCTTCAACTTCATCGAGTACACCGGCCTGCGGGTCGATACCTGTTTCGGCAGGTTGGGCACGCAGCAGAGTCATACAGAAGCTATGGATGGTACCAATGCGGGCCGCTTCCACAGCAGCGCGGCGCTCTTCCCACCGGGCACGTTCTGCCGGAGGTGCGGCCCGCGCCTGCTCCTCTACAGCGGTACGGATACGTTCGCGCATCTCGCGGGCCGCCTTGTCGGTGAAGGTAATCGCGAGGATATCACGCGGATCGGCGGCGGTGGCTTCGGGTGGGTCGGGCGCAACCAGCAGCCGCACATAGCGCTCGACCAGCACGCGAGTTTTGCCACTGCCCGCGCCAGCCGTCACCACCAGATGACCAGCCGTATTGATTGCAAGACGTTGGGCCTCGGTAAAGCGCATCATCATTCCGCAGTACGCATATATGCAAACAACCCGACCGTGCCGAGTTCTGCTTCCATCTTGAGCACATGTTCAAGCATCGGGCGATAGGGGTGATTGCCCTGCAACATACGGTTAGCGGCACGCCCCGCACCGAGCCACAGCATATGCCGATATGCGACCCACTCGGCAAAGCCTTCGCGCAGAATGTGATCTTGGAGCAGCGGGCAGTGTTCGCCCTGCCATGCGTGGGCATACTCGTGCGCGACGGTGATGCGGAAGAGCAAACGCGGCAACCCGTACAGAATATAGATCGCACGGATGTGGCCCTGGCGCTGATACAGCCCCAGCGTCGGCGGGCCTGGTTCGGCGGGTCGGTCATCACTAAGACGGCGCACTGCTTGCAAGGTGGGGGCATCGGCCAGGCGGAACTCTACGCCAACCTTGAGCGACAGGCCAAGATGTGAGATGACCGCTTGCATTGTTTCGTCATACAGTTGCTGTGCAACGGCTGGATCATATATTGCAGTGTGGTGACAGTGCGCACACTGCGACCGTCCGTCGTGCAGCCGCCACGATTGGGTTGTAAGCGGCGCACCACAGCTATCACAGCGCGGGCGCGTGGTGATGCAGGCAACACAATAGCTTTCCGAGCGATCAATCATCACATAGTATGCACCCGTGAGGAGCTGACCGCACGACGCGCAGGACAGATGGGCGGCAGATGCTACGTGATTGTTGGTCATAGTCATAAGAGTGTAATCTTCTTTATAGAGCAAATCATATCTGAGTGGTAGGATAACATACAGCTAGATGTGATGCAACGGGGAGAAATGATGTATCGTGATCTGTCAGAACCAATAAATGACGACGTTCATATTGAAGCACCCGTTAAGCGGGGTGCTCGGAGAAAGCCAGCTTCGCAGAAGACGTTTATGAAAAAGCCAGATTATCAAGCTGTGAGTGAGTATGCACGCCAGCGCCTGAAAAACGAGCTTTCGCCCAGGTTGGTGTATCACTCGCTGGCCCATACCGAACGAGATGTCCTGGCTGCTGCCGAACGCTTCGCTGCCTATGAGGGCGTTCAAGGTGAAGAGCTGCTCCTCTTACGCACGGCGGTCTGGTTCCACGATATCGGGTATGTGGTGCAACGGGCCAACCACGAAATGATCAGCGTTGATATTGCTGCTGCCGTCCTATGTGACTTTGGTTATTCCAATGAACAGATCGCGGTGATTGGCGATATCATTCTGGCAACCCGGCTGCCACAGACGCCCCATACTCTGCTCGAACAGATTATTGCCGACGCCGACCTGGATAGCCTGGGCCGCGAGGATTTTATGGAGCGCGGCGAAAATTTGCGGGCAGAGATGGCCGCATTTGGCACTGAGGTCGACGACGAAGAGTGGCTCCACGAGCAAATCTACTTTCTCGAACAGCATATCTACTTTACCCGAGCAGCACGGCATCTGCGCTCAGCCGGTAAACAGCGCAACATTCGGGCACTTCAGGCAATGTTAGCAAAACGCTGACACCAGAGTTCCATACACAACGACGACACCTTGCGCAGAGCGTAGGTGTCCGGTAGGTAGCTCTTGATGATAGGGCTACCTCTTTTTCACCCTTACGAATGGCATATATCTTGCAAAATGCAGATGATACAGCCTGTACTCAGGCTCCAGTAAAAAATCATATACGCTTCATTTAGCTTTCATAACTATTCAGTCTATTTTTATGTATTATGTGGTAGACGATTGTACACAACAACAGCACTCTACTCCAGCCGTAATAATCGCCAATCACGTAGCAAGAACTTGGGATATACAGGGGGATGGTGAGATGGTGCACAATGATATGGTACGCCAGGAAAATCAACAACTTCACCAACGGATTGCAGAACTGGAAGCGTTGCTTGCAATTTCAAACCGCACACAGGCCGCACTATGGTGCACAATTGAAGACCTGCGCACCGCTAACGATCAGTTGCTGAGTCTGTCAATCCGCGATCCGCTCACTGGTCTGTACAATCGGCGTTATATGGATGATATGCTAGAACGTGAATATATCTGGTCGCAACGCCAGCAATCCGCCCTGAGTGTGATGATGATCGATGTAGACTACTTCCGCGACATCAACACCCGCTACGGGCACGATGGCGGCGATGCACTGCTGCGGGCACTCGCGCACACGCTCGAATCGTGTGCGTTCGAAGGCGATATTGTTTGTCGGTACGGCGGCGAAGAGTTTACGATCATCGCGCCCGACACAGCACTGCACGAGGCTCTGCGGCGGGCCGAAGCAATACAGGCCTGTATCACGCGTCTGACGGTGATGCACAATCGGCGCTGCCTCAGTCAGGTGACTGTCTCTATTGGCATTGCTACGACACCCGACCACGGCGCGGATGCCCAGAGCCTGTTGTGTGCAGCAGATACGGCGTTGTATCAGGCGAAACACAACGGACGCAATCGGATTGTGCTTGCTGGTCAGTCTGCACTGACGGCAGCCTGTGTCGGATAACGTCTGCGTTGTGTGTCAAATGTGTCTATAATAGATCAGGCAATAAACGTTACGATACCTGTACGGGAGATACGACACAATGACCGCACGACGCAGCATACCACGCTGGGGCAGGCGCATAGGGATGATCATCGGAGGTTGCATCGTGCTGCTGCTGCTCCTGCTGATCGGGCTTATGTTCCTTCCAATTTCTACCAGTGGGTTAGACAGCACTCCCGAACCGGTTGCCGACTATGACGCTGCGCTGGCCCGTATCGAGCAGATGCAGGCCAGCGAACCGGCGGCGGTGCGTGCCGAATGTCGCACCCGCCTGCTCAACCACGGAGCGCCAACCGAGCACGTGATTGTGCTGCTCCACGGCAAGACCAACTGCCCCGCCCAATTTGCCGTCTTGAGCGAAGTGCTGTATGAGCAGGGCTACAATGTGTTTGTGCCGCGTCTGCCCCATCACGGCCTCACCAATACGATGACCGACGATCTGAAGAACCTGACTGCCGAAGAACTTGCTGCGTTTGGCGATGCGGTAGTTGATAGTGCCGTAGGACTGGGCGACACAATCACCGTTGCTGGCCTCTCGGCGGGGGGGGTGGTCAGCGCCTGGATCGCCCAGCATCGCAGCGATGTTGACCGGGCCGTGCTGATTGCACCCGCGTTCAGTACCGGACGTGTACCGACAGCACTGGCCATGCCTGTTATGCGGCTAGCGCTGCGGATACCCGATCAGCAATTCTGGATTGACGCACAGCGCCAGGAAGACTGGCCAGGGCCGCCCCACAATTACAAGCGCCAATCGAGCCGGGGCTTTGCCGAACTTGCACGGCTTGGTGTTGCGGTGCGACAGGCAGCAGAGCAAGCCCCACCACAAACACGTGCGATAGTGCTGGTGAATAATGCCAACGACCGCGCAGTTGATACCACCATAACAGGATGGGTGATTGAGGCGTGGGAAGCACAGGGGGGCAATGTTCAGGTCGCCGAAATCCCTGCCGAACTTGGCCTCGATCACGATATGATCGACCCGCTGCATCCCAACGAAAAGGTTGATGTTGCCTACCCGATCCTGCTTGATCTGATTGCCCCGACAGTAGCCACGCACCACAGAGCCGGAGAACAATAATGATCGGCGTTTACGATTCTGGATTAGGCGGTGTCTCGGTGCTGCGTGCAATGCACCGCACCCTGCCACAGCACACGCTGCTCTATCTTGCCGACACCGCCTACTGCCCATATGGGCCACTCCCCGTTGAACAGGTGCAGCAGCGGGCGGTGGCCTGTGCTGGCTGGCTGATTGAGCAAGGCGCGGCGGTGGTAGTGGTGGCGTGCAACACCGCAGCCTCGGCAGCGCTCGAACTGCTGCGCGAAACGTACCGGGTACCTATCGTCGGCGTTGAGCCAGGGGTCAAGCCCGCAATTCGGGCCACCCGCACCGGACGTATTGGGGTCCTGGCGACGGGTGGCACACGTGACCG
>JAAUSQ010000319.1 GCA_012033195.1 Chloroflexaceae bacterium
AGAACCATCAGCGGGGTTTATCAGCAAGATCGAGGTGATGAACGAGGATGGCAAGCGACGACGGTGTATGAAGGTGAGCCGCGCCTGATGGACATCTGCCCTTATGTGCTCGAAGTAGCGTTTGAGCCAACGCTCACCCGCATCGTTGCGGTACGCCTGACGGTTGATCAGCGCGACGGTGCCAACTGGAGCGAGGTGGACGCAGTCGAGTTAATCGGCGCAGAGTAGGGGCAAGGGCCGCCCGGGGACTTCCCGTTCCCGGCGACCATTACGAAGCCTACTAGCGACGCCAGCGCAGCCACCCTCCACCAAGACACAGCACCCCGCCTGCCAGCAGCCAGAGCCAGCCGATATTCGATTGCTGCGGCGGCGCGGCGGGTGCCGTATGCGGCATCATAATCGGCTGCGCTGGCACACCGCGCTGCTGATTGGTGCCCGGTGCAGGTGGGACAGGGGCCGCGCCCGCGCAGGGCGGGCTGAAGTAGGCCAGATGTTGCACCGCCCGATCCAGGCCCACTTCAACCAGCAGCGGGTCTTGCGCCTGTTCGCCTGCACCCCGTGCCAGCACCACATCCACCGTATACACCCCCGGATTGAGGCCAAAGCGCTCGTAGTTGCCGTTCAGGTCGGTGACCACGATGCTATCGCCCACCCGCACATCGATGCCAGGAGCGGGCACGTTGGTACACAGGTCGATCACGGTGCCGGTTAGCCTTCCCACCGGGGTGGGCGTTGGTGATGGGCAGCTACGCCCGCCGCTGCTGCGTTGGGCGGGGCAGGCGGGTGTATTCGGGCGGGCCGTCTGGGTCAGGGCCAGTGCTGTCTGGGTCTGAAATGGATATGGCGCGTTGCCTGCCTGCTCGGTCTGCGCGGCGGCGGTGGCAGTCTGGAAGGGCGGGTAGGCTTCGGGCGGTATCACATTGATGGTCAGCGTGATGCTGGCGGCCTCCTCGCCATTGACCAGCGCCACAACCCGCGTTTGCCCGGACACACCCGCAGGCACACCATCGGGTAGGTCGATAAAGACGGGTATCTCTGCAAAGTCGTTTACGCCCAGCACGACCGAGGTAAATTCAACATTGGTGCCAAGCAGGTTCTCGCGGCAGCCGGGGACGGTCTCGCCACAGCGCACGTCTTCATCAAACACAATCACAGCGGTAACTTCTTCGCTGTCGTTGTTCACCAGTCGCAGGTCGAACAGGCGCGTTCCGCCGACGGGCATTGCTTCTTCAATGTTGCCATTCACAAGCACAAACGACACATCGACGGGTGCGGCAGCAATGCTGGTGGGCGTGGCGGTGGGCGCGGCAACCGTCAGGCCTAGCAGTAGCGAGGTGATCTCTTGCCCGCCGACCGATACCACAATACGGGTATCACCAACCTGTCCGAGCAGGGCCGTGTCGGGCACGTTGATAAACACATCGAAGCCGTAGGTGCTGCCTGCCGCAACAAAGACCGTGTCACCAACACCGCTGAAGGTTACGGTACAATCGGGAATAGTGGTACTGCACTGTGTTTCGGGTGCAACGGCAACCACCGCATCAACACCAGTGCTGCCCTCGTTAATCAGGCTCAACTGATAGCGCACCGTCGCACCGGGAGCCGCCTCTTGCAAGGCATCGCCGCGTCGCATCTGCAAGGTCAGGTCGGGTGGCAGCGGGGTGCTGGTTGCGGTCGGCACAGTTACCGTCAGGTCAAGCGTGCTGACCGGTGTGCCACCCACCAACGCTATCACACGGGTCACGCTGGTAATATCGGGAATAATTGAGTCGGACAGTTGCAGCACAACCTCGAATTCATAAACAGCACCCGGTTCAAGCGTGATATCGGTGGTGGTGCCGACAATGCTCTCGACACAGCCTTCGATATCGCTGCTACACACCACAATGTCATCCAGCGCCAGATCGAAGGTAACCGGAGCACTGCCTTGGTTGACGGCCTGCAACAGATACGTCACCGAGCTATCGGGCACGGCTTCACGCTCTAGGGTGCCCTCGCGCAGTTGCAGCACCACACCCGCGCCTACCTGCGCCGGGGCCGCTTCGGTTGGTGCATCAGTGGGGGTGCTGGTCAGTTCCGGTGCGCGGGTGGGGGTGTTGGTGATAGGGGGCGCGGTGTCGGTCGGGTCGGCGGTCAGTTCCGGTTCGGGTGTGGGGGCGGGCTGTGCAACGGGCGCTGCTCCTGCATTGGGTGAGGAGCCGCCAAACAACCCCAACCCGACCATACAACAGCCACAGAGCAGCAACAGCATACCGATAGTCTTACGGTACATAGTACTTCTCCATTTACAATGACGGCCTTAGCCTTACATCCACAATGCGCGAACTCTATCAGTATAGGGTTATGAACCGTCCACCGGCGACTGGGAAGGGGAAGTGTCAGTAGATGCAGGGGTAGGTTGGGGCGGTGGCGATGGCGGTATATGTGTACCAGTGCTGCGATAGTGGCTCGGATTGAGCCGCCGCACACTGAGCAGCAAAAACAGGATAGTTAGTATGACCGCAATGCTAACGTACACCAGCCACGGTGCCGGTGCAAACAGGCTGTTACCATCTAATTCCCAGGAAAAAAAGAATGGGTTTTCACCTTCGGTAATCTGAAATGCGGTGATGCCGAGGGCAATAAATGGGTGTGAGTAGAGGATAGCTCCCGAAAGATAGGCAAAGAATGGGGTATTGATAAAATCACGCACGTCGTTGTCGATGAAGATCGCCCCGAAGATGATAAAAAGAAACGGAATACCGAGCAGCCAGAGCAGCGTGGTAGCCTGCGCCAGCACCAGCGCCCCCTGGGTGCCCCGCATCACACACGACCAGAACAGCCCGATTGAGGCGTATAGAATAGCGGTGGCGATCAATCCGATGATGCCGATCAGCAGTTCGATGCCACTGACCCCCCCAAACAGGAAGGCCAACCCTGCCAGTGGCAGCACGGCGACAATCAGCAGCAGCGCAAAGGCCAGTGCTGCCGTGAGCTTGCCGAGTGCAATTTGCCACGGTGAGAGCAGGGTTGTCACAAGCAGGTCATAACTCTGGCGCTCTTTTTCGCCGGCAATGCTGCCCGCCGTGAGTGAGGGGGTGATGATACACACCTGTGCCAGCGAAACTGTCATGACCGTCAGGAAAATAGATTTCCCGATACGGCTGCCAACGCTCGGATCGGCAGAACTGAACGACATACTGCTGACAACAGCGAGATAGACCAGCAACGTGACCACACCAATGATCGAAAGATAAATCGTGATGATAATAAGCGCCCGGTTCCCCGCATGCGGGTGCGGAGTTCTTTGGCGAGCACGGGGTTTATGAGCAGGTTCATAGTGTATTGGTTAAAAATTCCAGTAAGTAACGATTGACCAGTTCCGGTTGTTCCTGATGCACCCAGTGCCCACTCTCTTTGATATAGCGGATGCTCAGATTGTTGACAAATTGCTCGGTACCATAGGTCAGTTCAACGCCCAGGACCGGGTCGCCTGCGCCCCAGATCAGCAGAGTGGGCACGGTGACGTGCAGGGCGCTGTCGGGTACATTATAGGTGCGAAAGGCACTGCGTCCGAGGGCGCGGTACCAGTTGAGGGCAGCGGTCAGGGCACCCGGCTTGCTGAGGGCTTCCCGGTAGCGCTCGATATCGGCATCGGTAAACGCGCTCTGGTTGACGGCGGTACCACGCATGGCACGCTCCAGGTTGACGAAGTTGTTGGCGCTAATCAATGCTTCGGGCAGGATCGGCACCTGAAACAGCCCCATATAAATACTGCGAAACATCTGGAGCGGGTTGGTAACCATAGCCCGCCGCATCAACGCCGGATGTGGCAGGTTCAGTACCACTAGGCGCTCAACGTGCTGCGAGTGGAAGATACCAAGGTGCCACGCCAGTACGCCGCCCCAGTCGTGCCCAGCAATAGCGGCTCGTTCGTAGCCAAGACCGCGCACTAGTGCGAGCACATCGCTTGCCAGCACATCTATTTCATAGCCGTTGGCGGGCTTGTCGGTGTCGTTGTAGCCGCGCAGGTCGGGCGCAACCACGGTAAAATGCGGGCTAAGTGCGGCGAACTGCTGCCGCCAACTATACCAGAATTCGGGGAAGCCGTGCAACAATACCAGCAATGGGCCGCTACCCGTCTGCACATAATGCATCTGAATGCCGTTGACTGTGGTAGTGTGATGTTCCAGATGTTCCATACTCGGTATACCTTCTGTGCTGTAGTGTATGTGCTGTCAGTGTACCACAATCCCGCGTCGGTCGTGCAAGCGCGATAGTCATGGTTTTGTCATATTAAATAGTCGTGTAATGCGACATTTTGCGGCATACTGCCGTATATACAGGTACACCGTACGCACAAGGTGGGGGGGAGCGCGGTGATAGACCAGTTGCAGCAACAGGAGGATAGCATATGGATCTCGGTATGCATTGCAGCGACCATGCTATGTACCGCCAGGCGCAACGCAACCTCTCCGATCGGGATGTCCAGTTTGTGCTGGATTATGGACGCACGTTTTATTGTGCAGGAGCAAAACATGTCTTTTTAGGGCGGCGTGATATCCCGCGTGATCCCGATGTGAGGCGGCAGTATGCACGGCTCGAAGGTACTACCTTGGTCGTAAGTGAGAACGACGGCGTGACGGTTTTGATAACGGCGTACCGCAACCGACGCGGACAGAAGCACATTCGCAGCAAAAAGA
>JAAUSQ010000032.1 GCA_012033195.1 Chloroflexaceae bacterium
ATACCCGCGACCTGGTGCTGGATGTGGAAGACCGGGCCGCGCAGTTGGCGATTGCGCGTGCAGCGCTGGAGTTGCTGCAAGAGGGCGCAACCCAGGAAGAAATCAATGAGTATCAGGCCCGGATTGCCCAGGCCGAGGCAACCCTCGCCGAGCGGCAGGCCGATATCAACCGCGCCCAGGCCGATGTTGCTCGCGCCCAGGGCGACCTGTTGAGCCGCCAGGGAAGCGTGACGGGCAGCGATATTGAAGCGGCTCGCGCCGAATTGCAAGAGGCGATTGCAGCACTGGAAGATGTGCGTGATGGCGAAGATGAGGCCGTGATCGCCCAAGCCCGCGCCAGGGTCGAGCAGTTCCGCGTCAATCTTCAGGCCGAGAAAGATCGGCTGGCGGCACTCAAGGTGCAGGCCGAAGAGGATGTTAATCTGCGGGCCAACGAACTGCGTAATGTTCAGGCCGACTACAGCCGCATCTACTGGGATGTGCGCGAGATTGAGCGCGACCTGAACTCGGTTGAGCAGCAGACATGGCAGGAGTTGAAAGACCGCGAAGAAGCGGCGCTGCGGGAGGTGCAGAATGCCGAGAGCCGCTTGGAGCAGGCCCGCATCGACCTGGAAGCGGCCCGCCTTGCTGAAATCAACGGCATTCAGGAGGCCGAAGCACGGCTGGAAGAGGCACAGGCCGACCTGGAAGATCTGTTGACCCCACCCAAGGCGAGCAATGTTGCCGCAGCCGAGGCGCGGGTTGCCCGCGCACGCGCCGACTTGGACAAGCTCCAGGGGGCACAGCGCGCCGGTGATATTGCGTCAGCCTCGGCGGGTGTGTCGGTTGCGGCGGCAGGCATCGATACAGCCGAGGCGCAGGTAGAACAGGCCGAGGCACGCCTTGCCGAGGCGCAGGCTTCGCTGGAAGAACTGACTCGCGCCCCGCGTGACCCGGATGTGCGCGACCGACAGGCACGGGTGCAGCAGGCCGAAGTTGCGCTGCGACAGGCGGAACTGGCGCTTGATAAGGCGGCGCTCGAAACGCCGATCAGCGGGACGGTCGTAGAGGTCGATCTGGAAGAAGGCGAACGCATTGATACGAGTACCGTGGCAGTGCGGGTGGCCGACTTCTCCGAATGGGAGATTGAAACCACCGACCTGACCGAACTGGGCATTGTGCGGGTGCGAATTGGCGACCCGGTTGATATCACCTTCGATGCCATCCCCGACCTGACCCTGCCGGGGGTTGTGTCGGAAATCCAGGATATCGGGGCTGATCGGCAGGGCGATATCGTTTACCGCGTGACGATCAAGCCGCTGGAATGGGACGACCGCCTGCGCTGGCGAATGACGGCCACCGTCTCGATTGAGCCGACCCGCGCCGAGGCTGCACCTGCTTCCGAGGAGGCCGCACCAAGCGGCACAGAAGTCACCGAATAACCATCCACTGGCCCGTTGCACAGGCTGCCCTTCTTCCGTTGGGGAATGGGCAGCCTTCTGTTTCCAGGCGAGATCAGGCAAGCAGTGGCCCGAACTGGGTGTACACTACACATGGTTAGATGCATCGCATAGATGAAGAGCAGAACATTTTTTGAGGGGAAACAATGCAAGAGGGAGACTATAGTAAAAAGTGGCAGGTACTCGGTGCCGTCTCGATGGGCATCTTCCTGTCAACTATCGATGGCAGTATCGTCAATCTCGCGCTACCAACCCTGATACGCGATCTTAATACCAATTTTGCCGCAGTCAACTGGGTGCTGCTCATTTATCTGCTCATGCTCACCACTTTGATGCCCGTCGTGGGGCGCATTGCCGATATTATCGGGAAGAAGCGGATCTACACCTTTGGTTTTATGGTGTTTATTATCGGCTCGGCACTGTGTGGATTGGCGGGCAATGTATGGCTGCTGGTGGGCTTCCGGGTTATCCAGGCTATCGGTGCCGCGATGATCCTGGCGCTTGGCCCTGCTATCCTGACCGATGCCTTCCCACCTTCCGAACGCGGACGCGCACTGGGGTGGGTTGGTCTGGCGGTATCGCTTGGCATTGTGACTGGCCCCGCTCTCGGCGGCCTGATTATCCAATATTTTTCGTGGCACTGGATATTTTATGTCAATGTACCGGTGGGGCTGGTTGGTATTTATATTGTGACACGGGTTTTGTCTGAAGACGCGCCGAAAGGCGGGCAGCACTTCGACTACGCCGGGGCAGCAACGCTGTTTTTTGGTCTGCTGGCGCTGCTGCTGGCGCTGACGATGGGGCAGCAACTTGGCTTTGCCCATCCGCTCATTCTAACCCTGTTCCCGGTGGCGGCTGGCCTGCTGGGAGCGTTTGTATTCATCGAGCTACGCACCGATCAGCCGGTGATCAATCTGCGGCTGTTCCGCAACTCCGAACTGACGGTGAGCATTGTAACGGGCTTTACAATCTTTGTTGCTATCGGGGCTGCGTTTCTACTGGTGCCTTTTTACCTGGAAAATATGCGCGGCTTCACACCGGGCTACACTGGCCTGCTGCAATCGGTCGCGCCCATCACGCTGGGCATCTTTGCCCCGATTGCGGGCTGGCTCTCCGACCGCTACGGCGTGCGGAGCATCACCGTCATCGGGCTGTTTGTCGTTGCTATCGGCTATGGCTTGATGAGCCGCCTTGATGTCACCACGCCGATCATCATCTTTTTACTTTCATTTGCGCCCATCGGTATTGGTATGGGCATCTTCCAATCGCCCAACAACAGCGCTATCATGTCAGCAGCGCCGCCCGATCAGCGCGGCGTGATATCGAGCCTGCTGGCAGTTACACGTACGATGGGCCAGATTGTAGGTATTGCAGTCCTCGGTACACTATGGGTAAGCCGGGTGGCGGCCCACGCCAACGAACCCATTGGCGGCGATGTCACCACCGCATCTATCGCGGCACAGGTCGCCGGATTGCAGGATACTTTTCTGGTGATGCTGGTGCTGATTTTGCTGGCGCTCAGCTTGAGTATCTGGGCATGGTTCCAGCATCGGCGGGTGGTGGTACAGCAGGCAGAGGCATCATAACGGCCGCAAACGAACGAAAGGCAGGTGCAGCAGTGGAACGGATCAGTGTGTTGCTGGTAGATGATCATCAGGTGGTGCGGCAGGGGCTGCGCGACTTTATCGAACTGCACGATACCATTGAGGTGGTTGGCGAAGCGAGCAGCGGCGAGGCCGGGGTGCAACTGGCCCACGAACTGCTGCCCGATGTGGTGCTGATGGATCTGCTGATGCCGGGCGGGATCGACGGCGTTGAGGCAACCCGCCGTATCACCGCCGTAAGCCCGACTACCCGCGTGATTGTGCTCACCAGTTTTGCCGACGACAACCGCATCTTTCCCGCAATCAAGGCCGGAGCTATTTCGTACCTGCTCAAGGACGTTTCCCCCAACGACCTGATCCACGCAATCCTGGCGGCGCAGCGCAACGAGGCGGTGTTACACCCGGAGGTGGCCTCGCGGCTGATGCAGGAGGTTAGCACGCCGCGCAGCAGCGATGGCCCGCTCGATCAACTTACCGAGCGCGAAATGGATGTGCTGCGCCTGATTGCACGCGGCAAGAGCAACAAAGAAATAGCCGATGAACTGGTGATCAGCGAAAAGACCGTCAAGACCCATGTCAGCAACCTGCTCAGCAAGTTGCACCTCGCCGACCGCACCCAAGCCGCTATTTATGCATTGCGGCAGCGGGTGGTGCCGATGGACGAAGCATAGTTCCCCCTTATGCTCTTTATAGCAATCAGCGTCGTTTGGTAACAGGGCCACTGCAACGTGTGCAGTAGCCCTGCTCCACGTATGGGAAAGTGCCATCAACCCCCAGGCACATGAGCGTTTTACAGCCAGTCTTCAGCATTATAAAACAGGAATGCCTCACGTAAAGCATAGTTTTCTATGCCACTGGTTCAGTTTTGCATACTACCTCTGGTAAATCACACAGGATTGATATTGTTATATTGATAGAAAACATACGTCTACAAGCCGTATATTACTGTAAACCACATTTATACTTTATGGCTGTGTGCAGTTTCCCTAAAACATACTGAAAAGCACTGTATAAATAGTTACTCAATGCCATGGGAAGAACAACAGAAGATGAAGGTATAAGTATTATTTATTTTGTTACAACACTTGACGAGCGTACATCTGCGCCCTAAGATGACTTGTGCACGGAACCCGTCTCTCCTTGCTCAAGCCACATCCGTGCAATTCCTCTCGTACCTGTCGTCGCCGGACGACTGAACTGATCGCACCCGCTTAATACGTACTGTATGTGTAACACAAAGGAGGTTTGCATGCGTCCACTTCGTCCATTCGCAGCTATCCGGCTTGGTCTGACTCTTCTGCTTGTGATAGTGCTTGCAGGGATCACCTATCCGATACCTCTGGCAGCGGCTCCCATTAGTACCGCTTTTACTTATCAGGGCCAGCTTATTCGCACCGACATGCCCGTCAATGACACCTGTGATTTTGAGTTTACGCTCTGGGATGCAGAAACAGACGGCACACAACTTGGCCCCACGCTGGCCCGCACTGCAACCGTCACCGATGGCTACTTTAATGTGCGGCTCAATTTTGGCACCGCTGTGTTTCAGGGCGACGAGCGCTACCTGGAAATCGCGGTGCAGTGCAGCACCGATGCCGAACTGGTGCCGCTAGCCGGACGGGTGCACCTGACTGCCACCCCCTACGCACTGTACGCGCTTGGTGCATCGTGGAGTGGTTTGACCGATGTACCACCTGACTTTGCCGACGGTATCGACAACGACACCACCTACACCGCAGGCACGGGCCTGACGCTCGATGCTGCCAACACCTTTGCGCTCGACTTTGGTGCAATTGGCACCAACTTCTGGCTGCTGGGTGGCAATAGCGGCATCGACCCGGTCAACGATGTGCTCGGTACCACCGACACACCCACCTTTACCATGGTGGTGAACAACGTCCCGGCGCTGCGGCTGACGGCTGGCCCAACCCTGCCCAACCTGATTGGCGGCGACCTGAGCAATACGGTCGCGGCAGGCGTCGATGCGGGTGTGATTGGCGGCGGTGCCGAAAACACGCTGAACGTAAGTTTTGCCACGATTGGCGGCGGCATTAGCAACACCGCCAGCGGCTCAAGTGCCACGTTGGCGGTGGCATTAGACAACACCGCCGAGCGGCGAAGAACGCCACGCTTGGCGTGGCATTAGCAACACCGCCCAAGCGGCTCAAGGTGCCATCCGTGAGCGGCGGTGAAACTAATCAAGCAATAACACCGGGGACCACGGTCGGCGGTGGCATCCGCAACACGGCAAGCGCCCCGGGTACGACCGTCGGCGGCGGTGAGGATAACCAGGCAACAGGCTTGTGGGCTACCGTGGGCGGTGGTCAGACCAACGTGGTGAGCGGAACGTATGCCACCATCGGCGGCGGGAACCTTAACGAAGCACAAAGGCCGGGGGCCACCGTCGGCGGCGGTGCGAGTAACACCGCCAGCGGCAACTATGCCACGGTGGGCGGCGGTAACTTTAACGATGCCCGTGCCTATGCCAGCACCGTGGGCGGCGGCGATAGCAACTCGGTGCTCAATGTGTATGGCACGGTCGGCGGCGGCTGGAGTAATACCATTTTCGGAAGCTCTGGTACCATCGCTGGTGGTGCGCCCACCGACTTTGCCACGGCGATCACCATTTCGAACACCCGCAACATCGTCTTTGATGACTATGGCTCTATCGGCGGTGGCGGCAACAACCGCGTTGGCTCAGATGATGCCAACCGCACCAATGCCGGATTCGCTACCATCGGCGGCGGGCGCGACAACATCGCCAGTGGCAACCGCTCCACCATCGGCGGCGGCACCGACAACGCGGCGGATGGCTTTGCTACGACGATTGGCGGCGGACGCAGCAATACTGTGCTGGCGCAGTATGGCACTATCGCGGGCGGCGGCCCTGCCAATGCGACTAATAGCACCACCATCAGCAACACCCGCAACATTGTGTACGATAACTATGGCACTATCGGCGGCGGTGGCAACAACCGCGTTGGTGCAGATGATGGTAGCGTTTCTGGGCAAGTCTACGCTACGGTGAGCGGCGGCCGAGGCAACGTTGCGGCCAGTTCGTACACAACGATTGGCGGTGGCGAAAATAATATCGCCAGCGGTGTGTATGCTACGGTGGGCGGTGGTGATGATAATATTGCTGACGATGTCTATACAACAATTGGTGGTGGTCAAACTAATACGGCTGGCAGCGTGTATGCCACGGTCGGGGGGGGCAATGCCAATAGCGCCGTTGGTGTTGCTTCGACGATTGGCGGGGGTGTATTGAACGATGCCACGGGCGATCAGGCTACTATCGGCGGCGGCATCGGCAATGAGGCCAATGGCCTTAGTTCAATCGTCGGCGGTGGCGACAGCAACAATGCAACTGGTCAATATAGCACCATTAGCGGCGGCAGCGGCAATTCGGTGCTCAACGACAACGCCACGGTGGGCGGTGGCAGCCGCAACAATGCCAATGGGCAGTTTTCGACCATACCGGGTGGCCTTGCAGCACAGACCAATTTGTATGGACAGTGGGCCTATGCCAGCGGGAGCTTTGCCACAGCGGGCGATGCCCAAAGCGGGCTGTATGTGCTGCGGAACGTTGTCCCAGCCGATACCGACGAGGTTGAACTATTCCTGGACGGCACCAGCCAGCGCCTGGTTATTCCCAACAATCGCGTTATAGCGTTTAATATTCAGGTTGTAGCGGTTGATGCCGATGATAACGCGGCGGCGTGGCAGGTGAGCGGTATGATTAAGAATATTGGTGGCACAACCACCATATTAGGGTTTGCACCGATTAACCTGATAGCGCAGGATGCCGACTTTACGGGTAACTTCCTGATCAATGTGGACGATGATTTCGATGCGCTCATTATTACAGGGGATGGTTCGAATTCACCAACCCGGTTTGTCGCGGTGGTGCGTACTGCGGAAGTGGGCCTGTAACCCGAACGAAGGAGGCCCATTGTGCAACAGTTGAAACCTGCACGACTTGCCATTGTGGTAGGTATTGCGCTGCTGATTATTATGGTTGCCATGCCGGTGCTGGCGCAGGTTGGCGGTGGCTACGGCTTGGAATGGTTTACCACCGATGGCGGTAGCGACACCGTGGGCAATGATGCGGTGGGCTATGTGCTGCGGGGCACGGGCGGGCAACCGGAGGCCGAGGTAAGCAGTGGCGGCGAGTACGAGCTACGCAGCGGCTTCTGGGTGCCGTTGCAGCAGGACACCGCCACCGCCAGTCCCACACCGACGGCAACCGCGACGAATACGGTAACGGCGACCGCCACACCAACGGATGACCCGCTCGTGACGCCCAGCCCGACAGCGACCGCTGAGCCACTGGTCACACCCAGCCCGACAGCGACCGCTGAGCCACTGGTCACACCGAGCGCCACGCCTTCACCAACCCTGACTCCAACCGATGCTAGCGGGGGCGCAACAGCAACACCAACCGCGACGGACAGCACGAGCACCGCGACACCAACATTGATGCCGACTGCTACCACGCTCATTACAACCATTATTACACCAGATGAAGGCGGACAATTGGAGGTGGTACGTGGAAATATTGTTGTTATTGTGTTGTTCCCACGCAACGCTGTAACAGAGATCATTACACTAGAATTCGTGGAACTGCCGCTCGAAAGAGGAACGCTGCCCGATAATCGCAGTATGCTCACACGCTTTATTTTGATCGGGCGCACGATGAATGGTACTCGCATTCAGTTGTTTAGCAGCCTGTACACCTTTAGGATTACTGTACCGGTAGAGCTAAACCAGCAAAGTACAGTGCTTGATCCGGTAGCCTTCGGGCGCAAGGAGTCAACCGATCCATGGGCGCGGGCGGAAACGTTGTGTCAAGCATCCGGGTGCATGCAACGCTTGCTAGATGCTGATACAATCGAAGTAACAGTCGATTATTTGGGAGAGTTTTCTGTGGGGGTACGATCTGCCCCAGAAAATCGCATCTATCTGCCTTATATCAAACGATAATAACAGCAGACTGGTTTTATCTTTTGCCTCTCCCTGCTGAACAGAGGGAGAGGTTTTTTTACATAGCGCACGAAAGCTATAATACAGGTGCAATTAGAGTGCCGTATAATATACCATGCACAATCTATCGTTTATAAAAGTGGCTCCTGCCCATGACGCGCCAGGAGAATGCAGGGGTTTCTGATATATCAGGCCTACTTTCATACTACAGGTACACGAAATTATGGATATTCGTATCTATATTGATATACTCTGGCGACGTAAGCTTATCGTCATCACGCCAGTCATTGTCGCAGTGTTGCTCACAGCGTTTATCACGCTTCAGATTACGCCGCTTTACCGGGCCAGTGCCACCCTGCGGGTGCCCACCAGCGCGGGCAGCACGGTAGACTATGGCGAGTATGTTTATATTTCCCGACTGCTCAATACCCTAGCGCAATACGTGCGTACCCGCTCCACTATTGAAGAGGTACGCCAACGGGTGGGTGCGCCTGAAGCCGCCGAGCTTACGGTTGAGGTTGAGTTTCCGGCCAATACCGAACTGATGCGGATTGTGGTCATATCACCAAGCCCCAATCTGGCGACGGTGGTTGCGAACGAGTTGCTTGATTTTACGGTCAATCGGGCACGCCTCGAACGGCGACGGGCCGAAATTGTTTCTGCTGCGACTGTTCCCGAAAGCCCATTTAGCCCACGCCTGCCGCTGAACGTGGCACTCGCTGGAATTGTGGGTTTGATGGCAGGCGTCGGCCTGGCCTTTCTGGTGGAAAACTTCGACCGTACGCTGTATACTACCCGCCATATTCGGCAAGTGGCGAACCTGCCCTTGCTTGGCAAGATCCCACCTGTGCCACGCAAGCAGCGGTATATCTGGCAGAGCGGTACTTCAGCACACAGCGAAGCGTTCCGCCGCCTACGCACACGCCTGATGAGTATGAACGGCACCCGCCCCCTCAGTATCGTCCTCTTCACCAGTGCCCAACCCGGCGAAGGCAAGTCTACCACGGTTGCAAACCTGGCCTATGTGCTGGCGCGTGCCGGACAGAGTGTCATTGTAGTCGATAGTGACTTGCGCCTGCCGACAATCCACCGAATTTTTAACTTGCCCAACGACTGCGGCCTGAGCAATGTGCTCTGTGAAGAAGTTGGCCCGCTTGAAGCGATCCAGGAGACACCCTTTCCCGGGTTGCGGGTTGTCACTTCTGGCAGCGCCGATGTTGACCCCGACCAATTGCTCCATACCAAGCGGCTGCGTACATTGTTAGAAATGTATGCTCAACACGCTAAAATGGTGCTGGTTGATGCGCCCGCCTTCATTGCCGTGACTGACACAGCCATGCTGGTGCCCCACATTGATGCGGTGGTGCTGGTGATCAATCGGTCGCACGCACAGCGCGAACTGGTGAAATCGACCTGTGAACAACTGGCTGGGTTGAATGCCACTGTGGTTGGGATGGTGATCAACCGCGCTGAGGGCGAGAATGTTAACGAGTATATAAAGTACTACCAGAGCAAGTAAAGTTTGTATACTGATTCACTCCTCAGGGAGTGGCACATTAAGCTCCGCCTGTATAGATAATACAGGGCGGGGCTTATTTGTTTTCAGCAAGAGCTGAAACGCCTTTACAATAGTGTATCAATCCAGCTTGTCCGCTCTCCGCATTGTGTATAAAAGCACAATAATGTCGATAAACTAGCGTGATGTTCTGTCCTTTGGTATATTTTTACTTACCAAAACTCTGTTTTTGCTCGTCAGTTGTCAAAAACATCTCAAAAACTCGCCAACATTTTGAGCCTTGATGCAAGAAATGGTCGAAAAACCTCGACCAACCCCTGACTATAAGTAACTAGATCTGATCAGTTTCTGGTGATATAGTAAGAAAGCCTGAAGCAGGGCAACGCTTACCAGACGTATGGAAGGCGACATTAATAAAAATATCGATCCTGCATATTAGGCGCTTTTTTTATATCTGCAATTGTGGCGAATGTATTTAAGTGTAGTTATAACGTAGTTTGTAGCGCACCAAGTTTATAATTCTGAGGGGGGAACGCACTTATGATCCACGGTATGAATATTGAAGTAACTCCTAATGCGTCGGACGTTGATATGATTGTCACTCGTTCACACGTCATAACCGGTAAAGCAACGCTGAAAGAAATGGCATCCTACCTGCTCAAACGCGCTTTCGACATTGTTGCTGCCAGCATGCTCTTGCTTGTCCTGCTGCCAATCCTGCTGCTCATTGCGTTCTTGATCCGCCACGACTCGGCTGGTTCGCCGCTGTTTATTCAGCAGCGGGTTGGGTCGCGCCGCCGCGTCCGCAATGGTAAAGTAGTGTGGGAAGTGCGCAACTTCCCGTGCTTCAAGTTCCGCACGATGTACACCAACGCTGACCAGAAGCTGCACCAGGAACACGTCAAGAAGTTTGTGCGCGGTGAACTGGAAGCGGGCGAGCAGGGAGCCGATACTGCCAAGTTCAAACTGGATCGTGACCCGCGCATTACGCGCATCGGACACATTCTGCGCCGCACCAGCCTCGACGAACTGCCCCAGTTGCTGAATGTGCTGCGTGGGGAGATGAGCCTGATCGGGCCGCGTCCCGTGCCGACCTACGAAGTCGCCGAATACGACACCTGGCACTTCCTGCGGCTGGCTGCATTGCCTGGCATCTCCGGCCTGTGGCAGGTCAAGGGCCGCTCGCAGGTTTCGTTCGAAGAAATGGTCGAACTGGATGTTGAATATGTACGCCAGCAGTCGCTGCTGTTCGATATCAAGATTATGCTGCTCACCGTGCTGGTGATGATTAATGGGAGCGGCGCTCGTTAGAAGCAGATATAAACGGTTATCTCTCCCCTGTAGTAGTATTCAAGCGTACACCTTCGGATCCACTATTGATAACTCATCGAAGAGATAGCTCTCGGCATATGAAGCGAGAGCTATCTCTTCGCCTTAAAAGCTGAGCATTTAACTGTACTATTCAGGTGCGTACTCGCATATCATATATCCTCGTGGCACCCGAACGGTGCGTCTTAACAATTTCTGCAACAGGGAGATAGAACAATGACCAACTCAGCCAATCCAATCGGTATCGGTATCTGTGGGTGTGGATACTGGGGCATGAACTATGTGCGTGTCTTCTCGGAACTGCCCGAGTCGGCGATGGTGGCAGTCTGTGATCAAAACCCGGAGCGCTTGAACGTAGTTGCACAGCGTTTCCCGGCAGTTGCACGCTATACCGACATTGATGAAATGTTGCAGCGTGATGATATTGCTGCCGTGGTGGTGGCAACCGAAGCAGGTTCGCACTTCAAGATTGCAAGCCGTGCGCTGGCCGCTGGTCGCCATGTGCTGAGCGAAAAGCCACTGACTACGACGGTGAGCGATGGACAGGCGCTGATCCAGCTTGCCGAGCGTGAAGGCGTTACGCTGATGGTTGGTCATACCTTTATCTACAATGCGGGTGTACGCAAGGTGAAGGAATTGATTGATCAGGAAGAGATGGGCCAGGTGTATTATATGTACGCCCGCCGCACCAACCTCGGCCCGATCCGCCGCGATGTGAATGCGCTGTGGGACCTTGCCCCGCACGATGTTTCGATCTTTAACTACTTCCTGAATAGTACGCCCGACTGGGTTAGCGCGGTTGCTTCCAACGTGCTCCAGAATGACCGCGAAGATGTGGGCTTTATCGCGATGCACTACCCCAATAATGTGCTCTGCCATATTCACGTTAGCTGGGCCGACCCCAACAAGGTGCGTGAAGTGGTGGTGGTGAGCAGCAACAAGCGGATTGTCTTCGACGACGTAAACCCGCAGGAACAGGTACGTATCTTCGAGCGCGGGGTGACGGTCAAGCCGGCTTCTGCCGACTCGTATGCTGAGCACACCTTGCTGATGCGCGACGGCGATATCATCAGCCCACGCATTGCTATCAGCGAGCCGCTGAAGACACAGTGCAAGCACTTCCTGGAATGTGTCACCACCGGGCAGCGCCCCATTACCGATGGGCAGGCCGGAGTTGATATTGTGCGGGTGATGAAGGCAATTGAACAGTCGATCCACCAGCACGGCGCACCTGTTCAGCTTGCCGATTTTTAACTGTGTATTCATTGCCTTATACCCTATAATAGAGAGCGTGTACGGATGCACACACATCGCCGCACACGCAGCAACATAGAGCTATCTGGTTCCTATTCGTTACCAATCTTCTGAGGAGGAAAATCATGTCGACGACGTCGGCGATGCAGGTACCTTTTGTTGATCTCCAGGCCCAGCACCAGGCTATTCGCGCCGAAATTGACGAAGCTATTGCTGCCGTTATTAGCAAGGGCGACTTCATTCTGGGCAAGGCTGTCAGCCTGTTTGAAGAAGAATTTGCCGCGTTCTGCGAAGCAAAATATGCTATCGGTGTCGACTCAGGTACATCGGCTCTGGAACTGCTGCTGCGTGCCTACGAGATTGGCCCCGGTGATGAAGTCATCACCACCGCAAACACATTCATCGCCACTGCGCTTGGTGTCTCTTCCGTGGGCGCAAAACCGGTGCTGGTTGATATTGACCCGGTTACGTACAATATGGATGTGAGCAAGGTTGAGCAGGCCATTACCGAGCGCACCAAGGCCATCCTTCCGGTGCATCTGTATGGGCAACCTGCCGATATGGACCCGATCATTGAACTGGCCCGCAAGCACAACCTGTATGTGATGGAAGATGCAGCCCAGGCACACGGTGCGCGTTACAAAGGCAAGCGCGTTGGGTCGTTGGCCGATGGTGGCGCGTTTAGCTTCTACCCTGCCAAGAACTTGGGCGCATGTGGCGATGGTGGCGCGGTGGTGACAAACGACCCGGAAATTGCCGACCGTCTGATGCTGCTGCGGAATTATGGACAGCGCAAGAAGTACTACCACGAGTCGATTGGGTATAATCACCGCCTCGATACCATGCAGGCAGGTATTCTGCGGATCAAGTTGCGTAACTTGTCGGCCTGGAACGAAGCCCGCCGCCGTCACGCACAGCGCTACAACGAACTGTTTGCCAATACCGATGTCGTGTATCCGGTGGAGATGGACGGGGTTGAGTCGGTCTGGCACCTGTATGTGGTGCGCGTCGAAGAACGTGAAGCACTTCAGAAGTACCTGAGTGAGCAGGGCATCAGCACTGGTATTCACTATCCGGTACCAATCCATGTGCAGGAAGCCTACAAGTCCCTGGGCTACCCGGAAGGAAGCTTCCCTATCACCGAGCAGTACGCACCACAGATTGTGTCGCTGCCGATGTTCGCCGAACTAACCGACGAAGCTATTCAATACGTTGTTGAACACATCCTGGCGTTTGTGGAGCAGCGGGCTGTAACAAGCCGATAGCCACCTTGTCGCCGGGATACACCGCCGAGAGGATGCTATGTCGTTCTGGAATACGTTTCGCTTCTCACAATTAGCCACAACAGTACTGCGCGTAGATGATCGTCTGCGCGTGGTACTGTCGAAGCCATGGTTTGCCCCAACGCCGCTGGGTGTATTCTTGCGCCTGTCGGTTGCCGTTGGTATCGGTGTGGTGCTTGCGCTTGGTGTCATTGTTGCGGCTTCGCTCCCCCGCGACCGGATGGTGCTGGTCCTGGGGGCGATGGCGGCACCGTTCGCCGTGATGATTGTCAACAATTTGCGGTTGCTGTTTCTTTCGGTTATCCCCTTCGAAATAGCCCTGCCGATTGATACCAACCTGAACTACAACTACAAGGCCGCCGAGTTCAGTGCGCTGGGTGGCTTTAACATCTCGCTTACGACAATGATGCTGGGGGTATTGTATGCGCTCTGGATCGCGCAACTGCTTGCTCAACAGGGCAAGTTGCACCGCTCCATGCCTATTATTCCCATACCACACCTGCTCTATTTTGTGGTTGTGGCGTGCTCGTGGTTTTACGCCTACGATCCAGTGTTGTCGCTCAATGAGATTATTCTGGTCTTTTATGCATTGCTGATACATATCTACATTGTGAGCACCGTCCGCAACAAAGCCGAACTGCACCATTTGGTCATCATTCTGATGGCCGCCATCGCGGTGCAGGGCGTATTGATGATGATGGTACGTGTTATCAGCGATGATATCTATCTGGGGCCGATCTTTGTGCGCTTCGATAGCGAAACATCGCGGGTTGGTGGGTCGACTGGCTCGCCCAATGGCACCGCGAGCTACCTGACAATGCTGCTGCCGATCTGTGTGGTGGCACTGGTCAATGCCAAAAAGCACTGGATCAAGTTGCTTGCGGGTGGTTCGTTTTTGCTCGGCATAATCGGCCTGTTTCTTACCCAATCACGCGGCGGATTGATTGGCTTCGGGTTGGCAATGGTGATCCTCATTCTGATGAGTGCGGGACGGGGCTGGATGAAGCTGCGCTGGCCTTTTATTATTACCTATGTCGGCATTCTGCCGTTGGTCATCGCTGCACCGATCCTGATGCCACGCTTCTTTGAGGACGATGGCGGTTCTGCCGAGTCGCGGGGGCCGTTGTCGCAGATTGCATGGGATATGATACAAGATCACTCGATCTTCGGCATTGGGGCCAACAACTTTGCCATTGTTAAAGAGCAGTACATTACCCCAGAATTTGGTGATATGTGGCTCTCAACCGTTCACAATCATTATCTGCGTATCTGGGCGGAGATGGGCATCATCGGCTTGATCGTCTACCTCATTCTGGTCGGATATATTCTTTACACTGGCATTCGCTGCTGGAGCCTGCGCCCGGTTGACCCGTTCCTGGGCATGCTGGCTATCGGGCTTTCCGCCGGCCTGATTGGTGTATCACTTCAGATTACCTTCGATATCTTTAACGCACGGCCCCAACTGCATACGATGTGGTTGGTATCGAGCCTGATTTTTGTCTGTTTTCATCTAGCCCGCGACGAAGTGCGGCAGCACGCGGCCCAGCAACCGGAAGCCGCCCCTCCATCGGCAGGAGTGAACATACCTTCATGAGAAAGATCTTTGGCAATATTGTTTCGCTCCTGACTAGCGATGTGATGAACCGTGCAACCACCTTTCTGATTTATGCGCTGGTGGCGCGGTATCTGGGCGACTTTGCCTTCGGGCAGATTTCGCTGGCCTTGCTGCTCTTTTATACGTTTTATGTCTTTGCAAGCCTGGGCGTGCGGGTCTACATCACCCGCGAAATTGCCCGCGACCCATCCCTGACCGACCGTTACCTGGTAAACGGGAGCCTGCTCATCCTGGCAGCATCGGTGCTATCGGTGCTGGCGCTGGTCATCTTTGTGTGGGTGATGAGCTACGAACTGAGCACGGCCCGCCTGGTGCTGATTGTTGGACTGGCGATTGTACCGTATGCGCTCACCACGGTGTGCGAGGCCGTTTTTCAGGCTCACGAGCGGATGCACTTTATCGCTTATGCCAACCTGCCGCACAACGTGCTGAAGGTAGCGGCGACCATCTTCCTGCTGACGCAGGGATACGGAGCCGAACCGCTGGCGGTGATGCTGGTAGTGAGCTATACACTGACCTTTGTACTGGAATGGTTTTTTATTTTGCGCTACATCTCGCGCCCTACCTGGACGGTGGATATGCCGTTTGCCAGCAGCATGATCAAGGGTGTGCTGCCCTTCCTCGGCCTTGAAAGTGTTATTGCTATCTGGGCGAGCCTGAATGCGCTGATCCTCTCGCGGGTTGGCAACGAGATTGATGTAGCGATGTACAACGCCGCTATGCAAGTACTGGTACCTGTCAGTCTGGTGCTGCAAAGCATTGTAATGAGCCTCTTCCCGATGATGTGCCGCGAGTACGAAACGGGCGGAAGTGGTATGCAGGTGGTCTACGAAGACTTGATGGAACTGTTGCTGATGGTGACACTGCCCGCCGTAGTGGGGATTATATTTCTGGCCGAGCCGATTCTGCTGCTCTTTTATGGCAACGAGAGCTTTGCCAATGCAACCATAGTGTTGCAAATTGTGGCCTGGAGCCTGATCCCGATGGCACTCAATCGCGCCCTAGGGCAGGTGTTGCTGGCCTCCTTGCGTGAGAAAATCACCCTGCGGATCGTGATTGTCAATTCGGTTCTCAGCCTTATTATCGGCATACTCTTGATTGCATCATCCGGTATCATCGGGGCCGCGATTGCCACGGTTGCCGCACGACTTGTCAACCTGGGACAGCAGTATGTCCCTGTCTCACAGGTGGTCAATTCGGTGGCAATTGGCAAGAGCATCTGGAAGGCAACCCTGGCAAGCCTGGGTATGGGCCTCTATCTGGCCGCTTTTGCCGAGCAACTAGGGCTGTGGCTGGCCATACCGACCGGCGCACTGGTGTATGGTGCCCTGCTTGGTCTTATTATCATCTGGTCGCACGGTGGCTTGCAGGGCGTGCGGATGCGTTATGCCCATCTGCGGTCAAAGTAGCTCCACAGCAAGCTCAAGGGAGAAATGACCATGCGTGTTGCAATGGTGTCGTTTGACACAGGCGAATATTGTATCCGGCTGGCAGGCGGGCTGGCGCAGGCCGGGGCCGAGGTGCTGCTGCTGCTCTCCGAGCGCGAGGCCGAACCACATCTCGATAAGCTGAACCCGGCGGTACGGCTGGTCGCCTTCAAGCGTCCGCGCTACCGCCACGTGCGGCAGCAGATGCTCTTAATGCTGTCGCTGCTGCATTATATCCGGCTGTTCAAGCCCGATATGGTGCATCTCCAGATGGGGCATTTCTGGTTCAACCTGACCCTGCCTCTGTTGCGCCAGTATCCGCTGGTGGTCACCGTGCACGATGTGCAGGTCCACCCCGGCGATGCAGCCTCGGCGCGGTCGTCGCAAACGGTGCTCGACTTTGGCTACAACCTGGCCGATGCGCGGATTGTGCACGCGACGGCCCTAAAACAGGCGGCCCTGGAGCGCTTTGGCTGGCCTGATGAGACGGTCCATGTTGTTCGCACGGTGCTGCGCCGCGACGAAGACGCAACCGAACAACCAGCGGCAGAAGAACCAAACAGTGTGCTGTTCTTCGGGCGCATCTGGCCCTATAAAGGACTTGAGTATCTTATTCGCGCCGAGCCACTGATCAGTGAGCAAATTCCCGACATAAAGATCGTTATAGGAGGCGAGGGCGAAGATTTTGCACGTTACCGCGAGCTGATGCAGCATCCCGAACGGTTCGACGTGCATAACTACTATATCTCCAACGAGCAGCGCCGCGCAATGTTCCAGCGTGCCAGCATCATCGTCCTTCCCTACATCGAAGCCTCGCAGAGTGGTGTGGTACCGCTGGCATACTCGGCACGCAAGCCGGTTGTGGCAACCAGCGTGGGCGGCTTGCCCGAAATTGTGGACGATGGGCACACCGGGTATCTGGTGCCGCCTGCCGATGAACGGGCACTAGCGGAGGCGATTATCAAACTGTTGAACAACCCGGAACAGCGCCGCCAGTTTGGTTTGAACGGCGAACAAAAGATACTCACTGAGTCTTCGCCGGAAGTAGTTGCACGCAGTACCCTCGACGTGTACCGGGCGGCCATGCGCCGTGCCCGGCAACGCGCGGCAGGCAAAACCGGCAGTACCCTGGCAATGTACGCCGATGTGCATTCTTCATCCTCAGAGCAAGCAACCGTGGAGCAATCATGAAAGTCTTAATCGTTACTGCGCTTTATCCTCGGCCTGAGAATCCGGCGTGGGGAGCGTTTGTGCGAGCGCAGGAAGAGACGTTGGCACAGTTTGGTGTCCATACAGATGTGATGGTTATCAATGGCACATCATCGTTGCAGAAGTATTGGAAGAGCCTGTTTGATCTCCGTAAGTGGCTTAACCACGGTACCTATGATGTTATCCACGCACACTACAACTACCCGGCTCTGATTGCACGCACGCAGCACCGGGTGCCAGTCGTGATGACATTACACGGCAGCGATCTTCAGGGCCGTATTGGGGCCGATGGAACGCACGAGGCTATTTCGGTGCTCGATAAATGGCTCTCGCAGTTTCTGTCGCTGACGTGTGAAGGAACGACGGTCCAGAGTAAGCTGATGCAGGGTATGCTGCCACGCAACGATAGCTTCATTGTGCCCATGGAGATTGACCTCGATCTGTTCCACCCGATGGAGCGCCAAGCGGCCCGGCAGCAACTGGGCCTTGATCCCGACCGACGCTACTTGCTCTTTGCTGCCAACCCGCAGGAGGCACGCAAAGGCTTTCCGTTTTCGGGTGCCGTCTATGAACGTTTGAAGCAGCGCTTCCGCGACCTTGATTTTCTGGTTGTCTACAAAGAACCACAACAGCGCCTGATGCTGTATCTGAATGCATCTGATGCGCTGATTTTTCCATCGTACCAGGAAGGGTCGCCGGTAGTTGTCAAGCAGTCGATGGCGTGCAACCTGCCGGTTGTTGCGACTGGCGTGGGCGATATTCCTGAGATGATCGGCAACACGCCGGGCTGTGCCGTCTGCCCGCGTGATGTTGATGTATTCACCGAAGAACTGGCTGCAATCCTGGAAAACCCCCGCCGCACGAACGGGCGGCAGGATGTGCAGCGCTTTAGCCGCAAGGCAACCTTTGACAAACTGATGGAAGTGTACACATATGCTATCGAGCGGTTTCGTGCACGCCGCCCGATACCAACAACCTGAAACAAGCACAGCGTTCGCTATCATTTTAGTATACCTGGCGGTGGGGGAGGTAGGCTCTTCGTGCGAGGTAGCGACGTATGTCCTGTATGACATGCAGAACTCTACAAAGACGAGGAGATAAATCGATGTGTGGAATCTGTGGAGTGTACGGCTATCATGCTGATGAGCCGGTAGACCAGCATCTACTCACCGCTATGCAACAGGCTATTCTGCACCGTGGCCCGGATGATGCCGGGGCCTATACCGAGGGGCCACTCGGTCTGGGGTTTCGCCGTTTGAGTATTATCGATGTGGTGGGCGGCAAACAACCGATGACCAACGAAGATGAAAGCGTGGTGCTTATTTTCAATGGTGAAATCTACAATTACCGCGAACTCCAGGCCCAGTTGCGGCAGCGTGGGCATACCTTACAGACCAATTCCGATACCGAAGTTATTGTGCATCTCTATGAGGATGAGGGTGTTCAGTGTGTCCATTCGCTGCGGGGCATGTTTGGCTTTGCGCTGTGGGATAAGCGGCGGCAGCGCTTGCTGCTCGCCCGCGACCGGCTCGGCATCAAGCCGCTTTATTACACCATCAAAAATGGTACGCTGATTTTTGGCTCCGAGATTAAAGCGCTTTTGCAACATCCGGCGGTGCAGCCCGCAATGGATCACTCCGCGCTCAATCTGTACCTGGGGTTGCGTTTCATTCCGGCACCCGCCACGCTCTTTCGCGATATCTATGCACTGCCGCCCGGTCATATCCTGATCTGCGAGCGTGGGACGGTACGCATAGTGAACTACTGGCACCTCTCATTTGAAACCGACCCATCCGAGCAGCGGACTATCCAGGACTACACCGACGAACTGGAAGCACTGCTCCAGGAATGCGTTGCAATGCATCTGGTGAGTGATGTACCCTTCGGGGCCTTCCTCAGCGGGGGTGTCGACTCAAGCACGATTGTGGCGATGATGTCGCAATTTCTGAACGAGCCTGTCAAGACGTTTTCGGTGGGCTTTACCGAGCCGTGGGCCAACCATAGCGAGCTTGCCTATGCCGAGATTGTGGCACAGCAGTATCAGACCGACCATCGCAACATCTATATCTCACCCAACGATATCCACAATCTCGCCGCCGAAGTTATCTGGCATCTCGACCAACCGATTGCTGACGAGGCGACGATTGCCAATTATATGGTATCGAAGCTAGCATCCCAGCATGTCAAGATGGTATTGACGGGCGAAGGCGGCGACGAGCTGTTTGCGGGGTATGGGCGCTACGATTGGGAAAAGCGCGGTGCATGGGTGCGGCGGCTCTCGCCGGCGATGCGGGCCGCTGTGATGGGGATGCTCAGCATGCTCCCCGAAACACGCGGCCCCAAGATTGCCTGGTATGCGCTTTCACAGTCGGATGAGGCCATGCGGCTGCGAAACTGGTTCTCGCTCTTTAACAGCGATATGCAGGCGGCGCTGCTGGAAGGGAGCATGCTCGCGGCCCTGTCCCGCAAGACTCCAACCGAGATGTTCCGCGAGCATCTGGCGAACTGCGACAGCAGCGATACCTTGAGCCGGATGCTGTATGTAGATACCAAAATGTGGCTCCCCGACGATCTGCTGGCGCGGGGCGATAAAACCAGTATGGCCCACTCGCTGGAAGCACGGGTGCCTTTGCTCGATCATAAACTGGTGGAGTTTGCGGCCCGGCTGCCATCCGATCTGAAAGTACGCCAGTCGGAACGCAAGTTTATTCTCAAGCAGACAAGCCAGCGCTGCTCCCTGAAACAATTGTGTACCGGAAAAAGCAGGGCTTCCCGCTGCCGATGACCGAATGGTTGCGCACCGAGTTGCGGTCGTTTGTGCGCGACAACCTCTCCCCCGAACGGCTGCGGCGGCGCGGGCTGTTTAACCCGGCTTTTGTTGAGCGCATGCTGAACGAACACGATCAGCAGGTAGCTGACCACAGCCTGCAAATCTGGGGCTTGCTGAGTGTGGAACTGTGGCAGCAACAGTTCCTTGATCAAAATGTCTGGAGCGCAGCGGCAAAATATGCCAAAGCTGCCACACTGGTATAAAACAGCGACGGTATCGGAGCCTGCATCAAGGTGCAGGCTTCGGCATGGAACAGCGGCATAACAGGAGAAAGTGATGCGGATCAGTATTTTAGGGTTGGGGTATGTCGGCTGCGTTTCGGCGGCCTGTCTTGCCCACGAGGGCCACGCGGTCGTTGGTGTGGATGTTAATCCTACCAAAGTTGACTTGATTGGGGCAGGTCGTTCACCAATTGTTGAGCCGGGACTGGATGAACTGATTGCCGAGGGGGTTGCGACTGGGCGGCTGCGGGCCACTCTCGATACCAAGGCGGCAGTGCACGAAACCGAACTGAGCTTGATTTGTGTTGGAACACCTAGCAATGCAAATGGTAGTCTCAACCTGAAGTATGTAGAGGGGGTGTGCCGCGAGATTGGTGAGGCCCTGGCAAGCAAGGATGCCTACCATGTGGTGGTCATCCGCAGCACGGTGCTGCCCGGTACGGTGCTCAATCAGATGCTGCCCATCCTCGAAGCGGCATCGGGCAAGAAGGTTGGCGAGCACTTTGGTCTGAGCATGAACCCGGAATTCCTGCGCGAGAGCAGCGCCATTGCCGACTACTACAGCCCAAGCCATATTGTTATTGGTGAATACGACGAGCGTAGCGGCGATATGGTGGAGGCGCTGTACAAGGGCATCGACGCACCACTGGAGCGGGTGAGCATTCCGACGGCAGAAATGGTCAAGTATGTTGATAACGCCTTCCACGCGCTAAAGGTGGTGTTTGCCAACGAGATTGGCAGCGTTTGCAAGGCACACGAAATCGACGGGCGGCGCGTGATGGAAATCTTCTGCCAGGATACCCGGCTCAACCTGTCGCCGGCTTACCTGCGCCCCGGCTATGCCTTTGGTGGCTCGTGTCTGCCCAAAGACTTGCGGGCGCTGACGTACCGCACCAAAGAGCGTGACATCGATGCGCCGATGCTCAACTCCCTGCTACTGAGCAATCAGTACCACATTCAACGTGGCATCCATATGGTAGAACAGGCAGCCAGCAAAGAAGTGGGTATTCTGGGGTTGAGCTTCAAGGCCAATACCGACGACGTGCGCGAAAGCCCGATGGTGGTGCTGATTGAAACGCTGGTCGGGCGCGGCTTCCACGTGCGGGTGTATGATGAGCATGTGCATCCAGATCGGCTGATTGGTGCCAACCGCGAATTCTTGCTGCGCGAGTTGCCGCACATTGTTTCGCTGATGAGCGATACGATTGATCATTTACTGGCAGACGTTGATACCGTGGTGATTGCCAACGGGAGCGCGGCGTTCCGGGACGTACCTGGGAAGCTCCGCCAAGGTCAGACATTGATTGATTTAGTAGGAATTGTAAAGCACCATGACGACACATACCAGGGAAGCTACGACGGGATATGCTGGTAAGCGTATCCTGATGTTACTCGAAAATTGCACGTATCGCGAAGACAACCGGGTACGCCGCGAAGCCAGTACGTTGATAGAGGCTGGCTACCGCGTGACAGTAATCTGCCCGCACAGTTCGAAATACCCCTGGAGCGAAGTGGTTGATGGGGTGCGGGTGTATGGCTACCCGCCCGCAGCCGAAAGCGAGGGGGCGCTAGGGTATGTGGACGAGTACCTGCGCGCGATGGGCTATGCCTTTGTGTTATCGCTGTTGGTATTCTTTTCCGATGGCTTTGATGTGGTGCATGCCCACAACCCACCCGATACCTTTGTTTTTATCGGGCTGTTTTACAAGCTGTTTGGCAAGAAGTTTATCTTCGACCACCACGACCTGAACCCGGAAATGTACTATGCCCGCTTTCAGGGCAAAGGCAACCGGCTGGTGCATCGGGCGCTGGTCTGGCTGGAACAGCTTTCGTGTCGTGCCGCCGACCGGGTGATTGCAACCAATCAATCGTACAAGGCGCTTGAAATAGAGCGCAGCGGCATTCCCGAAAGCCGTATCACCATTGTACGCAACGGCCCCAACCTGAAGCGGGTGCGGCTGGTCGACCCCGACCCCGAACTGCGCCAGATGGGGAAAACCATCCTGGGGTATGTCGGTGTGATGGGGTATCAGGATGGTGTCGATTATTTTATCCGGGCACTGCATCACCTTGTATACGAGATGGGCCGCACCAATGTGTACGCGGTGCTGGTGGGTACGGGTGGTGCATGGAAGGATTTGCAAAAGCTGGCGATAGAACTGAAACTTGAACCATACGTGCGCTTCACGGGGATGGTTTCCGATGAGGAGCTGATGTGCTATCTGTCGTCTGCCGATGTGTGTATCGGACCCGACCCGAAAAACAACTTCACCGACCGATCAACGATGATCAAGCTGATGGAGTTTATGGCGCTTGGGAAACCGATTGTTGCGTTTGACCTGACCGAGCATCGCTACACGCTCCAGGATGCGGCCCTGTATGCCGTACCCAACGATGAACGCGACTTTGCCCGCCAGATTGCTCGCCTGATGGACGACCCCAACCTACGCCAACAACTCGGGCAAATTGGACGTGAGCGTATTCAGCATACGCTTGCGTGGCCTCATCAAGCACACCATCTTCTTGAAGCCTATGAAAAAGTTTTCGCCAACTAACGACGTGGAAGAAGTAACAAGGCAACAACGAATGGAGTGTCTCTGTGCGCAACAAAATGCGTCACCTTCTACACTGGCTGCGACGTCGCAGCCCAAAGTACATCATCGGACGCTTATCTGTATTAGTGCAACGCTATGGACTAACACCAACGAAGGCCCGCATCAGAGTCTACGACTGTGTGCAACTGTTGGCGCACTATGGGAGTGCGCCAACCTTCCCGACGCCCGGTCGGGTTGTTCGTTTTCATTCGCAGTATTTTCAAAAACTGCAAGCGATGGGGTCGGAATTTGCCATTCACGGCTATGATCATATCGACTTCCATAGCCTGACGCAGGCCGAGGCCCGCAGCCAGTTTGAGCAGGCTCGCGCTGCCTACGACAAGGCGGGCATCACGTACCACGGCTTTCGGTGCCCTTACCTGAGCTATTCGGATAGGTTGCTGGACACACTGCCCGAAGGTATGGTGAACTATAGCAGCAATACGGCGGTGGACTGGGGGCTGGATAACCTAGGCGACGGTGAACCCCGGTCGGCCATGTTCACTAACCTGGAAGAGTTTTATGCGGGGCAGCCTGCTGCCGTTGCGCTGGCAGTGCCCTCGATGTATGAGAAGCTGGTTGAGATACCCGTCACCCTGCCCGATGACCTGCAAATTTATGACGGCTTGCAGGCGGGACGGCAAGGGCTGGCGCAGGCGTGGCTGAAGATATTGCACGCTACGTACCAACGCGGCGAGATGTTTACGCTGCTGTTCCACCCGGAACTGTTTTATGACTGTGCGCTGGCCTTCGAGCGCCTGCTGGTGGAGACACGCAGCCTGCGCCCCGGTATCTGGGTGGCCCGCCTGTGTGATATCAGCGCGTGGTGGTACGAAAAGGCACCGTTCACGGTGGATACTACCACCCACAACGACAGTCTGCACCTCGACTTTGCCTGCTCGGAACGGGCCACTATTCTGGTGCGCAACATCGAAACGAATGCCCCGACTGAGCAGTGGTACGGCAACTACCGTGTGCTCAAGGCGCGGGCATGCACGGTGCCCGCTGCGCCGCGTCCCTTCATCGCCGTCATGCCCGATGTGCCCGCTGCAACCCGCACCATGCTGCACGAGCAGGGCTATATTATTGAGATGGTGTCAGACGGCAGCAACCACGCTGTCTGTATCGATAATGCGCTGGTTGAGCGTCTGGGCAACCCGGTTGCGCTGCTTAAGTGTATCGAATCGCAGCAGACGCCGCTGGTACGCTACTGGCGCTGGCCCGACGGGTACCGCAGCGTTCTGTCGTTCTCAGGCGACTTGGACGCGCTGAGCCTGGTAGATTATGCTGTACGACTCTGGCGATTTTAATGGAACGCACAACGCTAGGGAGACTATCGTGAGCGAGTTTGCTATTGTCGAAACACTGGACACCGACAGATGGGAAGCGTTTGTGCAGCAGCACCCGAAAGGCACCATCTTTCACACGCACTATATGCAGGAGGTCTTTCGGCAGACAAAGAACTATACACCTTACTTCCTGGCTGCTATCAACGCACAGCGCGAAGTACTGGCGCTGCTGGCGGCGGTGCGGGTGCAGACGCTGCCCGACCCATTGGGCTGGATTGCGTCCCGCTCGATCTGGTATGCCGAGCCAATCTGCCGCGATGACGAGGCCGGGATTGCGGCACTGGTGGCGCTCATTCGGCAGCACGACCGGATGCTGCGGCACAAGGTGCTCTTCACCGAGATCCGCCCGATCTGGGAAGCCGGAGCCGAACGGGTGGCGCTGGAGCGCTGCGGCTACGAGTATTACGACTACCTCAACTTTATGGGCGACCTGACCAGTAGCGCAGAAGATCTCTGGAATGGCATGATCAAGACGTGCCGCGCCGACATTCGCCGCAGCAAAAAGCGGGGCATGCACGTGGAGGAGATGAACACGCAAGAAGGGGTTGATGTGCTCTACCACTTCACCCAGATGAGCTACGAGCGCTCGCGGGTGCCGCTGGCAGATATCAGCATGTTTCAGGCGGCAGTGCGGGTGCTGCAACCCCACACCATGGTACGGATCTTCATTGCCTATCAGGAAGATAAAACACCCCTGGCCGCCGATATCATCCTGTTTTACAAAGACCTGGTGTATGCCTGGTATGGCGGCGTGCAGCGGGTCAAGGGGGTGTTTCCGGTGGAGTGCCTGACGTGGCACGAGATCGAACTGGGCAAGCAACTTGGCTTTGCACACTACGACTTCGGCGGCGCGGGTAAGCCCGACGAGCCGTATGGTGTGCGCGACTTCAAGGCCAAGTTTGGTGCCCCGCTGGTCAACTACGGACGCTACCGCAAGGTATATAGCCAGTGGAAACTGGAGCTTGCAGAACGGGCCTACGAGCTACGCCGCGAGTTGCAGGGCCGCTGGCACGAATGGAAAACCCGACGGACAACAGGCGAGCAACAAGCCAGTGAACAACCAGCCGAGCAACCCGCAGCGAAATAGCCGTATTAGCCTGCTGCTGCTGCTGGTGTGGCTGGTGGCGGCGTGTGGCACGGTTCCAGGCGCGGCGGTTCCCCCGACTGCAACCCTCGCGCCCGCCACTGCACCGCCAACGATGGTGCCAACCAGTACGCCTGCGCCCACTGTCACCGCAGCGCCAGCAGCAACGCCCACCTACCACCCCCGCAGGCTGCCCGCCCCCTG
>JAAUSQ010000320.1 GCA_012033195.1 Chloroflexaceae bacterium
TCTGGCTGCTTTGTGCAATTGTTTTCAAAGATCATGCTGTCGTAGCAGAACCACCGCAACGCCCGACGCTCAGGACTGAGCGTCGGGCATTCATTCGCTTGTCAACGGGTGTATCGAGCGACTGGAAGCGGTGTGTATCGGTTGTTACCGTCCAGTCCGTGTTGGACGTGTTGATGATGTCAATGTTTGCAACTCCAGATCACAGGCTTCGTGCTTGTAGGTTGTTACCGTCCAGTATGTGTTACTTACACCGGCACGCACTCCACCCTGCCAGAATGCATTTCGGACAACAGGGAATAGCCAGTTCGTACCAGCCGCAGCTGCATCCATTTCTACTGGATTAAATAGGTAGGTGGGTGAGAATGCTCCAGCCCCCGGCAGTGAATTTTCCCCAAGCCCCCCCCGTCTGTGCTTCATACCCGCTCACGCCCCCGTCCCCCCCCCTACTCTCCCTTGCCTATCGCCCACGTGTCTGCTAGAATATCTGTACGGTTATATACGCAATGATACAATAGGAGGAGACACGATGGCCCAAGAACAACACGGCACGGTTGACGAGACGCATAGACTGCAAATGATGTATCGTATAGTCGTGTTCGCAATAGGCCTTTTACTTGCACATGTAACTTCCGAAATATTTCATGATATATTTATATACGATACAGTTCCACTTTCACAGTACTTTATTCAATAGGAGCACTTCTCCTTGTAACCGTCATGATGCTCCATATGCTCTTTACTGCACTGTCACCTCGTCGGCTCCCCCCCTTGAAGGACTTTGCGGGGCGCACGGGTCTCCTGTTCCTGATATTTCTCCTTATTATGTCTGTAGTAGGAGCGTATGATGGAATATAATCCCATTCCTAGCCAACCATGTGATATGTAATAGTGGCTGCACTGTGCATAGCAATCCCCCACATACATCGAACAATGTATGCGGGGGGGTCTTATGTGGCACTCAATCCCCGTTCCCCACGCGCTCAATCGCCACGCGGTACAGCTCTCGTGTGGCAAGCGTTTCAGGCGGCGGCGGCTGCGGCGCGGGTGGGGCGAGAGATGCCGTGCTAACGGGGGGGGGGATCGGCTCGTAGTCTCCGGTCATCGCGGCACATACACCGTGCCCACGTCGCTGAAATTTTCGGCAAACCGATCTGGATCGTTTCCGATGGAGACCAACGCGGTGCCTTGCGTATTGCTTGATCGCGGGTGCATCCCGTCTGGCGCGATGAAGCGCACCCGTCCCCGCACGAAGCAAATCGGAAAGTGCCACAACGGTTGAAACCATTGTTCCGATGTCGCTGACCGGACGAGCAGGATCGCTGCGTGGACATGGCCCGCGTGATCCTCACGGAGCAACGTGGCTACAAACGCTCGGTGGTTGGCCCGCCCGCGTCCGTAGGGCGGGTTGAGCCATATCCGTCCATACCAGTCCTGCGCCAGCCCGTCCTGCGCTCTGGTGAAATACCGCTCCGCTTGAACCTGTTTGTTCGCTTCTGGACATGATGCCGGATCAAGATCAAATCCGCCCAAGACCCAGCGAGCGCGTTCGAGCACGTGGGGCGGGTATACCACTCATTGCTGTGTGACAATGCCGCAAAGTGATGGTCTGATCGGGGTGACGTGATTGCATCGGAGGTTCTCCTTCCCCACTAGGGCTGGGGCGCGGGCGGGCGGGCGGGGCGGGCGGGGAAGCGACGGGGCGATGTCTGGACAGCTTCCGGACCAGCGCGAACAAGCCCAGCACCAGTGGGTTTCTGAATCACATACCAAGAAATCCCAATCTTAATTCTACCGTGATTGAGGAATAAAGTACTAACCAGCGACCTTACCCCTTTTGCAATGTGGAGTATCCTCATTGTATAATCGGGTAGGTCGATAGCTGATACCACCATCGTGGCATTACCAATACAATCACTGCTACAACGTATGACGATATGGCCTGTGCTGCAATGGCTCGCCGTGCCTGTGGTCGCTGCCCTCCAGCCGATGCACTTTGCGGCCCTGCTCCAAACCCACTTGCGAGTAACCCTCCTTGCTCTTGGAGGGTGGTATGCCGTGCTGCTGCTCCTGGCAAACCTGTCGCTCCTCTGGGTGGGCGCGTTTTCCTGGCTCGGCATGGTGGTCCTCGCAATAACGAGCCTGTTTGTGCCTACCTTCTTGAGCAGCATGTTCATCATGTCCAGTGGCAGTGATACAACCGTGCAACGTTGGGTCACGTTCTGGCTCTTACGCTCACATGTCACCATCGCCCCCACTATGCTTGTCCTGATGATCCTGCTGCTGACAAATGCGCTCCCTGAATCAGTCTTGATACTCCTCATTATGTTGCTCGGGGGTTTGTGGTTCACCGATAGCTTACACACCCGGCTCCTACTCACCTCCGACCGTACGATGGCCCAGCAGGTGCGTAGTGTCCTGACCATTGGCGCAATCAGCATCGGTGGCCTGCTGCTCTGGTCGCCCGTCTTCCGCACCACGGACTGGGTACTCCTGGCCGTAGCCTTGCTCGGTGGCCTCATCGCCTTGCTGCGTCCGCTGGCCTGGATAGGTGAACGCTGCTCGGTGTAGGAGTGCTGATCTGGCTACGGATGGGGGCCAGCGTGCCGCAGGTACGGCGCTGGGCATCCCGTGCAATGGGATGGCGGGCTGTGCGCTGCCACTGGTGGGCCTGCGCTGGACCCTCGCTTATGCCTGCCGCCAGCAGCCTGAGGCCGGCATTGCGTGGCTGCTGGCAGTCGCTCAGCACCCCACCCAATTTGGCGCTGCCGTCGCCGTTACGCGGATACTGGCCCGTTCCCAGCCTGCCGTACTCGTGCAACTCAGCCTTGATCCGACGGGGGCCGCATGGGTGCAACGGCTCCCCCACGCCGTGCCCCACCTCGCGCCGCTAGTGCAACAGTACGTTACCCTGCTCACCGTGCCCGATGCAGGGGCCTGGGGCCGCACCCTCGCCCATGCCCACCCGGTGTTGGTTCAGCACGCTTCCGACCCTTGCAGCCACGCGCTCGCCTGGTTTGTGGGCCAGAGCGCGGCCCTGCTGCACGCTACCTGCTGGGCCACGGCGGTCGCGGTGGCGGCTAACCAGTTTCCACCTGCAACCGTTGATAGCGGCGTGCTCCAACCTTACTGCCAGACATTGCAGACCTGGTTGCAGGGCCTTACTGCACGACCTGCCCCACACTGGAACATCCTGGATAGCTTGCCTGCCGGGTGGCCTGCGGCGGTGCTGGCCGCCGTCGGTGAGCATCTCACCTTTCTGTATGCAACCAATAATGTATAAGGTGTGTCCATGAACCAATCAGCCCGCGCCAAACCTCCGCAGCCATTCCAGGTGCGCTTCCTCTTTGATGCCGCCCGCAGCGGTTATCTGCGGGCCAACCTGCACCAGCCACGGGAAACTTTCCTCGGTGGGGGGACGTTGCCCGATAATCTCGCGGCCCAAATTGCGCTCGCGGATATCGAACGCCTGCGGAACCAGTACGACCAGTACATCGCGCTGATGCACCAGTGGGCCGCGCACGGGCAACTCGATCTACCGCTGGATGGGCAACCCTCCGTGCGCTGGGCCAACAGATTACCGCGTTGCTGCCGTCGGAGATGCAGCGGGGATTGCGGGCAGCGCACGCCCGTGCGCATCGCTTGCGCCGTCCGCTCTATCTCATCCTGGATGTCCACCCGGATGCCCAGGCAGTGCTGGCGGTGCCGTGGGAGTTGCTGGTGCTGCCGCTGCCCGAACCTGCGCCGCCAACGTTTCTGCTGGCGAATGGACAGATGCATCTGGTACGTCAGGTGCGCGGGGTGGGGCGGGCCGTATCGGTGCAACTTCCAGCGCCGCTGCGAGTGTGTGCGGTTGCTGCAACGCCCGAAACGTGTCCGCCCCCTGACGGACGCGGTGGAGCCAACGCACGCCGCCCTGACTCGCCTGCTTGCGCCCGATGCACTGATCTGGGAAGATCGCGCCGATACACTGGGTCTGCTCCAACACCACTTGCAGACCACCAACCCGCCGCTGCTGCATCTGCTGTGCCACGGCCAACAATCGGCAACCGGGCACGGGGTGCGCCACGATTTGCTGTTCACCCACCCAAACGGCAAGCCGCAGCGCGTGAATGCCCATGACTTGGCGGCGGTACTGTCGCTCGCGCCGGCGTTACAGGTCATCGTGCTGCACGCCTGTCATTTGGGGAGTACCGCGCTTGACCAGGAACGGCAGACCACCGAAGGGGTGGCGCTGACACTGCTGCGGTCGGGGGTGCCGCTGGTGATTGCGATGCAAGGGCGTCAGTCAGCGCGCCGCCGGGGGCTTTGTCGAAACCTTTTACCGAGCGATGCAGCACGGCAGCACCATTGAGCAGGCACTCGCGGCAAGCCGGGTATATCTACACACCGGGCCGGGGCCTGTCGATTGGAGTATGCCCGTGCTCTATCAGGGCAGTGGGCAGGCCGAACAACGTGCGTGGTACGAGCGTCGGGCCGATGCGCTAATCGCCCGAATCCACGAGGCATCCTTCGGGCGGATGCTGCGAATGGTCGGGTCGGTGGTCGTGCTCGTACTGCTGCTGGCTGGGGTTCGCCGTCTAGCCCTGGGAATGCCACAGGGCACCGTGGCACTGGCGGCAGTCTTCCCATGGCTGATGATCTGGTGTGCAGCCAGTCTGCTGGTGCCCGTACTGGCA
>JAAUSQ010000321.1 GCA_012033195.1 Chloroflexaceae bacterium
GTACTACGGACGGCCGCGGGCGCGGCCGCTAACCTGGGCGAAACTTGGGGACGCAAACTGCGGCGCTCTAGTGCCCTGGCAGCGTGGGTGTCGTCGGCGGTTGTGGCAATGCCATTCCACAACCCGAGCGGCGAGCGCTCGCAGTTTGCTTGTCTCGGTGTCGCGCCGGCCTCGTCTCGATCTTCAACGCCGCCAGCGGCGCCGGTAAAGGCGGGCGTGGCTGTCCTCGAGGATTATCACTTACTAAATCATGGTGTATGTGGTATGATATGAACATGATATTAGATGCAAGTAACCTTGTCTTTATAAAAGACAATTCAATGGAAGCGATAAACATAATTACTATTGAGCTTATTTACCTTACTGAGTGCGGCGGGATAAATAATGGTTGGATCGTTGATACAATAAATGGTCGTCGGCCAAAACGAACACTAGAGCAAGAGCTCTCTGATAAACGAGACCATTTCAATGCTCATTTAGATGTATTTGGCGCAGAAGGATGGGAGGTGCTGGCAATTCACGGTGGAAGTTGGGTGAATATGGAGGATGACTATCGAGTTGCCATATTGAAACGACAAAAAGACCAACATGTGTTTTGGCAATATTGCACAACAATGAGAAAATTAGACGATAATGGCGTGTGGTATCTCACACACATACAGCAGGAGGAGCTAGAGCGGGGAGTAGAATGGTCAGCGTTGGTAAATCAACAGCATAAAGCTTTATGGGAATGGTACAGTATCCCACTACAGTAACCAGTAGTTCACGAGAACAAGAGGTTGTCTGGAAACGCAAAGTGTACGATTTTTGGAACTGAAAAGAACACGCAAAACATATTGCGATTATTTTTAATTGATGCATTCAAAAACGAGTAATGAGCAGCGAAAAGCCGTACTTATGCGCTGATAGTTTCCGCCCAACATCGCCTTGTACACGGACGCCGCTGGCGCGGCCCCTAACCTGGGCGCGACTTTTGGCCGCAAACCGCGGCGCTCTATTGCTCGTAGCCGCGTGGGTGTCGTCGGCGGTCGTGGCAGCGCCATTCCACAACCCGACGGGCGAGCGCTCGCAGTTTGCTGGTGTGGATGTCGTGCCGGCCTCGTCTCGATCTTCAATGTTGCCAGCGGCGCCGGTAAAGGCGGGCGTTGGGTGGCGGTATCGCTTCCAATACACCGTCTATGCTACAATACACGCGATAGGAATGCTGCATACGACGGGATATGGAGCGAACAGGAGGGTGCATGGATAAACCGTATCAATCCATTATTACGGTCAACCCGGCAATTCGGAGTGGAAAGCCCATTATTCGCGGGCTTCGGTACACGGTATATGATATTTTGTCGTATCTCGCCGCAGGAATGAGCGTTGCGGAGATTGTCGAGGATTTTCCTGATCTCACACCCGAAGACATTCAGGCATGTCTTGCGTATGCTGCGGACCGCGAGCGAGCGGTGATGGTGATTCCGGCATGAAACTTTTGTTTGATCACCATCTATCTCGAAAACTCGTGACCCGACTTGCAGATCTCTTTCCAGAATCAAGTCATGTCATCCTGCATGGGCTTGATCAGGCCGAAGATATGGCTATCTGGCAATGTGCGCGAGATGAGGGGTATGTGATTGTGACGAAAGACTCAGATTTTAACGACGTGGTGACGCTCCGTGGCGCTCCACCCAAAATTGTGTGGATTCGGGTTGGGAATTGCACCACCACGACCATAGAATCCATTATCCGGCGGAGTTACCCGCTGATTGAGTTCTTTTATCACCATCCGCAAAGCGCCATTTTAGAGATCATGTAATCGCGGATGGGTGGTGTGCTCGGAACCATCAGCACAACGTCAAGCCGTTTGTATCGTATTATTGCGCCAAGCAAGAACTTCAGTAAAAAATACATCGTAGAACGCTATGTTCGCTTCTTTATCAGAAATGACACAACAGCTTGTAAAGAGTAAAAAACCCCACCGCAAGCGGTGGAGGCTTTTTCGTTGAGCACATTGCCCTCAACTGGATGGATCGAACCCTTCCAGTTCAGCGTCCTGGTCATCAATGTAGCGCTTAATCAGATCAGCCGTGACATGATCACCGGCAGAACCAACATAATAGCCATCAGCCCAGAGTTTCCCGCCCCAATGGGTGCGGCGTAACTGTGTCCGATAGGCCGTAAAGAGTTCGCGCGCCGTGAGACTCTTCACGACATTCATGACCGTTGCTGGCGCATCGCGCGGCGGACAACTCACAAACATGTGCACGTGGTTTGGTTGAACCGTGAGCGCTTCAATGATCCATTCACGTTCCGCACAGATCTCGCGAATGAGTTCCTCAAGCCGCATGGCCAGACTGCCCGTGAGGATGGCACGTCGATAGCGGGGAATCCAGACAAAATGGTAGGCCAGGCGATAGACCGTGTGTGCACCGCGACGAGCTTTCATGGGCGCATCTTACCGCATCCTGACCCGGCGCGACCAGGGCGTCGCTGCCTGCCGTGCATGCCCGCCTCCGGCGGGCCGGCTTTCATCCCCACCGCAAGCGGATGGGGTTTTCAGCCGAGATTCTCATAAAACGATGCCGCGTAGAAACACAAGAATTTGCATCTCTACGCGGCACAGCCATCACCGGTCGTCTAATATCGCGAGCGCCTTGCGCACAACGGCTCGAATTTGATCATAATGGAGCCGGGCAAGTGCCTCGGCGTGGGGTGTCCAACAGGCCAGCGTAATCCCTGGGAAATTGTGACTGCTGAGCTATTCCCACGAATAGTCGATGAGGCTCGCAAAAACTGGGCTCTTGAAAACAATATCTTCAATGTTGGCTGCCGAGGCTATGTAGGTAAACCGGGTGGAGCTCGTGAAAATTACCTGACTTGGGTGAGGGACTTAGCTGAAGGGAAGTATAAGTTGCCTTGGGATCAGGACATCAAGATCCGAGACGGGTGGGAATACTATCCTGATGGAATTAAGCTAGGACCGCTTCCCACAGAAGAGCCTGCCAAGGACTTGGTGGGATCCAGTACTTAAATCAATGACTTCATCCCTACCTTAGGTGGATCCCCTGCAAGTTCAGCTTGTGGGGGAACTTATCTTACTCCACTTCCTATCTGGTCCATACTGCGTCTAATCAGGTTTGATGGGGCATTGACGATAGAAGAATAGGGGACAGAGATCATTTCGGATCGGCTTCAAGTCTAGCAGTGTCCTCTGTGGGTTGTTCAGCTAGATATTTCAGTGGGACCGCTTTGGTTCAAGAATCGGCTTGCGGTAGTGTCAAGCCCTTTTGATCGACCCCAAGGATTCAGTCCCGCCGTATGCTAAGAATGATAATGATTCTATTTCTGGAGGAGGTCAGCATGGTTCTGATCCAGGACCCTTTGGCAAGCCAGGTGGGGCGAGTGCCAGTGACTGTTCTCACAGGCTATCTGGGGGCAGGCAAAAACCACCCTGCTCAACCGCATCCTCACCCACGAACATGGCAAGAAAGTCGCGGTGATCGTCAACGAGTTTGGGGAAGTGGGCATTGACAATCAGCTGGTGATCGATGCCGATGAGGAGATCTTCGAGATGAATAACGGCTGCATCTGCTGTACCGTGCGCGGCGATCTCATCCGCATCCTCGGCAACCTGATGAAGCGCAAAGATACGTTCGACTATATCCTGATCGAAACCACCGGCCTGGCCGATCCCGGCCCGGTGGTGCAGACCTTCTTCATGGACGATGAGTTGCGGGCGGCTCTGCGGGTAGACGGGATTGTGACGCTGGTGGATGCGCGCCATATTGTGCAGCATATCGACGATGCGCCCGAGGCCCAGGAACAGATCGCCTTCGCCGATGTGATCCTGCTCAACAAGACCGATCTGGTGACGACGGATGCCCTTGACACGCTGGAGCGACGCATCCTGAGCATGAACAGCGCGGCGAAGCTGTATCGTACCCAAAATGCGCAGGTTGATCTTGATGCCGTGCTGAACGTAGGCGGTTTTAACCTGGATCGGGCGATCGAGGTCGATCCGCAATTCCTGGAGCCGGAATATCCCTTCGAGTGGGGCGGCATCTATTATCTGGAGGCGGGGCACCATACGTTGCTGCTCGACGAAGGCCCCGATCCGGCGATGCAACTGGCGATCGTGCCGGCTGACGCCGCAACTCCTGCGGCCCTTGCGGTTGCGCAGGAACAGGCGGTACGGATTTACGCCGAAGATGAGACTCCCGGTGATTCCGGCGCGACCCTGACGCCGGGCAATACCCTCTACCGCCTGAATCTCTGGGCGACGCCGCTGCACTTCACGCTCGCTATTCCCACCGCCGGCGCGTACGCCCTCTTCAGTGAGCATGGCCCCGAGGAGTTCAACATGCGGCTACGAGCTGAGGATGCCGTGCTGAGTCCGGAGATCGATCACGCCTACAAGCCGGATCACGAGCACGATGAGGACGTGATATCGGTTGGCATCACTGTCGCGGGCGATCTGGAGCCGAAGCGACTGAATGCCTGGCTCTCGCGGTTGCTGCGCGAACAGGGCACCGACATCTTCCGCATGAAGGGTGTGCTCAGCATCCAGGGCGATGCGCGCCGTCTTGTGTTCCGAGGGCGTGCATATGCTCTTTGATGGGCGTCCCGACCGTGCATGGGGGCGTGAGCCGCGTACCAACAAACTGATTTTTATCGGCCGCAACC
>JAAUSQ010000322.1 GCA_012033195.1 Chloroflexaceae bacterium
CGGCTTCGGGGGTGGAGGTGCTGACGCCGAGGAGGTGACGGGCCTGACGGTGAAAGACCCCTATCGGCTACGGTTACCCTTTCGGATGGCACCAAACTGAGCGGCTATGCTGTCATCATTGCAACGGGTGTCTCGTATCGCAAGCTCGATGCTCCTGGCGTGGAGCAATTGACGGGCGCGGGGGTATTTTATGGCGCGGCGATTACCGAGGCATTTTCGTGCAAAGACGAAGATATTTTTGTAGTGGGCGGGGCCAACTCAGCGGGGCAGGCGGCGATTTATCTGGCGCAGTTTGCGCGCAAGGTGACGATGTTGGTACGGGCCGACTCGCTCATCAAGAGTATGTCGCAATACCTAATCGACCGGATCGACACGATTGACAACATCGATGTGATGACCTATACCCAGATAGTTGAGGCGCACGGCACCGACAATCTCGAAGCCATTACGCTGGCCAATACCCAGACCAATGAGCAGCAACGGGTTGATGCAAAAGCGCTCTTTATTTTCATCGGGGCCGCGCCGCGCACGGGCTGGCTCGAAGATGTCATCATCCGCGATGAGCGCGGCTTTATCCTGGCGGGGCAGGACTTGCTGCGCGACGGCAAGCTCCCACGCAACTGGCACCTGAACCGACAGCCGTACCTGCTCGAAACGAGCGTGCCGGGTGTATTTGTGGCGGGCGATGTGCGGCACGGCTCGGTCAAGCGCGTTGCGTCGGGTGTGGGCGAAGGCTCGATTGCCGTGCAGTTTGTACACAACTATCTCGCCCAGGTGGTGAAGTAAGGCCCTGACCGCGCCCCACGGATCGGCTCGGTCCGGCATGGTACCGGGTATGTATCAAGCGCTACGGAGTGCGCCCCGCACCCGCTGCCGGAATTCTTCGCGGTCGGCGGGTGTAGCAAAGACCGGATCGGTATCGGCGAGCTTGAGCGCTTGCTCCAGGCTGGCGCGTGCCTCGCGGGAACGTCCGGCAGATTGCGACAGGACTCCAACATTGTAGTACAACGCACTGCTGCCGGGACGCAAGGTAATTGCCTGCTGCATCACTGCGATGGCTTCTTCATACTGGCGCAACTGGCTCAGACAGTGCCCCAGGTAAAAGTACGCACAATAAATCTCAGGGTCGTCCTGGATAATCTGCCGATAGAGCTTGCCAGCGGCGGTATAGTTGCCGGTTTGCAGTGCGCCCATCGCGCCCGCCATCATCGCATCTATATCGGCAGAAACAGGCCGATAGGCGGGGTTGTCGCTGCCACAGTACGAGCAGGTGCTATCGGTGCGAGCAATCGTGCCGCCACAGCTTGGACATGCTGGCATGGTTTACCTCCGATGGTGTAGGTATCTATTATCCGTTTGTATTCTACTGCTCTTTTGGTGCGGGCAGTGTCTGGCGCTGTGCCCCGCTAGCGCCCATCGCTGCGGACCAGAGCCACAATCAACAGAAACGAAGTGAAGACAATCGCGGCGGCGCTGATGATGCCCAGCACAATCGGCCATGTGCCCGTCCACGCGCCCAGCACCACGGCGATGATCAGCACGCTGCTTGCCAGGATCAGCGCCGCCAGCACCAGCGCCAGCGCTAGCCGATTGGCGGCCCCCACAATGGCGCTGGCCATCCGGCGGGCCTCTTCGTCGCGGGTGCGAATACGCAACTCGCCCCGATTGAGTTGGTAGAGTATCGCATCGAGATGCAGTGGAATAGCGGTGGTTGCCTCACCAACATCACGCAGCTTGCCGAATGCCTGCCCTGCAAGTTCGGCAGGGCCAAGCAAATCGGCGGCGGCGCGGTAGAGATAGGGCCGTGCTACCGCAAAAATATCCATATCGGGAGCCAGCAGCTTGGCGGTGCCCTCCATCGTGACCAGCGCCTTCAGCAGCAGTGCCGCCGGACTGGGCAGGCGCAACCGATGGCGGTGCAGCACTTCGAGCAGGTCGTTGCCAAGGGTGTGTACCGAGAGATCTTGCAACGGGCGGTCAACATAGCGATTAATGAAGCGTGTGATATCGCGGCGCAGGCCAGGGGTGATCTGGTGACGTTCCAGCACGCCCAGATCGACCAGTGCCCGCAGCGCCCCGTCGATATTGTGGTTGATCATTGCCAGCATCAGCAGCAGCGAATTGCGGCGCAGGTCGCGGTCGAGCACCCCAACCTGCCCAAAGTCCACCGCGCCGATGACCTCGCCAGGCAGCGCAAAAATATTGCCGGGGTGTGGGTCGGCGTGGAAGAAGCCAAACGAATACACCTCTTCGACTACCAGTTCTAGGCTGCGCTCGGCAAGCCGCTTGCGGTTGATGCCCAGGGCATCGATGGCGGCAACATTATCGATCTTGATGCCATACAGCCGTTCGAGCGTCAGAATATGGCTGGTGGTGTAGTCCCAATATACACGTGGAATACGGGTCAGGTCGTTGTGGGCGAAGTGGTGGCGCATCCGGTCGGTGTTGTATCCCTCGCGGCGGTAATCCAGTTCGTCGCGCAGCGAGGCGCTAAACTCCCAGGCCAGTTCAACCAAATCGTACTGCTGCCCAAACAGGTTGTTTTCTTGGGCCAACGCTGCTAGGTCGCTGATGATGGCGAGATCGGTGAGCATGCTACTGGCGATATTGGGCCGCTGGATCTTAATCACAACGTGCTCACCCGTATGCAACACCGCGCCGTGAACCTGTCCCAGCGAAGCCGCCGCCATCGGCTCGTACTCAAACGCGGCGAACAACTCGGTGAGTGGGCGTTGCAGTTCGGCCTCGATGCGCTGCACAGCTTCTTTCGAGGGGAACGGCGGGACGGTGTTCTGGAGTTTGCTCAGTTCAAAAATGAAATCGGGCGGCAGCAGGTCGGGGCGGGTACTGAGCAACTGCCCGAACTTGACAAAGGTTGGCCCCAGTTCGATCAGCGCGAGCCGGAGCCGCTCGGCACCACGCAGCGGGGTGTCGATGGTCGCATCGCGCAGGGTGCGGCGGGGTAGCGAGAGCAACTGATGCAACCCGATGCGGGTTAGCAGGTAGCCGAAGCCGTGGCTAGCCAGGACGCGGGCGATTTGCTGGTAGCGCCCTAGGTAGCGCGCCTGACGCGCCAGCGGTAGCACCGTATCGAGCGGTGATTTATGATCCACCGGTAACCTGTAGATAAAGCTCCCACAGATGGGGCAGAAAGATGAGGCAGCCAACTGCTACCGCGCCAATCGCGCAGATCAGCACAGCACCTGCCCCAACATCTTTGGCAATTGCGGCGATGGGGTGGTACTCGGCAGTTGCCACATCGACCGCTGCTTCAATGGCGGTGTTGATACCTTCGGCAGCTAGCACCACCGTCATGGTCAATACCAGCAGCACCCACTCCCAACGGGCCAACCCCAGGAAGAAGCCGAGCGTCATGGCACATGCCCCGATCAGACAATGGATCTGGGCGTTGCGCTGCGTACAGAGCAGATACCCCACCCCCGCGAACGCATACCGAAACGACCGTATTAGCGAGCGCAGGCTGCGGTCATGGTGCGCGGCCTGAGGTAGTTGCGGTTGGCAGTGGTTTCAAACACAACAGGCCGCGACGAAGGCAGTGCCGTTTCTGGGGCACGCGGCGCTACCGTCGATTGCTTCGTATCGGGTGCTGGTTGGTAATCCTGCATTGCAAACGGAAAAAGCATTGGATCGAAATATACCATTGGGCAATAATCTCACTCCAATTATACACCATCCCTTCACAGTACGGAGTTTGCATCTATAATAGCAGTTGCCGAAATGTCAGGAACACAGTAAAATAACTGGCTATTGGTATTGCAAAAGAACCATAGCGGTTGCGGAAGGAAGAGAAGCGTGTTGTCATACGATGATATCGTGGCAAACCTGGAAGATGCCTGGGTTGCTGCGGGACTGCATGAGCACGCTCTGGTTGAGAATTTCCAACCCGAAACGTTTGAGCGGAGCTATCGGGTTGAGCTTTTTCCAGAGCACGATGATGTGTTAAGTGAAGATACGACCCCGCCGTGGGTCGAGGTGTCGTTTCTGTGGACGGCAGCCAATCAGGTGCTGTCTGAGGGCCGCGATCTTGATGATGAAGACCCACTTGATATAAGCTGGACCTATATGGTGCTAGTGCATACGGGCCTGCGCGACCGCAGCGATAGTGATCTGGTGCAGATGTTTCAGCGGGCCGTTAGTCGGGCTTTGCGACGGTTTTATGCTGGTGAGGCGGAGGCTTCGATCAATGTGCCGGTTGAGGTGCGCCGTGTGTATCATTCCAACGAGCAGGGCCGCCCGCAGCTTTCGTATGTGCAGCTTGTCAGTTCCAACATTACCAACCTGCTTGATCAGTGGGATTTTCAGGACTCAGGGGCGTTGCGGCGGGTCATACGCAATGAGGTCACGCTGGCGGGCGCAATCATCCAGGCGTTGCGTGATACGTTCAATACCAATACCCGCAACAGCAACACCTACCGCCCGGTCGATACGGCGTAGGGCTACCCCCCTACCGCACCTGTCGCACGAGTTCCTGTTCTTTGTAGCGGCAGTTGTTGCAGTAGGCAATGCGATAGCCCGCTATTGTCGTGCGGTCGAGCGGGTGCCCACAGTTGGGGCATTCGGTGTGCAGGGTGCTGCCGTTGCGTGCAGGTG
>JAAUSQ010000323.1 GCA_012033195.1 Chloroflexaceae bacterium
CCCCGATGGCGCACTGTGATCGACTATAGCGATGTGGTGAGTGTCCACATTTACAACGCCGCCGATGCTGCCCGCCAGCTTGATGAGCTACGCGCCCGCACGGGCAAGCCGATTCTTATTCAGGAATTTGGCTGGCCCACCGGAGCGCCCTGCACCATCGCCGAGTACAACGAAACCCAGCAAGCGTGGGTCTACCAGGCGATTATTGAGGCGGCAGTTGCACGCGGTATCGTTGGCGTGATGGCCTGGACATTGCGCGATTATGATCCCGGTCCGCATCGCCGTTACGACAACCGCGAGGAGCATTTTGGGCTGTATCGCCCCGACAACAGCCTGAAGCCTGCTGCAACGGCGTTCGTGAGCTTCCCATCCACGCCCATGCCGACGATTACCCGCACCAATCTTGAACTGTATTCCGATCAGTACGAATTGACGGGCAAAAAAGACCCGCTGATGACTGAGAGCGGCTACTATGTCAAGGGCTGGTTCCGCGAGGCGTGGACACATCTGGGGGGGCAGGGGAGCTTTGGCCTGCCGATTAGCGAGGCACACGTGCGGCCCGATGGCAGTGTGGTACAGTACTTCCAGGCGGCAGTGCTGCATCTGGATGGGGCAGCAGAGTTCCGCGACGGCTTCGATCTGCTGCCGATCTGGTCGCAAACGATGGAATCGATCCGGCCCGTCAATATTGGCGAGCAGTACACCGCCGGGTGGAACTTTGACCCGCCGCCACCGCCACCAACCCTGCCCACCCCGCCCGATGAGCGCTACTTCCCGGAGACGGGTTACAGCGTCAAGGCAAGTTCCTGGAGTTTTATAATACTTTCCTGGGTGACTGGCGACTCGGCCCGCCTATTTCGGGCGAGATGCAGGAGCTTGTCGGCGATACCGAGATTACGGTGCAGTATTTCCGCAACGGACGGCTGGAGTTCCACCCTGCCTACAATGTGGTACAGTTCGGTCAGATTGGCTATGCTCTGTGGGACAAGGCCTGCCGCTTCGAGCAGTAGCAGCACGATACCTGCGTGTTCTGGCTCCTCTCATCTATTCATGGGAGGGGTCAGGGCATGCGGCAGAAAGCACACCGCTATGAACAGGCAACAGCGTAGTATGGTGCTGGTGCTGGTTGGTGTACTGCTGGCAGCCTGCACCGCCACCACTACACCAACCGCCACACCAGCGCCCCCGACCAGTACGCCCAACCTTGGCCCGGTGCTAGCCCCATCGCTGGCCCCGCTGCTTGGGGCAAACGCCCCGACTATGCCCGTCTTTCCACAGAATACCCCCGCCGCACCGATTGCGCCCAGCATTGCCAATGCCGACGATGCCGATGTGTTGGATGTGACGGTAAGCGGCGAACCGGGCGCGTATCGCTTCAGTGTAACGATTGCCAGCCCCGATACAGGCTGCGACCAGTACGCCGACTGGTGGGAAGTGCTGGACGAGCAGGGCAACCTGCTGTATCGGCGGGTGCTGCTGCATAGCCACGTCGATGAGCAACCCTTCACCCGTGCGGGTGGGCCTGTGCCGATTGCCGCCGATACCGTGGTGCTGGTGCGTGCCCATATGAACAGCGGCGGCTATGGTGGGCAGGTGCTGCGTGGCTCGCCAGCGGGCGGCTTCGCGGCGGTTGAACTGGTGCCCGACTTCGCGCCAGAATTGGCCGAGCAACCGCCGCTCCCCGAAAGCTGTGCGTTTTAAGCAGGGCCTTCCCCCCTGGCTTCCTGGCCTCGCGCCTACTACACAGGCTACCAGTTGCAAACACTTCGGTACTATTGCAGGGGTGAACATAAGTCAGTACCATAGAAGTAGAACATAACGTTATCAGGAATGATATAGTACTACGTCTCACCATTCCCATTCGTCAGCATTGGCCCGAAAGGTTTTTCAGTATATGGCCCACTCACCCTTTACCATCGCACCCATGCGTAGTCGCGCAGGCATGTTTGTGAGCGATACTGCCCTGATGGTTGCCATCAGTCATGCAATTGAAAATGTTGTTTTAGAACATCAGCTTCCTGTTGAGTTGTATGCCGGGTTTCAGTATGTATCAAAGTTTGTGCAGCAGCACGAGCGCTACCAGCGCCTGAGCACCATCTGCCGTCATATCTACATCTGGGGCGTGCCCGATATGCCGCCGCCGCCGATCCCCAATATTACCTTTTTGCCCCTCAATGACCAGATGGAATTGTCGCGTGAATGGTTCGTGGTGGTCAACACGCCCGAATTTTTCACGGCGCTACTGGCCCAGGAAAAGACCACCGCCACCGACACCGAGCGCAGGTTTGAGGGCGTCTGGACACAGGATGCCGAACTGATAGACCAGGTGGCAGAAATGATTGACCAGATGCTCCACCGCACCCATCACGTTATTAGTGATCGCAACTACGAAAGCCAGCTATTTTATCAGAACCAGATGTTCAGCCATATGATGCGCTACCGCGACCATCAGAGAAGCACGAACGGCGATCTGCATCTGGAACTGCTGCTCCAAACAGGGTTGGCAGGCAGCGAAACACCTGTGCTGTTACTCGATACTCGTAAGCATGTCTTAGCCGCCAGTGACCCCGCCTGTGTGCTGTTGCGCGAAACCCGCACCGAGATTATTGGCAAGCCGCTCGAACAGATCGGGCATGGGATATTCACCCAGCGCGACCCGACCCGCGTTGAAGCGCCGCTCAAGACGTTGCTGCACGTCAAGCAGAACTATGTGCTGGCAGCCAGCAATCAGCCGATTTTCGAGCGGGAAAGCAACCAGATTATCGGCTGGATTATCCGGCTCCACACCGCCGACCATCGCCCGGTGCGGGTGGCGCGGCGCACCCTTCCGATTGATGCAGTGCTCGAACCCCATTCGTATCATCTCAAGGCGTACCTCCAAGAGATCGCCGCTACAACGGTACAGGCCGGGTTGACCATTCCCGCCATCGAGCAGGCCCAGCACGAAATTGCCGACCTTGTCTCACGCATCAACCGCCTGATGCTACTGCATCGCATCGATTCGCAGGGCGATGTTGGCTTCGCGAAGGTTGATGTTGAGGCGGTGGTACGAAATACGTTCAACGAATACTATTTGCTGGCACGACGGTACGGGGTGATATTGCAACTTGAAGTAGCCGAACACCTGCCGGCGTTACTCGGCAAAACGGCCCAGATTGAACTAGCACTGCGCGAGTTAATCAGCAACGTGCTGCACCATGCACCAAACAGCGGCCCCGCGCGGGTGCAAGCGTATCACGATGAAAACTATTTCTATATATCCGTCCAGAGCCGGGGGCCGGGGCTAAGTCAGTCCGACCGGGAGCGCATCTTTCAGCCCTTTGCTATGCAAGAAACGCCGCTCGACCCTGAGAAGCGCATCGGGTTGGGTTTGGTGCTGGCGCGGGCAGTTGCTCAGGCCCATCGTGGGCACCTCCGTATCGAAAGCTCCCCCAACGAGGGCTGTGCGTTCACGATGATGTTGCCGATAGCATCGGTGCTGTAGGGAGGCGATGGGCAATTCGGCGCGTAGCCGTAGCGTTACCTGCTTACCCGAACCCGCCCACGCCACGCTCGCGCAGGCTGACATAGCGCCCGTGCCCGATCACCAGATGATCCAGCACATCGATGTCGAGCAGGCGGCCCGCTTCCACAATCTGCCGTGTAATGGCGATATCCTCCGGTGAGGGGGTCGGGTCGCCGCTGGGATGGTTGTGCACCATAATCAGCGCCGCACTGTTGATTTTCAGCGCCTCCTTGAAGATTTCGCCCACCCGCAAGCCCGCCGCGTCGAGCGTGCCCACATAGACATTCTGGATTTTCATCACCCGGTTTTTGGTATCCAGACAGATCACATTCAGATGTTCCTGATCATAATGGCTCATCTGCACCTGCATCAGCTTGGCAACGTCACCGGGTGAAGTAATCTGGAAGCGCTCCTCAAAGCTGAGCATCGCCAGCCTGCGCCCGATCTCAAGCGCGGCCTTGAGTTGGGCGGCTTTGGCCTCGCCCATGCCGTGACAACTCCGCAGTGTATGAAAGTTGGTCTGTTGCAACCCATGCCACCCGCCGAAGTCCTTCAGCAGTTGTTGCGAAAGCTGTACCACATTGACACCAGAAACACCTACTCGCAGCAGGATTGCCAGTAACTCCGCATCCGCAAGTGCTTCGGGGCCGTAGTCGCGGAGACGCTCGCGGGGTCGTTCGTGATCGGGCATCTCACGGATACGCAGGCGATAGATGGGGGGTTGGGTTGCTACTGCCATTGTTACCAGTTCTCCTCTACAAGTCACTGTTTCTGGCTTCAGTATACGGAATAGTGGGGGCGCAAATGCGGACGAGGTGCAGGGATATTCTGGCAGATTCTTGTACTGGCGAGCGTGCGAGCATTCAAATGCATAGTACAATACACAGGATGCAACTATTGCGATATATGTGAATGATGCAACAACCAACCGACCAACCAACCTGTGGATACCGCGCCCGGCTGCGCGATAGCGGGCTGCTGCTGCTGGTGCTGCTGGCAGGGGTGCTGCTAGCGCAGTGGGCCTACTTGCCGGGGCGGGCGGTGGCATCTGGCATGGATACCGTGCCCGTGCTGCTGCCGCTCGACAACCTGCACGA
>JAAUSQ010000324.1 GCA_012033195.1 Chloroflexaceae bacterium
GAGCCTGTCACACCTGGATGAAGCAGCCCTGATGCGGGCAAACCTGGAAGATGCCGACTTGAGCGGGGCCGACTTGCGCGGGGCCGACCTGCGCGAGGCCAATCTGTACCGCACCAACATGCGCGGCGCACGCTACAACAGCAAAACACGCTGGCCCATCAACTTTGAACCGTTCGACTTGGGCCTGATCTACAGCGAACACGACAAGGTGTACGAAAGTGTCACCACCATCTGGCGTGGCAAGCCGTACCCGCTCGGTGCCACCTGGGACGGCTCCGGCGTGAACTTTGCGCTGTTCTCGGAGTATGCCAATCGCGTGGAACTGTGTTTGTTCGACCCTGACGCGCCCACCGAAACGGCCCGCATTACCATGCCCGAACAGACCGACGACGTGTGGCATGTGTATATTCCGTTTCTAAAACCGGGCCAGATGTATGGCTACCGTGTGTATGGCCCCTACAACCCGGCGCAGGGCCACCGCTTCAACCCGAATAAGCTTCTGATGGACCCGTATGCCAAGGCGATGACCGGTCCAATCCAGTGGAACGATACGATGTTTGGGTATCCGGTGGGGCACGAACGCGGCGACCTCGCCTTCGATGAGCGCGACAGTGCGCCGTATATGCCGCGCTGTGTGGTCATTGATAGCAACTTCCCGTGGGGTGATGATCGCCCGCTCAATATTCCGCTGCACGAGTCCATCATCTACGAGTTGCACGTCAAGGGCTTTACCTACCGCAACCCGGAAGTACCCGAACCATTGCGCGGCACATATACTGCACTGGCATCACCACCCATTATTCACTATCTTAAGTCGCTTGGTGTGACCGCCGTCGAATTGATGCCGGTGCATCAGTTTGTTGATGATCGCTTTCTGGTAGATAAAGGGCTACGCAACTACTGGGGCTACAACACGCTTGGCTTTTTTGCACCCGACTTTCGCTACAGCCAGCAGAGCGGCATTCCTGGTGAGCAGGTGCGCGAGTTCAAGGCGATGGTGAAGGCGCTGCACGCGGCGGGCATCGAAGTCATTCTCGACGTGGTGTACAACCACACCGCCGAAGGCAGCCACCTCGGCCCGACGCTCTCGCTGCGGGGCATCGACAATCGATCATATTATCGACTGGTGCCCGATAATCAGCGCTACTACATGGACTACACCGGAACTGGCAACAGCCTGAACATGCTCAATGCGCGCACCCTGCAATTGATTATGGACAGCCTGCGCTACTGGATCACCGAAATGCACGTCGATGGCTTCCGCTTCGACCTTGCCGCAACGCTGGCGCGTGGCCTGCACGAAGCCGACCGCCTCTCGGCCTTCTTTGATGTGATCCATCAAGACCCGATTATCTCGCAGGTAAAGCTGATTGCCGAGCCGTGGGATGTGGGGCCGGGTGGGTATCAGGTGGGCAACTTTCCGGTGCTGTGGTCGGAATGGAACGGCAAGTACCGCGACACGGTGCGCCGCTTCTGGAAGGGCGACGAGAGCCAGGTTGCAGAGATGGCCTATCGGCTGGCTGGTTCGAGCGACCTGTACGAGCACAACGGACGCCGCCCCTATGCCAGTATCAACTTTGTGACTGCGCACGACGGCTTCACGCTGCACGACCTGGTAAGCTATAACGAGAAGCATAACGATGCTAACGGCGAAGGCAACCGCGACGGCGACAGCCACAACAATAGCTGGAATAGTGGCGCGGAAGGCCCTACCGACGATCCAGAGATCAACGAGTTGCGGATGCGCCAGATGCGGAACTTTATGGCAACGCTGCTGTTCTCGCAGGGGGTGCCGATGATTTTGATGGGCGATGAGCGGGCACGCACCCAGGGCGGCAACAACAATGCCTACTGCCAGGACAACGAGATAAGCTGGATGGACTGGTACCTGGACGATATGGGTGCCCAGATGCTTGACTTCACCCGCCGCCTCGTGAAGATCCGCAACGAGCACCCGGTGCTGCGTCGCCGCCGCTTCTTCCAGGGTCGGCGCATTTATGGCAGCGATATTCACGATATTGTGTGGCTGCGCCCCGATGGAGATGAAATGAGCAACGATGAATGGAGCGATGGCTTTGTGCGCTGTATCGGGATGTTGCTCAACGGGCAGGCGATGAACGAGTGGGATGGGCGCGGACAGCGCGTCTACGACGAAGTGCTGCTGCTGCTGCTCAATGCCTATTATGAAAAGATTGACTTCACCATTCCGCAGGCGCTGAACGGGCAACCGTGGGAAGTGATTGTGGATACGACTCACCCCGAACGCGGCGCGGTAATCACCCTGCAATCGGGCGAGGCCTACCCGCTGCACGGGCGTTCGCTCACGTTGCTCTCGCAAAAGATTGAGTCTACCGAGTACTAGGCTGCGTGTGCTGCACCCTGCGTCGGTAGGCCGCCACCTGCCGACGATGCCCCCTCTCCCCTGTGTCGATGAGAGGGGCCAGGGTGGGGGTGGGCAGTTATTCGATAGGGCGCTCAAGCGGCTCGACATCGCCCCACAATACCGCTGCAATTTCGGGCGACACGGTAATATTGTGGTTGCGGCGTTGCAACGTCACCCCGAATGCTGTTGATGAGTCGATGACCGTGAATTGACTATTTGGCATCAGGTCGTTCGATTGCAGGTAACGCATCAATTCCGAATCTTCTTCGGCCTCTTCAATGATCCGCCTGATGGTAAATTGACGTTCTGCTGGTGCTTCATCGAGCCGCACCTTGCCCATATATTCTTTGCACATCCCCGGAATGGGGTTTCCGTGTGGGCAGGTGCTCGACTCGCCCACCAACTTTTCGATCTGTGTTTCCATCATTGGCGAGAGCGCATGTTCCAAGCGCACCGCCTCTTCGTGGATCAGGTGCCAGGGCATGCGCATCACATCCACCAGAAAGCGTTCGAGAATGCGATGGCGACGCACTACTTCCTGCGCCTTCGCAAAGCCTTCGGGAGTAAACGAGATTTCGCCGCGCTCGTTGCGGGTGATATAGTGCTTGGCTTCAAGCTGTTTGACAACGTGAGTGACGGTCGGCGGCTGTACCCCCATCCAATCGGCGAGGCGGGCCGAGATCACGGGTTCGTCACGTGCCGTCAGGTAATAAATAATTTCAAGATATTCGCGCTCTTTGTCGGTCGGGCCGTCTTGACCGCTCAGGTGGCGGCGGCGCGGGTTGGTGCGGCTCCTCGTCCGATTGGGCGTTTCAAGCGCCATAGCGTACTCCTTGTACTGGTCGCCAGACTGAGCGAGTATCTGTACTTATAATCATTCCAATATGAATAGTATACCACGCTCCCAGTAGCCAGGAGGTGATAAGCTCTGGTTACCAGTGCAAAAGCTCGTCTGCGCGGGTTACTAGCGCGTGGTATGCTCGGCGCTTAACGGAGCCGCACAATATCGCTCGCAGCAAAGATTGGCTCAATCTGCAATGCGAGTTTGGGGCTAGCATACAACGCAGGTGGTACGCTGATATCGGCAAGATAGAGTTCGCCGACCTGCGCTTCCACGCCTGCCGCACGCAGGCCCATCTTGGGTAGCGCCAGTGTCATGGTAGCGGTTGCGTGAATAGAGGGGTCAAACGCGGTACCGGTGGTTGTGTCTACCCCCGATGGTGTATCGAGTGCTAGGATTGGCACGTTCTGACGATTGGCCCAGCGAATCAGGCTGGCTGCATCGCCGCGTGGAGCATCGTTCAGGCTGTAGCCGATGATGCCATCAATAATCAATTCGGCAGGCTGCATCTGCTCAATCTCGGCAGCCGGAAAGATTGGCAACTGCATATTGCGGAGGATAGCAAGCTGATGGGCCGGCACAGGTGTAAACTCGCCATCGGGCCGCGACAACCCAACCTGCACCTGTGCGCCCCAGGTGTGGAGCCGCCGCGCACAGACCAGTGCCCCGCCACCATTGCCGCCCGTACCCGCTAGTACCACCACTGCCTTCCCGCGTGCGCTGCCATGCAAGAAGCGTTCGCGTGCCAGCGTCGCCAGACATCGCCCGGCATTCTCCATCATCTGGATCAGTTCGATACGATAATCTTCGAGCATGGCCCGGTCAACTTCGATCATCTGCTCGGTGGTAAGGTACGGAATGTCGTTTGTCCAGGTTGGAAAGGGCATATTGTTTTCCTCTTCTCTTGCAAAGCACGGTGTGTTTCAAAGGTTACTGATTGCTATTTAGATAGTGCCGTATCAAGGCCAGCAACTCTTTCAGGAGTACCGGCTTGGAGAGATAGCTATTGGCACCCGCCGCCAGACAGCGTTCACTATCACCGTCCATCGCCAGTGCTGTCAGCGCAATGATCGGCACATTCCGGAATACGGCATTGTTGCGAATATGGGTTATTGCTTCCAGGCCATCCATCACCGGCATCTGAATATCCATCAAGATCAGGGCTGGACGGGAAAGCTCTAGCATATCGAGCGCTTCCTGACCGTTGTACGCCACCTGCACCTGAAAGCCCTGTGTTTGCAGATACTCGCGCATCATCTTAATGGTCAGGCCATTATCTTCAACCAGCAGCAGCAGCGGCCCGTCTGTTGAGGGTGCCTCGCCCTGATGAGCAGGCGTCCATAGCTCCGCTACGGCCTCGTTTGA
>JAAUSQ010000325.1 GCA_012033195.1 Chloroflexaceae bacterium
GGCTTTGGTTCCTTCAACTCGGCCCGACGCACCCTCAAAGGGTACGAAGCGATGGCGATGATCCGCAAAGGACAGATCCAAAATGTTGATAGGAATGATGTGGCAGGACAGATCTCTTTCATTCACCGAATCTTTGGCATCGCTGCATAGATATAGATAAGGAAGAGGGATTTCATGCCCTAATTTTGTTTTTGCGACAGAACCCCTGCTCTTCAGCCCCGTCTGGATCGTCGTCAACTTGCTCGCGTTCTTCACACCCGGTGAGCAGGGTTCGTGGTCGCAAACGGACTTGATCGGTATCTTCATCGGAACGCTCCTGCTGACGCCGCTGCAGGCGGCGGGCGAGGAGTATGGCGTGCGCGGACTGGTCTTCCGGGTCGCCGGGAGCTGGGCCCGTGGGTCGCGGGCGGGGCTGGTTATCGGTGTTCTGGTCTCGAGCGTGGTGTTCACAGCCATCCACGGTTCAACTGACCCTTACATCAACGTGTGGTACTTCGTTCTAGCAGCCGGGTTGGCGCTAATAACATGGCGCAGCGGTGGCATCGAGATCGCGGTCGTGCTCCACGCCGTGCTCAACACGGTCGTTTTCATCGGGGCCGCCCTCTTGCGCGTCGACCTTGGCACCGCGCTCCAGGATCGATCGGCAGGCGTGGGTTCGCCCTACCAGCTCGTGCCCACGCTTACGGTTGTCGTGATCACCGCAGTGGTATGGTGGCGCACGCGGCGAACCGGCCCCGCTCTGACTCCCGCGCGCATCCCGCTCCGCCCTGACGTGCGGCTCTGACTCGATCCCGTGGTCTATCGGCACTAACAATCCCTGGATTCCAACACAAGAGCAATCGGTGAGAGCAAACTCCATGACTAGCAATCGGCTTAACTCGCTTGACCTTAGCCAGCAGTTGAATAAAACGCTGTTGCTCTCCAGTCGTCAAATGAACTGGAATAGCGTTTTAGTTGAACAGTATCAAAGTCCTGCTTCAGCCTATGAAATGGATCTCCCGGCTCTATCCGATCACTGGCTCTACTTTCATACGGGAGATCCTGCCCCTTTAGTCCAGAAATGGGACGATCGCCTGCATGAATCAATCCTTCATGAAGGGGACAATCTTTTTATCCCGGCTGGACAACCGAGCTATTGGTGTCGAGATGAGATTGCTGGCATTTATACTCCGCTGCACGTTTGCCTAAAGCCAGAATTGGTTCAACAGGTTGCTGAAGCGTCTGACATTGATTCCACACGGTTCGAGCTTGTGCATGGTTTCGGTCAGCAGGATGTGCAACTGCATCAGATTGGTATGCTGATGCTCGCTGAGTTGCGATCGGGCGGGATGATGGGGCAACTCTATGTCGAATCACTCACTCAAGCCCTAGTGATTCATCTACTCCGACACTATTCGACCCTAACGCAATCGATCGCATCACCCCACAACAGCTTTACTCGTAACCAGTTACAGCAGGCGATCGATTACATTCACACTTACTTGAATCGAGATTTATCCTTGGCAGAACTGGCAAGTGTTGTGAATATCAGCCCGACTTACTTTGCCAGTTTGTTTAAGCAAGAAATGGGAATTTCGCCCCATCAATACGTGATTCGACAGCGCGTAGAACGGGCCAAAGTGATGTTGATGAAAACGGATTTGGCGATACGTGCTACGCACAGGCTGCGCCAACGCAGACATCGCTCTACAGGTCGGTTTCTCTAGCCAAAGCCATTTAACGCAACAGTTTAAACGCCTCACTGGCATGACACCGAAACAGATTCGCTAGCTCCATAGAAATCTAATAAATCACCGTAAGAATCTGAAAGAAGTTGAGTGTTAAAACTCATACACTCAAGTTAGATAAGAAAAAGACAACCTGTACAAAAAGTACATAAACACAGCACAACAATTCCGTTGATAGTGGCCGTCGATACTCGGATGATGGTTCGACTAAGGGCAAGCGCATGTACAACGATGCCGGATTTGGTGACACCAGATCTATCGAAGTCACCGTTAAATCCTGAAACTATCGACAACTGTGATTAGCAACCAAATCCAAGCACTACAGAATTTACCCATGAAGGGAATGGAGATGAAGATGCAAAATACCGAAAGAATGCAGGGAATCACGGCAGAAGCGCAAAAAGTTACCTACGTGGAGGCTGCCCGGTGGGGTAAGCATCGGGAGTGGCGGTATGTTCTGGGATTAGTCGTCATCTTTTTTGTGGGGCTGGTCGTCAACGGCATCACCGTCCCGCGCGTCGCGTTCCTGCTCGGCGGTCAAGAGGCGCTTGCGGCGTTCAGTCGGCTGGATTACGCTGCGCTCGGCCTCGTGGGGGGCTTCGTTGCGTTCAGGGCGAGTTTTCCGTTCTTCCTCGCGGGAATCCTGATCGCCGTCACCCTCATTCACCAGCGTCATCCCCGGACGCTGGTCACAGCGCGGAAAAAGATTAGCTGGCGGCGTATCGGTCAGGGGTTTGTGGCGTGGTTCGTGCCAGTCTGGCTGATCGCTGGGTTAGGACAGTACTTCTTCTATCCCGACACCTTCTCTTTTAACTTTGACCTCACAACGTTCGCGCTCTTCGTGCCGATCGCACTGATTTTCGTTGCGATCCAGACCACCACAGAAGAGCTTTTCTTTCGCGGATACATTGTGCAGGGCGCGAGTATTGTTTGGTCTAACCGCGCCTTTCTGGCGCTGGTGCCAGCTGTGATCTTCGCCCTGGCGCACCTGCTCAACCCGGAGGCGAGCGCTGGCGGCTGGCTCACGGTCTTCTTCAACTACTTCCTCGTTCCGGGTCTAGTGTGGACCGTGGTTTCGTTGATTGACGGAACCACCGAACTCGCCATCGGCGTACACTTCGCGAACAACATCGGCGGCAATCTCTTGCTGGGCGTAGCCGGAAGCGCCGTGACCGGAAGCGCCGTGACCCCGCCGACTCTATTCACAGTCAGCGATTTCCACGCGACCTACACGGCTCTATCAATGCTGGTTGTCGTACCCGTGTTCTGCGATCGCCTACGGGGTGTTCAAACCCAACGGGGTATCCAAACCCATTTCCCAGAGTTATCGGCAGGGGCATCGGTGATCCCGTCAGTTCGTAAAACCATCAGCAAATGGACCAAAGGACTTCATCACTGAAGGGATAACCTGCACCCTATGACCATAAGTTCGCGAATGCTTGATAACACCACAGGTCAGTACTTTCTATCCACTCGGCACGCTCGACCGCGTCATTGACCTGTACAAGCCGATTTTAGAAGAAGTTGAGGATAAAGCCATGGTTAAGCATAAAGACTCTAGGTTGCGACTGTTCGGGCTGCTGTGGTTGGCAGGTATGGCTGGGGTGATGACCCTGGTGTTGCTGCCTTTGCCCTTGCTCCCAGAGGGGTCCCCACCTGCCGCCGTGGTCAGGCTACTGGTGCTGGTGCAGCCCACGGTTTTGCTGTCGGTAGCGGTGCTGATAGGCGTGCTCTTGGCTCACCGACTAGGGCTAACGGCACCGGGGGCAGAGGCTTTGTCCACTGGGCGATCGTGGCGGAAAGCCATGGTTCCTCAACTGTTGCCCGGTGTGGTGGGTGGGTTGATCAGCGGCGGACTGCTTACGGCGATCGCCCTGTTGTCTCGCCCGCTGCTGCCACCAGCCTATGAGGCGGCTGAGCCCACGCCGTTACTAGTGCGATTTCTCTACGGCGGTATCACCGAAGAAATTTTGATTCGCTGGGGGCTGATGACGCTGCTGCTATGGCTGGGCTGGCGATTTGGGCAGCAGCGCCAGGGTAAACCCCAGACCCAATGGGTGGTAGTCGCCATTGCCGTCTCCTCCCTGGTGTTTGCTGTGGCCCACTTGCCCGCTGCGATCGCCCTAGGACTACCGTTAACCCCACCACTACTGGGGTTCTTGCTGATCCAAAATTCTTTGTTTGCAGTGGTTGCGGGGTATTTGTTCTGGCGCTACGGGTTAGAGGCCGCCATGATCGCCCACCTGACGGTTCATGCCGTGCTGGCCCTTCTAGGTTGAGGCATTGGTTGTATGGTCAGCGGGCGCTGACCAAGTGGTCGCCCCAGGCACGCTGCCAGATGGGCTGGACGGCAAAGAGTTCACCATCATGTCTCAAATTTTTTCTAACAGCTTACGAAATCGTGACCGACTCACGACCGACTCAAGACCAACAGCTTCCATCAGGAGGAGAATTATGCGCGTTCCCAAGACCTACGTCAGGCGCTTATTAACAGGCACAGCAGTGATGTTGCTTGTCCTCGCTGGGGCACCTGCCGCATGGACACAGTCAGAGGCGATCGCGACTGCTGCGGTTGCCACCGCCGACAAAGCGGTCACGCACGCCGAGAACGCCCGCGTTCCCCAAGGCGCGGCCTGGACGCAGCACTACTTTCCGTCCTCGGACGGCTCCGACGTTGAACTGCACGCCGACGTTCTATTGCCTGAAGGACTGGCCGCAGGCGAGCAGGTGCCGGTGATCCTGTCGATCGGAGCGTACTTCGGGCACTCCGGCCAACAGGCACTGGAAAACCACGCGCACACCGGCCCCTCGAACCGCTTCAACGACCTGATCGAAGGCACCGATCTATT
>JAAUSQ010000326.1 GCA_012033195.1 Chloroflexaceae bacterium
GGTACATGACCCAATCAACCTTTGATACCCTCGGTCGGGTCGAAGCGACCGTGCAGAATTATGGCGATGGCATGTATACGCCGACGCCCACGACATGGATGTGACGACGGCGCAGGTGACCAGCAACGCCGCCACGACTACCAGCACCTATGCCTACGATGGGCGGGATCAGATCCAGCGTCTGGTGCACACCACGGGCAGCACGCCAGTCGCGGGCTTTGGGTACACCTACGACCGGCTGGGGCAACGGCGGGGCTGACCGAGACCGTCCCGACCACAGCTCACGGTTTGTTTCATACACCGCCTCGCACGTGCCCGCCGCCAGCACGTAGCGCGTCGCCACCGTGCCGCTGCGGTCCAGGTCGAAGACCCCATCCCCGTAGGCGGCGGCTTCATCCCACAGGTAGTCGGTGGTGGTACCGCCTGCCTACGCACCCCTAGAGCGCTAGAGCAGGGGGAGCAATCCCTCTTTCAAGAAAGCAAGCTCCTCCCGTGCCCGTTCCGCTGCTTCGGGATAGTGCCGCAGCCCCGGAAAGCCACCCCAATCGAAACACGTTTGCAAGTAGGGGATGAAGAAGGTGCCGGTAAAGTAATAGGAGTTAAAAGGTGCATCGAAGGAAGAGCTGAGCGGTACCGTCAGGCCGTCTGCGATACAAACATAGGCAGGTTCATTGTCCTCGTGATCCTCTGGATCTTCATGGGAGAAAGACACGAAAGCGACCTCCAGGGGATCAGTGTTAGGCCCAATTGCATCCGGGAAGACATCAGCATTACCCTCGTCGTAACTCAATCGTGGGTGAAAGCCACTCAGACTTATTTGGCCGATGTTCCGAAACCAACAATCGACTACCAGCGGCAGTGTTCCATAGTGCTCAATGGCTTCTAACTCAGTGAGTAATCTCTTGTCAGGTGCACTCCAACCACTAGTAAACTGGAACTCTAAAGCAACCAACCGCTTCAAAATGAGATGAAGATTAAAGGATATTCGCTGCATTATCTCCTCCGCCACGGCGCGTGCATCGCTATAGAGTGGCTCCTCGCGCACTGCTGCGCCAAATGCAACCAACTCCCGCCAGGCCTGTGTGCGTTCGCCGCTGCGGTAGCGTTCGAGGTGGGATATCATTCATAGCCTCCTTTTGGAGTGTTAGTACTGAGTACAAAAGCAACAATTGTGTGTGACAGATCCACCAATAATGCACAAGAGATAGTTGATGAGTCTATCACTGCTCTTCACAACCAAGATCGCTTCTCCCATACCCGCCACGTCATGATGTTACCACGAGGGACCTCCTGATGGATTGGGAAATCCTGATGGCCAGAAAGGAAACTGCGTTTTCTCGAACAGCAGAGGATTTTGTGCTTTAAGCCTCGGTATAACAAAGACACAAGCTTTTGGGCCGCGTCCCCGCCCTGGTGTACATGCATCTCTGGATGAGCTAACATCCAATACTCGATGGGGGGTGGGGTATCCACCCCATTTCCGTAATGCCCAACGCATGAGAATTTCTTCAGCATGTCTTTGTCTGTTGATAAACATTCTAGCAGTTTGTCTATCAACAACTTCAACAGCTTCAAGTGGGCGACGGACGCTCAAAATGTAAGCAAGTGCTTGCGCTTGAATAGCTGCCACAGACGTGTTCTGGAATCTACCCAATCTGCTCCAACCAAAGTTATTCAGGGTCAATCCCGTTGTGCGCCAATTTGTCTGGAGATGAAGAACTGTACTCAGACCAAAAGTGATATGCTGGGTTTCATCATGTTTACCCCGATCCTTAGATTGCCATGGTCTGACTGCTAAAACATAGTATAACAGTTTTACTGTCAAGCGATTTACAACAGCGGAGTAGACAGATGCCTCATACAGAGCAACAGCATCAACACCTTTGGCGCCTTTTCGACCATTAATATAGTCTTGATGAGCTTTCCCCTGTCCTTGGGCTTGCTGGTGCGTTTTTGCATACGATACCAGCGCCTCCCCGCTCGGGTCCGTCCAGTTCACCGGGTTGTTGGCGGTGTAGCCGTAGCGGTTCAGTTCAACCGGGTTCTGGAAATCGATAGGGTACGTATCCCGCGTCAGGAAGCGCCCCGTGCCCCCATCATACCACCTGGCGCGTAGGGAGTACAGCCCTGTCGCGGCGACGTCCTGCAGCCGCATGAAGCCAACGCTGTCATCTGGCTTGCTGGTGGTGCGTATTTGATAGCTTCACAATGGGATAGCTCAGCCCAAGGTCGCTTTTTACACGAAGGTTTTTACACCCCGTTTACCCTGTGACAGGGTAGTATTATCGGGCAACGAATGTGTGGACAGTGATGACATCAGCCAATCGGAGTTCCCATGCAGTTGCTTGGATCGCTTTCTGTTCACGGGCGTCAGTTATTCCTGGTACTGCCCAGTCGAGATCAAACACACGTTGCCAACTTGCAATAATGCGCGTGCGGAGGTGGGGTGGATAGGAATACTGCTCCAACAAAGGGACACGAAGCGATACCGTTGCCCTATCCACTGATTGCCCTGTTTCGGTCACATATTGGTCAGCTTCTGCATCGAACATTGCTTGATCATCTAAAGATATGGGAATATACCAACCATTCAAAACTGAGCACCATAAGTAGAAATCGGACAACAGGAGCCTGGCATCGACAATCTCGCATTCCATGCGCACTCCAGTCGTTCCCGGAGGCAAATGCCCACTGAACCGTAGGTCTGGTCGGCGTCGGAGAACACCATCCCACTGATACCAAAACCAGAGTGGGGCTGCATCTAGTGGCTTCTCAACACGCAACCGTTGCTGCATTTGCTCGTCCATCCACGTATATGCCGGCAGGAAAAACGAATACACCTGCGCGAGCGAACGCCGTAAAACGCCATGCTTCTGGAGATCTACCCACTGTTGCTCTGCTTGAATGGTCCAAACGCGCACTGTCGTCCTCTCTGTCTGTGTTGCTCGAAAATCGCACAACTTAACGTAAATGTGTATTGATGTCAGGTATGCACTCACGCAGTTGCCTACGAATACTACCAAGCGTACCATCTGGAATATCCCTATTTCCATGAACTGGAACGGTCGCTTGACACTTGCCGCATCTTACTATGTGGTGCGATCCTTCTATGCGAATTACCTCGCATCCTAAATCCTTCAAAACTCGTATAACCTCTTTTCCAGATATAGCCAGAATAATAATAGCAGTAGCAAGGAATGTCACTGCAATCCACTCACCAGTAATTTTCATCTTACTGGCAGCAGAGATTGGCTGGTGCAAATTTTGTGCATAGCTAACCGCCACCTCCCCGCTCGGGTACGTCCCGTTCACCGGGTTGTTGGCGGTGTACCCATAGCGGTTCAGTTCAACCGGGTTCTGAACATCAAGGGGGTACGTGTCCCGCGTCAGGAAGCGCCCGGTGCCCCCATCATACCACCTGGCACGCAGATAGTATAGCCCCAGGGTCGCGTCGAAGCGCTCGCCCGTGAATTGGTACGGGTTGGCGGTGCTGCCCGTCTGCCGCAGTACTGTGCCAAACGCATCGTACTCGTAGCGGTCGCTGACGGCTCCGGTGCTATCGGTCAGCAGCCGCACACTGCCCAACCCATCGTACCCTACGAAGTGCGCCGTGCCACTGCCCCCGACCACATCGTTCAGGCTGATCAGATCATAGCCGTAGGTCAGGGTGCGCTGCACCGTTCCGGCACCCGCCTCCTCCACAATCTGGGCATAGCCCGTTGGGTTCTGTTCGTCCACCAGATACTGGTGGTGACCCCGCCCACCGTCTGCTGTACCAGGTGCCCGTCGCCATCATACACCAGCCTCACACTCCCATCCGACACTAGGCGGTTCGCATAATCGTAGGTGGAGGTCGTGCCGCCCGCGCTCAGGAGATTGCCGTTCGGGTCGTAGATCGCATCGCTGCGGCGGTCGTTGGCATCGTAACTGAAGCTCTGATTGTCCACCCCACTCAGCGTGCTGGTACGGCGCAGGCGGTTGCCCGCCGCGTCGTAGGTATAGCTTACGCTGCCATTGACACTCTGTGGGTCGTTGGTGACCTGCTCCGACACCAGGCGGTAGGTCTGGTCGTAGCTATAATCGATCGTGCGTCCGGTGTGGTCAACCAGTCTGGTGCGCATTCCGGCAGCATCGAGCGTGTAGGTAAACTGTCCGAGCGTCCCGCTGCCCACTGCAACCGTCGTCAGTCGGTTCAGGTCGTCGTAGGTGTGGGTGGACGCGACCCCGTTCGGATAGGTCAGGGTATCCAGGTTGCCGACAGCATCATAGGTATAGCGTGTCGTGCCGGGATTGAGCCGTTGGTCGGTGACGCTCTGGAGGCGATTGAGTTCATCGTAGGCATAGCGCACCGACGTGCCATGCACATTCGACGACTGCAGCGTAAGCAGGTTGTCCGCCGCATCGTAGGTGTAACTCAGGCTGCCAAACGGGGTGGCTTTGCGCGTTAAGCGGTCAAGGTGGTCATAGGTGTAGGTGGTGGTCCCACTGGCATCCGTCATCGAGGCCCGCTGCCCATTCGGGGTATAGGTGAAGGCAAT
>JAAUSQ010000327.1 GCA_012033195.1 Chloroflexaceae bacterium
GCTTGCTGCCGCGATAGTTCAGCATCAGCATGGTGTAGCCGCGTGTTGTGAAGAACTGCACATCACGCGGGTAATCGGCCACTGCCTGACTGGTTGGCCCACCGTGAATGCGAATAATTGCAGGCGGCAGATCACCCGCCGGCGCACGGTAGGGCGTGGCAGGTGGCAGATACACCAGCCCATGCACCGGGTCGCCGTTCAGGGTTTGCCAGCTTACCGGCTGCGCCACCGCCAGATGTGCGGCGGGGATGTTTTCGGTGCGGGTGCGCTGCACAATCGTTGCGGGTGTGGTGGGGCGTGTTGCGTCGTGGAGCAGCAGGCGCGACGGTTGGCGGCTGCCCGAACCAATTACCGCAATGCGGTTGACGTGGGGAGCGGTGGCAGGCTGTTCGAGCCAGGTATAGCCCGCGAAGCCATCGACCAGCGTTGCCGCGCCGCCATAAATTGCCTGTCGATAGAGCCGTGCAAAGCCGCGCTCGTTGCGCACACCATAGATCGCATGGCTGTCGTGGCTCCAGCCGTAGGTACGCAACCCCTGCACCCATGCGGGTGTACCATGCTCAGCCTCGCCGCTTGTCACGCAGCGATGCACACCCTGCTCAACGATCATAAAGATAGACCTGGCCCCAGCCGGTTTCATCCGAGATATACGCCAGCCAGCGCCCATCCGGTGAGAAGCTGGGCTGAAAGATGGCGGTCTTTGCATTGCCCGCAAGTAGCATCGGGTTGGCAATGGTCGGCAGGCGCTGCGGGTCGTTGGCATCCATTCGCAGGTCGGCAAGGTACAGCAGCGACCCTTCCCAGGGCATACGCGGATGATCCCAGGCGATATAGGCGATGCGCTGCGCGTTGGGGTGCCAGCACGGTTGCATATAAAAATCGTGCCCGCTGGCGATGCGCTGAGGCCACAGATGGCCTGCACTATCCACAATCGCCAGTACATCGGTATCCTCGTAAGTGTGGATAAACAGAACATAGCGTCCATCCGGGGCGATAGCAGGTGCGGCGGCACTGCCGAAGGACGGTGTTACCGGCTGTGGTTGCCCCGCCCCAATCGGCTGACGGTAGAGCCGACCCGACTTTTCGACAAAGACCACCATTCCATTGCCAACCCCAAAATCGCCGCCGCCATAGCCCACCCGCGCCCGAATCGCAATATCCGCCGTCAGATCAACGGGCGCATCGCCGCTGGTGACATCCTGTGCAACCAGCACACTCTTGCCGTCCCGATGTTCGAGCCAGACCAGCGTTTTCCCATCGCTGTCCCACATTGCATCGTACAGGCGGATGCCACCTGCCAGTATGCGCGGTGTGAGCGGGCTGGGCCACAGACCATATGGCTTGAGGGTGCCCTGCTCAGCGCGTGTCAATTCAATCATCATTATTGCCTCAATATCATCAATACGGGTAGTACTTTCGTCTTAATCTATCTTACCAGCATTGCACAAGCACGCGCAGGGGCTATGCTCAACAAAGGCAGCATGCTATAATGCTATGGGCTTGAACCTTCCTGGTATTATCAAAACGATGCCTTTGGCTTATGGAGACGATGTACAGGGGACGATGACACACCACGTAGCCCTTACAGTTACTCACCACGACCCACAGCAGCGGCTCGACCAGCAGGCGATACGCTGTCTTCCGATATTGCTCGAACTGTACAGCCATATCAATATTGTTGTCACCCCACAGACTGCGATGACCCCCTGGCTTCAGCATCGCCGTGTCACGCTCGATCTGCTAGCCCAGGACACCCGCGCTGGTATGGCAACACTCGGACAGGTGCGGCGGCGTGCGCTTGCAGGAGCGCTCCGCATTGCACCACAGGCCAGCCATTTGCATCTCTGTGACTTCGACCGCATCCTGCACTGGGTTGAGACATATCCCGACGAATTGCGGCAGGTCATCGCCACCATTACCGACTACGATATGACCATCCTGGGACGCACTGCACGCGCCTTTGCCAGCCATCCCCGCACACAGCGCGAGACCGAAGCCATGATCAACCACGTCTTTACCCTGGCAAGCGGCCTGCCCTGGGATGTTACTGCCGCCTCGCGGGGCCTGTCGCGACCGGGTGCTACATACCTGTTGGAACACTGCCCCGACGATACGGTTGGCGTCGATTGTTCGTGGGTACTGTGTATGCAGCGGGCCGCCAACCTGCGCCTGCATGCCCTGCATACCGAGGGGCTTGAGTTTGAAACACTCGACCGTTTTGCCGATGAAGTAGCCGAACTGGGCGGCCCGGAAGCCTGGATCGCCCGTGTGGATGCCGACCCGCGCCAGTGGGCGTTACGCAGTGAAATCGCCTATCTCGAAATACAATCAATCGCTGCCTATACCAGTGTGTAAGCGGCCCCTGCATGGGTAGCTCCGCTCGCTGTACTAGTAGGAGCGGGGCACGGGGTGAGGGAAGCACACGCGGCGAGCCTTTCACAAAGTAAGTTCTACCGAAAGGGGTATCAATATGCGTGAACTGAGCGGCGTTTTTCCTGCGACGCTAACACCATTTACCACCGAAACCGGGCCAGTTGATGAGGCTTGGCTTGCCGAGCATCTGCGCTACCTCGAACAGCAGGGCGTGCATGGGGTGCTCCCGCTTGGTACTACCGGCGAAGGGCAGGCTCTTTCGCTGTCCGAACGTCAGCGTGTCATTGATGGGGTGCTAGAACACCGGGGCACCCTCGCGGTCATCGTGGGAACCGGCTGCGCCAGCCTGCCCGAAACCATTGCGCTCAGCCGCTATGCTATCGAACGTGGCGTGGATGCGATTCTGGTTGCACCGCCGTTCTTCTTCAAGGGCGTGCCCGATACAGGCTTGCTCGCGTACTATCGCGCTGTATGCAGTGCCCTGCCCGATGATGCACGGGTACTGCTCTACCATATCCCACAGGTGACAATGGTGTCAATTACACCCGCCGTCGTCGAGGGGTTGCTCGAAAGCCACCCCCAGCAGGTGTTTGGCATCAAGGACAGCAGCGGCGACGCTGCCACCTTCGCCACCTTCACCCAGTATCAGGGGTTGCGTCTGTATGGCGGCAACGAGGCGATTGCCGATAATGCAATGAAACTGGGCGCATATGGCCTGATCTCGGCCTTCGCCAACCTGCTGCCCGGTCTGGTGCGGGCCGTGTACGATGCCCACATCACTGGCGGCGATACCTCGACGGCACAGGCGCGGCTCAATGCGCTGGTGAAGCTGATACCCGGCAATACACCGCCCGCGCTCAAGGCAGCCATGCCCTGGATCACCGGGTTGCCGCGCACCAGTGTGCGGGTGCCGCTTGCCAACCTACCCGATGCAGAGGCCGCAACGCTGCGCGCCGGCCTGGATGCACTGATGCAGGCTAACGCATAACGGACACTCTTTTGGCTATACGCTACCAATCCGCCAATCTGTACCATACTAACTCGACCTATCATATAAGGAGCAACACGTGTTTCATCACCGTACACTGCTGCGGCTCATAAGCTGGCTCTGTCTCGCCAGCCTGCTGGTGCTCAGTGCCCCGGCACAGGCCCAAACACCGACTGACAAAGACGCCGACGATATTGCGATCTACGAACTGCCAGAGGATCACGCATATGTTGCGCCGCCGCAGCCAATTGAATACTATTTGCAGGACACGCCTGCATCGGCTACACTCAGCCAGAGCACCAGCCAGTTGCCCATCTTCGGCGCGGAGATCAAGCCGCCGCGCTTTAATAATATCGTGCGGAGCCGTGCCAAAAACCTGGGAGCAAGCTGGGTACGGCTCAATGCCATTAGCTGGCGCGATGTTCAGCTTGAGGCCGATACCCCACCTGAGCAGTGGAACTGGGAGGCCGCATCGCTCCAGCAGTTTGAGCAGAACCTTACCGCTGCTACCGCCGCCGGGATGACCCCGACCGTGATTGTAGACGACCACCCCCGCTGGGCGACCGTGTTCCCCACCGCGTGCGGCCCCATTCTGCAAGACCGCTTCGACGATTACGGGCGCTTTCTCACCGAACTGATCAAGCGCTATGGCGGCGAACCCTACAACGTCAAGCACTGGGAACTGGGCAACGAGGTCGATATTGACCCCGACATTGTCCAACCCGACAATATCTATGGGTGCTGGGGCGATATCGACGACCCCTACTATGGCGGCGAATACTACGGCGAAATGCTCAAGGTGGTCGCCCCGTTCATCCGCGCCGCCGACCCGAATGCCCGCATTATGCTTGGTGGGCTGCTGCTCAACGACTCGGATACCCGTATCATCGGGCGTGGCAAGCCGGAGAAGTTCCTGGAAGGTGTGCTGCGGGCTGGTGCGGGCGAGAGCTTCGATATTGTGCCCTTCCACTCGTACCCGTGGTATCAAGGGCCAGGAGCCGACAGCGACCTGACCGACTCGCGCTGGGCCGACTGGGGCGGGATGACCGTGGGCAAGGCGCGTTATCTGCGGGCCGTGATGGAGCAGTATGGCGTTGAAAAAGACCTCTTCTTGAACGAGGCC
>JAAUSQ010000328.1 GCA_012033195.1 Chloroflexaceae bacterium
CCATTGCGGTAGGTGGGCACACGGCGCGGGCAAGTCGAGCCTGACACGCCTGATCACGCGCTTCTACGAGTTCCAGGGGGGGAACTGTTGATTGACGGGCGCGACATTCGCCGCCTCGACCTGCACCAGTATCGCCGCCATCTGGGACTGGTGCCACAGGTACCGTTCCTCTTTTCGGGCACCGTTGCCGACAATATCCGCTATGGGCAACCCGATGCAACTGATGCCGCCGTTGAGCAGGCAGCGCGGGCGATTGGCGGTGAGTGGATTAACGACCTGCCCGACGGCTTGCAAAGCGATGTGGGTGAGCGAGGGTCGCGGCTCTCATTGGGGCAGCGGCAACTGGTAGCACTGGCACGGGTGCTGCTGCAAAATCCTTCGATCTTCATTCTGGACGAAGCTACCGCCAGCATCGACCCATTCACCGAAACGCAGATCCAGATGGGTCTGGACGTGGTGATGCAGGGCCGCACCAGCATCATCGTCGCGCACCGCCTTTCAACGGTACGCACGGCAGATCGCATTATTGTGATGCGGAAAGGCCAGATTATCGAAGAGGGCACCCACGATGAACTGCTGGCGCAGGGCGGGCACTATGCTGAACTCTATACCACCTATTTCAAACACCAATCTTTAGAATACATCGAACAGGTGGGGATGTATCGTTGAGTGACGACAACTGGATTAGCAGGGCCAGCGATGGCGATGTCATTGTCAACTTTGGGATTATGGAAGACATCGGGCGATAGCCAGACTGATGAAGTTGATCTTTTGATCCGTAGTCCTACCCTTGAGCCGCAGACAACGATTGTACCGCAGTCAGGCCCACCCGGTACGGTCTATACTATCACGGCCACCCGCTTTGAGCCAGACGAGCCAGTTGTGACATGGCCGAACCTGCCCGATGGCAGCACCCGCGATATTGGTCTGAGTGGGCAGGCCGGTAATCCGGGCAATATTCAGCTTCAGTTTGATAGTAGCGCATTGCAACCGGGGGACTAGAGCCTAGTGTTGCACGGCCTCGAAAGTGGTCTGGAATACGTGGTGTGCTTCACCGTCACAGAGCTAGAGCGCTGATGTGCCATCTCGCTTGCCCCTTCCTCCTATCCTGGATGAGGGGCTTGTTTTGCGTAGCACCTATACTGCCACTGGCAACCGTACCGTAAAGGTGGTGCCCATACCTTCGCGGCTTGTTACCGATACTGTCCCACCGTGCAGGCGGATGACCTCGCTGACCACATACAGACCAATGCCCAACCCGCTGATATTGTATTGATCAGCATTGCTAGCGCGGACAAAGCGATGAAAGATATGCGGCATGTCGGCGGCGGGAATGCCGATGCCTTTATCGGAGACGGCAATACAGATAGTATCACCGTCCTGCTCCAGCCGTACCTCGATTGTCCCCCCTTCAGGGCTGTATTTGATGGCGTTGCGTAGCAGATTGTAGAAGACCTGCTCCAGCCGCACCTCATCGCCATCGACGTAGAACATTGCATCGGGGGCATCAAGCACGATCTGGTGCTGATCTGTCTCGGAGCGCACTGCAAACATCACCTGCTGCACAAGCTTCAGCACATCCAGCGGCTCGGTCTTGAGCTTCAGTTGCATACGATCAATCTGGGAGACATCTAGCAACAGGCTGATAAGCTGATTGAGGCGCAATGCCTGCGTGGTAATAATTTCGAGCCGGGAACGCTCGTGCGGCGCGAGCGATTGTGAGCGGGTAGTGAGCCGTTGCAGCAGTTGCACATTGCCAAGCAGAATGGCAAGTGGTGTTTTTAATTCGTGCGAGGCTACCGAAAAAAACATCACGCAACTTGACTGCTTCTTCGGCACGGGCACGCGCCGCTTGCTCGCGTTGCAGCAATACGAGCCGTTCTTCTTCAATGCGCTTCAGGTTGGTAATATCGGCGGCGGCAGAGGTGATGCCAACGATCTTGCCCTGCTCATCGTACAGTGGGTCAATCAATACATCAAAGAAGGCGACCACGCCATTAAATGAGATTGCTACCTCTTCGCGTACGCGCTGCCCGGTCTGGAGCACTTTGCTTTTCAGCGCAATCAACCGGGTGGCATCTTCGGGCCGCTCGAAAAGGACATCGTCACGCAGACCGATGACACCTTCCTGTGGGCTTCCGGCATACTGATTGTACACCCAGGTATAACGCAGGTCTGCATCCTGCTGAAAGACCGTCACCTGCGAATTGTCGAGCGCCGTGCGGAAGCGTTCCTCGGAGCGGCGCAGTTCTTGCTCGGCATGCTTCAGTTCGCTGATATCAACAAAGGTAACAATCACCCCCTCCACCGATGTATCAGACGCCGCATAGGGGAGGACACGCCGCAAATACCACTGGTCGCTAGCAACCTGGATTTCGCGTGATATGGCCTTCCCAATCTGCAGCACAGCATGTATATCATCTATCAGCTTTGTATCGTGGAACGATTGCACGATGTCGCTCAGGCGATAGCTGTAATCGCCGGGCAGCGGCGTGAACAGTTCGGAAATGGCGGGCCGGAACTGGCTGACCCGCAGATTGGTATCAAGAAACAGGGTTGTAATCCCTGCACTGACGAGTAAGGTGTTCAGATTGGTGGCGGTCGATTCCAGGTCGGCTATTTCGTCGCGCAACTGGCTATTAATCGTCAGCAACTCGGCATTGCCCGGTGCAGGTGCTACCCAGGTGGCAGGCGGACGAGGGAAGGCCCGCCGGACAAAACTTACCTGCATAGATGCACCGCTGGCCTTATCAGCAACCGGGGTAGCAGTAATCAGCACTTCTTCCTCACCCTTCCTCAGCGTTGCTACCACCGATACCGGCTGATTGGTGCGCTGTGCCTGAAGGACGGCTTGCTCGGCGGGAACCCGTAACGCTTGCTCAAGCAATTCGAGAATCTGTTGAGGTGCAACACTTGAAGGAATGGAGAGGTGTGGTAGGTCGGTGGGCGTGGTCGTTGAATCGGCGGGTGTGGCATCGGGAACAAGTTCGCCGGGTTTCAATACAGTGCTATCGTCTGTGTTGTTGAGCTGTCTATCCATGGTTAAGAAAGAACGTATGATTGAGCACCAGAGAAGTACAATGTCACATCAATAGAGTACAGCCCATCTGCTACACAAACCGCCGGATGAGCTGTAACAATGTCTCCATATCAATTGGCTTGGGCAGGTGCGCCTCAACGCCCAGTTTTTTCCCCAGGTTCGGGTCGCCGTTCGCCGACAACACCACCACCGGAATGGACGCAATTGTGGCGTCCTGCTGCTGTGCCTGTCGAAATGCTGCCCCATCCATAATCGGCATCATCATATCAAGCAAGATTAAGTTGGGAAACCTGGCAACCGTATGCAGATAATCAAGCGCCTCGCGACCGTGGGCCGCCGTAGCTACAGCATAGCCTTCATCTTCGAGTAAGACGGTGAGCATTTCCCGCATAAAGTAATCATCGTCGATGACGAGGATTGAAGGGGACTCATCGGTAGAGTTTGAAGGGGCATGTTCTATAGTATGCATTGCCGCTTGTGAAAAACCCACATACGTGTGCCTATAAAATGTCTACGATTATACTAGGTAGAGTATAAGCTGTGGATTATTATACACCATCACGCGCGCTCCAAAAAGTACGATGAAGTTGAATTTTCTTTACAAAATGTATCCTATTTATCTCCAAAACCGTTATTGCAAAGCCTTTTATACCTTTTTCCAACAATTTAGAGCGATAGCGCCCCTCAATTTTACTCTTTTGTTGTGAAGTAGTACGGGTTGCTAAAATCTCCAATAGAGCGTCATATTCTAGTTGATTGCCCGCCGTGTGCGCGAAGGCTGTGCTGGAGCCGCCTATCGCACAAACCGCACGTGCTCTGTTTTTGAATGCAGGTAGCCCGTAACCCTGATTGGAAACAGTTGCATATTTTGGTAACTATGGTATCATTCTTACGTCTGCCAACGTAACACAACTGCGAGACTTGCATCAGAGACCTCCTCAGTCCCCTGGTCGCTCGGCAGGCTTCTTCGTACCGAAGGGATGTTCGTTGTGCTAGAGCGAGCCAGCCCGGTCTATCCCAGGCTGTGGATTGTACGCTTGATTGGGTACGGTTTGGTGAGTGGTGGCATACAACAACGCCACCTGGTTCTTGCGCTGCGGCGCAGAGGAGTGTGAAAGAATGCTTGTCAAGCTGTTTGTTGGAAACCTGCCATGGCGAATGAAAGACGATGATCTGGAGCGGATCTTTAGCCCCCACGGAACAGTGCAGAGTGCACGGGTCATCAGCGACCGCGAAACGGGTCGGTCACGTGGGTTTGGCTTTGTCGAAATTGAGACGGACGATGTAGCGGGCCTGATTCGTGCAACCGATGGTCAGGAAGTTGATGGTCGGAACCTGCGCGTTAACGAAGCCGAAGAGCGCAGCCGTGGCAGTGGCGGTGGCGGCG
>JAAUSQ010000001.1 GCA_012033195.1 Chloroflexaceae bacterium
AAACTTACTCAGGCCAACCAGTTCGAGAAACTGGCGGGCTGTTGCTTCGCGTTGTGCCTTGCTCCACCCGAACAGACGGAGCGGCAGTTCAACATTTGTTGTGCGGTATGCCAGGGCAGCAACACCGATTGCTGAAAAACAAAGCTGACCTGCCGCGACAGGCGGGCACGTTCGGCAGAGACACCGCCAACAGTGATGCTGCCCGTGCTGGGGGCAATCAGCCCGCCAATAGCGCGTAACAGAGTGCTTTTGCCCGAACCGCTTGGCCCCACCAGCGCTACAAACTGGCCTGCCTTAATCGTGAGCGATATATCCTGGAGTGCCGTCACTGGCCCGCCAGGGGTCGAAAAGGTTACACCAAGTCGATCTATCACAATATGAGCGGTCTGCTGCATTCTGCTGCTCCCCGTCTTTATTCCTCAACGTGTTTCCAGGCGCTATGATAGTAACGCTACGCTTGGCTTGACCAGTTGTGTTATCACCGCCTGCCGCCACCGGGCAAAGCTGGCAATATCGTGTGTTACCGGGGCGGGTACGGGCAATTGCCACAAGCGCCCCTGCATCTGTTCGGCAATCTCTGCCAGGATCGACTCGGCATCGAAGGCGATAATCTTGCCTGCTTCGACCACCACCACCCCATGCACAATAACGGTATGCACCGAGCGTCCCGTCTCGCAAATGCCAGATGGCGGGCTATATCATTTAACGGCAGCAGATGCGCGCTCCGCCGATCTAATAACGTCATATCTGCCAGATATCCCGGCTCCAGGCGGCCTGTTTTATCGGCCAGGTTCAGCGCTGTAGCCCCGCCAGTGGTCGCCATTGCAACTATCTCACTGGCGACCGACCACCGTGCTGGGTCAGGATCGGCGCTGGTGTGTATCAGGGCGGCGAGGCGCATGGCCTCAAAGAGCACCTGATTATCGCTCGATGCCGAACCATCGCAGCCCAAGGCAACCGGAATACCATGTTCGCGCATGCGCTTGATTGGCGCAAGTCCGCTGCCAAGCTTCAGGTTGGCTGCCGGGTTGTGCACAACACACGCCCCGCTTGCAGCCAGTGTAGCAATGTCTTCGGCGTTATCTATCCATACCGAATGTGGCAGCGAAACATGTGGCCCAAGCAAGCCCTGCTGTGCCAGCCATTGCACCACCGACATGCCAAACCGTTGCCGTGTGCCAATATCCTGCACCTGTGTTTCTTGCAGATGCATATGAAAGCCACTTGCGTAGCGGCGGGCGAGATCGGCGCTAGCGTGCAGCATGTCGTCGCTGCACCACTGTGCGCCACCCGGCCCAACAAAGCACCGAATCCGCCCATCATACGCGTTATGCCACTGCTGGAAATAGGCATCAAGCACGGCGAGCAACTCAGCAAGCGGTGTGCTGCCTTTGACATCAGCAATGAAGGCAGTATGCTCGAGTGACATGCCCATCGCTGCGGCAAGGCTCTGTTCATAGGCCAGGTCGCTGTAGAGCGGCGCAACCGCCGCACGGATACCGCTATCAGCATACGCCTGTGTTGCCGCGTTCAAGTACTCTGGTGTGAGCGGCCCCGGACTCCACAGATTGTCGATGACAGCAGTGACACCCGATTGTAACATCTCTATCACACCGAGCATCACTGATAGGTAGATATCACGCTCGGAGAGCGGGCCAGTGGTACCGTACATGGCAACGAGCCACGGTTCCAGGGGCATTGGTTCGGTGGTGGCACGGAGGAGATTTTCGGGAGAATGAGTGTGGGCATTCACTAGGCCCGGAAGCGCAATCAGGGTGCGTCCATCGATTACCCGGTCGGCGGTATAAGTCGCAGGTGGTTCGGCGGCGATCCAGGCAATATGCGCTCCTTCAATGGCTATAGAACAGGGCTCGCGCAGACTACGTGGCGCTGTGTTGTCGAATAGAGCACAATCCCGGATAAGGAGCCTCATAACGGGCGCATTCTTTCTCTGGTATGTCGTTGGGTTAGAGGTGGATCTAATCTTTTCTATTGTAAATGATTTTGCCCAAAAAAACTACAGTACTTTAGTATAAGAATAGTTTAGACCTATTCGGGAGAAATACACGATTGAATATCGATGTATAATAAAGAACGGCACCCGCCGACAGGTGCAAAGCCTTTGCTCTGCGACAGATGAATGATAGTACGTCGTAGTAAATTATCGATGCGTGTTGATTTAGAAAAATAGTCGGGTATGCCGCCGGAAAGGTAGTGCAGCGGCAAGAATCCCCGCAATGCTCAAATATCCTGCCAGTATTGTCTTAGCACTCAACAGATGCAGGCGCTGTTGCAACGCGGCTTTCTGAGAGTTCGTGTATAGGGCGTTGTCTGGAGCATACCGAGGTATGTTCTACATTTGCCAGCAGGAGTAGTTGTGATAACACTGGTACGGGCCGATTATCTGCTTACCATGGATGATACATGGCAGGTCGTGCGTGATGCAGCACTGGCAATTGAAGCCAGCCATATTACTGCAATCGGGACGTGGTCGGAACTGCGGGCACGGTTTCCCGATGCCGCAGTGGTTGGTGATGGGACAGGGGTACTGCTGCCAGGGATGATCAATGCACATACCCATTTTTCCGAAGGGTTGCTGCCTAGTCTCGGCGATGGGATGACCTTGTACGAATGGGGCATGCGGGTCATCATTCCTGCTGGTTTCTACCTGACACGTGAAACAGCGTACATCGGTACACTGCACAAAGGCATTGAACTGCTGACTAGTGGCGTTACAACGGTCAGCGATATGTTTGTGCATACCAATTCCGGCTCACTCGCGAGCCTGGGGGTGGTGGATGCACTGGAACAGATCGGGTTGCGGGCGGTGGTATCGTTTGGGGCCGAGGATATCGCTTTCAACCAGATGACCGATCAACGCACTCTGACTGTTGCAGAAGTACTGGCCGAGCACCGCGCACTGGCGGCGCGTACGGCCACAACCGAGCGGATTGGCTTTCGGCTGGGGGTGGGCACGCTCAGCGGACAAACCCCCCAGTTGCTTGACGCAACACTCGAACTGGCCCACGCCGAAGGATGGGGCATACACACCCATCTGGCGGAGGTGCGCGAGGAAGTTACCTATTTTCGTACCACCCACGGCACCACCCCGACCGGGTATGCCGCACAACACGGCCTGCTTGATCTCGATGTGCTGCTGGCACACTGTATCTGGCTGAACGAGGCCGATATCGCTTTGCTGCAACGACCCGGTGTGCATGTGGTGCACAATACAATTGCAAATATGATCCTGGGTTCTGGTGTCGCGCCGGTGCCCCGGATGCTGCATCAGGGGATGAATGTCTGCCTTGGCACGGATGGTGCGGCCAGCAACAACAATCAGAATATGTTCCAGTTGATGAAAACAACGGCCCTGTTACATAAACTGGCAGCCCTCGATCCATCGGCAATAACTGCCCGCCAGGTGCTCTGGATGGCAACCCGTGGCGGGGCGCAGGCACTTGGTCTGGCCGACCAGATTGGGTCGTTGGAAGTTGGCAAGCGCGCCGATATCGTACTGCTGGATGGGAACACCGCCACCCTTGCGCCGATCCACGATCCCTATGGGCAACTGGTCTATGCTGCCACCGGACGCGAAGTGCAGGCAGTGTGGGTCGATGGGCAGCAGGTGGTGCGTGATGGGCGCGTGCTGACTGCCAATGAAGCAGACGTGGCGGCCCAGGCCCGCACAGCGGCAACCGAACTGATAGCGCATATACCCGACTTGCACAACCTCTCGATGCTGCATTCGTCCTTCCGTGCGGGAGGGGCAATCCAGGGCACTGGGTAGTAATCTATCAAAACAAGTGCAAACCCCCGAATGGTAGTGCAATACGCTGGCGAATACACGTTTAATTGTATGACTGTGGTAGCACAGAGCAAGAACGAATAATTACCAGGGGAAGTGCAGTACTCGATGAACTGCCAGAGCCAGCACTGTTGCGCTTGGTTGAGCGTGCTATCACAGGTGCGCCATGCCTGTATATGCCTACACCAGAGAACGGCGGCGGCGATGGGATAGGAGGCGGATGGCTTGACAAAATAAACCAGGTTCGCCTGATACATAAAATAATTCATTCCTGACAAAAATGCGCTATAATAGAACGGGTTAAGGAAATGTAAAATTGCAACTTATTGACAACTACGACAAGTAACGCCACATCTTTACATGTGGCCCAGAAATCTGCTAGGTTGGTAAAATCACCCGTACAACGAAGTGCGCTGGCTTGTAAGGAAGCTGTGTAATGAGCTATGATGACATCAGATAATCAACCACCCCGATCATGTGATCCATATGTAAAAAACCTGCAACGAGAGCATGAGCGGCTGCAACAACTGCTGAGCGAAGCCAATGCCGAGGTAACCGCCCTGCGTGCCGAACGTACACACCTCGAAACCGAACTACGTTATATTCGGTTTGTGGTAGACAATGCCCCGGATATGATGGATTACGTCGATGAAGATGGGTATTATCGGTATGTAAATAATGCTGCTTGCGACGTGCTGGGCTATAGTCGCAGTGAACTACTCACGATGCGTGTCTCGGATATCGACCCGACCATTACCCCCGAAAACTGGACGCAAGCTGGCAGGAGCAAAAAAGGAGCGGTTCGCTCACCTTTGAGAGCGAACAACGCTGTAGAGATGGCTCAACCTTTCCAGTGGAAATAGTAACAAGCTATCTGGAATTTGAGGGGAAAGGGTATATATGTTCCGTTTTTCGAGATATTCAAGCCCGCAAGCAGGCCGAGGCGATCCAGCAGGCATTGCAAGCGCAGGTGATCGCTGCCCAGCAGAACCTGATCAACGAGCTTTCTTCGCCGCTTATTCCGGTAGCCACGAGTGTGCTGGTGCTGCCGCTGATCGGCAGTCTTGATCAAGCGCGTGTCGAATCGGTGAGTGAGATGGTACTGAATCGGGTTGCAACCAGTCAGGCGCATACCGTTATCATCGATGTGACGGGTGTACAGGCTATCAATGCCCAGGCAGCCAGTGGCTTGATGCAACTGACCTCAGCGGTGCGGTTACTCGGCGCTCGTACCCTGCTCACTGGTGTGCAACCGCACATCGCCCAGGCACTGGTCAGCCTTGCTATGTCCTTCGAGGAACTGACAACTTACCCAACGTTGCAGACAGGTATTGCAGCGGTGCTACGGCAGAACGTGCGTTAGCTGTCCAATTGTCGCGCCCCTGGTAATACTTCGTCGGGTGTGCTCCCGTACTATTGTTCTGTGCTGTCGATGATTTCTGGCAGGGATTTGCTCCCCGATGGGAGCAGCAGCAACTTGCCACGGCAGCCCAACGCAGCCGGACGCCTCACCTGAGCGAAAGCGAAATATTCCAGATCGACAACAACTATCACCAGGGGCGCTTTTCTCCCTATTCCACCGTCACACTCTTGGCGAGGTTACGCGGCTGATCAACATCGCAGCCCCGCAGTAGCGCGGTGTGGTAGGCATACAGTTGCAGCGGCAGCACTGCGAGTACCGGATTGAGCAGGGGCGCAGTTGCGGGTACGCCGATCATATGATCGGCGGGAGTTGCTGCCAGCGTTTCGCCTTCGGTCACCACGGCAATCACTTTGCCGCCACGTGCATGCACCTGCTCGATATTGCTGAGCATCTTTTCGTACACGCCATCGCGGGGTGCAATGCAGATTACTGGCATCTGCTCATCAATCAGCGCCACCGGACCGTGCTTCATCTCGCCTGCCGGGTAGCCCTCGGCATGAATATAGCTAATCTCTTTCAGCTTCAGCGCCCCTTCCAGGGCTATCGGGTAGCTCACCTGCCGCCCCAGGTACAGTGTGCTATTGGCAGTGTAATAGCGCTCGGCCAGCATCCGCGCCTGTGCTGCCGTCTTTTCGAGCGTCTGGGCCGCTTTCCCCGGCAGCGTGCCCAGTTCGCGTATGTGCGCCGCAAGCTCTGCCGCCGATAACGTGCCGCGTACTTCTGCCAGACGCAGCGCCAGCAGATAGGCGGTTGCCAGCATGCTGGTAAAGCACTTGGTGGAGGCAACCCCAATTTCGGGGCCAGCGTGCAGATACAGCGCTCCCCCATCGGCGAGGCGGGCCGCCTGACTGCCAACCACATTGACAATCGCCACACTCGGCGCACCCTGGCGGCGGGCCTCTTCCATCGCTGCCAGCGTGTCCACTGTTTCCCCACTCTGGCTGAAGGCGAGCACCATCGCCCCGGCACCGATCACCGGGTCGCGGTAGCGGAACTCGCTGCCATAGTCTACCTCGACCCGCACCCGCGCCAGCTTTTCAATCATAAACTTGCTGACAAGCGCCGCGTGCCACGCCGTTCCACACGCCACCGCATAGATCCGGTCGATGCCGCGCAACTGCGCCTCGTCCAGCAGCAGGTCGTCGAGGCGCAGCGTGCCCGCTTCCAGATCGACGCGTCCGCGCAGTACATCCATCAGGGCACGGGGTTGCTCATACATCTCTTTCTGCATAAAGTGGTCGAAGTCACCCTTCGCAGCGCTCTCGGTGTCCCAGGTTACCAGCGTGGGCAGACGCTCAATGCTGGCCCCCTCGCGGTTGCGAAGCACAACGCCCTCGGCGCTCACAACAGCCATATCGCCATCTTCCAGAAAGATAAGCTGGTGCGTGTAGCCCAAGACTGCCGGAATATCGGAGGCGATCAGCGTTTCGCCTGCGCCAAGCCCGATCACCACGCCGCCCGCATTGCCAAGCCGTGCGGCCACCAGTTTATCTGGCTCGTGGATACTGAAGGCGACCACCGCATTGCCGCCGTGCAGGTCGTGCAGGGTACGCTGCACAGCGTCGGTCAGGTCGTGGGTGTCGCGGTAATATGCGCCAACCAAGTGCGCGATGACCTCGGTATCGGTCTGAGAGTGGAAGGTGTGGCCCGCCGCGATCAGGCGCTCTTTCAATTCTTGATAGTTTTCGACAATGCCATTCTGCACCACAACAATGGTACCGCTCTCGTCGCGGTGGGGGTGCGCATTCGCTTCGGTGACCGCGCCGTGGGTGGCCCAGCGCGTGTGGCCTAGCCCGATCTGACCGGCCAAGGTGCGCCCGTTCAGGCGGTCGGTGAGGAAGTGCAGCTTGCCCACGCTACGCTCGATCTGTAGGCCGGCTGTGGCATCGTAGACGGCAATGCCCGCCGAGTCGTAGCCCCGATATTCCAGCCGTTGCAAGCCCTGCAATACCACCTGCTGCGCCTGCCGTGTGCCAACATAGCCAACAATACCACACATAGTTTATTGTCCTCCATAGGATAAAAAGGCTTACCAATAGAACACACCGAGTCGGAACCAGATGGCAGGCACGGGTATACAACGTTGCACCCTGTACTGTGCATGCACAGCTCAGGGTTGGCGGCAGACCGCACCCGGCTCTGGTTCATCCAGATACTATGAAAACTATGTGGGGAGAAGTGACACAATTAAACTGTGTCGGAATGGTGGCGCACTGTGTTTTGCTTTGTCCTGGCCCGTCACCGGGAGGCGTTGTCGAAACACGCAACAGGATGTGGCCTGATCCTGGGAGGCATCCGCTGAACCTTCGATTTTCCGGGTGCTCGTCTGGCGACCCGTTACCCCCACCATGCGGCGGGGAACCTCCACCTCGTCAACTTCGGCCCATCAGCAAATGGCTGGCGGACGAAGTCCATGCGCTTTATGTGTCCTGGTCGGTAGGTGTTTATCCCTCCTGGCAGTGCTCCCCCGCACTACCCGCTTGATTGAATGCGCTCTGTGAAGACTATAACACACCCATGCGCTGCCGTCCAATCTTGGAAACGTGCTACCATGCCTGCATTGTTTATCTGTACATGGAGGTTGACGACAATGACACTCACACTGCCCCATCGCGCCGATGTTGCGCCGGAATATACCTGGAGCCTGACCGATCTGTATGCCACGCCCACCGATTGGGAAACGGCCTACACTGCAATGCAGCACGATATCCAGCAGATCGAGCCGTTCCGAGGGCGGCTCGGTGAGTCGCCTGCCGTGTTGCTGAATATGTTCCAGACTTGGGAGCGGCTTGGTATGTTGATGTATCGCTTGGTTATCTATGCCCGCCTCGACTCGGATACCGACACCACCAACCAGACGCGCACCGAACGGCTGAACCGGGTGCTTGGTTTAGCCACGCGCTACTTTGCGGCCACCTCGTTCATCGAGCCAGAATTGCTGGAGTTGGAACCAGCCACGCTCACCAGCATGGTTGCGGCAGCGCCGGGCCTTCAGACGTATACCCACTTCCTCGACGATGTGCAGCGCCGCCGCGAGCATGTGCGCTCTGCCGAGATTGAGGCGATTGTGGCGCAGGCGGGGCAGCCACTCGGCACGCCCTGGAATGCGTATCAGGTGCTGACCGACGGAGAGATTATCTTCCGTCCGGCCCACGACAGCAGCGGGCAAGCGCACGAGGTCGCGCAGGGCACGATTGACGCGCTCTTGCTGGATGCCGACCGCACCCTTCGCAAGAGTGCATGGGAGGCGTACGCTGATGGCTTCTTGCAGGTGAAGAACACCCAGGCGGCACTGCTGGCGGGCAATGTGCAGTCGAATATCTTTTATGCACGGGTGCACAACTTTGCCACGGCACGCCAGGCGGCACTGTTTGCCAACAATATTCCAGTCGCCGTGTTCGACAATCTGATTGACGCGTGTAATCGGCACCTCCCGATCTGGCACCGCTACTGGCACATTCGGCGGCGGGCGCTTGGCCTGGAAAAGCTAGAGGTGTGTGATATCTTCGCACCACTGGCCAGTGCGGAAACGCCCGTACCTTATCAGCAGGCGGTGGACTGGATCTGTGCAGGGTTGCAGCCGCTTGGTGATGCATATGTGCAGGTGTCGCGGGCAGGTATGACAAGCGGGCGTTGGGTGGATATCTACCCCAACCGGGGCAAGCGCAACGGGGCCTACTCGAATGGGGCGTATGGCGTGCATCCCTATATTCTGATGAGCTATACCGATAATCTGGAAAGTATGAGCACGCTAGCGCACGAACTGGGCCACGCGCTGCACTCGTACCTCTCGAATGAGCATCAGACCTTCCTCAATGCGGGGTATACCATTTTTGCTGCCGAGGTTGCATCAAACTTTAATCAGGCAATGGTGCGGGCCTACCTGCTGCGCGAGAACGATGACCCGGCTTTTCAGATTGGTGTGATCGAAGAGGCGATGCGAAACTTCCACCGCTATCTCTTCCTGATGCCGATCCTGGCGCAGTTTGAGCGCACCATTCACGAGCGGGTAGAGCATGGCGAGGCGCTCACCGCCGATGGGTTGGGGGCGCTGCTGGTGGGATTGTTCAACCGTAGTTATGGTGATGCCTTCGCGATTGATGCAGAACGGGTTGGTATCACGTGGGCGCAGTTTGTCCATATGTATATGAACTTCTATGTGTATCAGTATGCATCGGGCATTGCTGCCGCCAATGCACTCGCCGACCGGGTGCTGGCAGGCGAGGAAGGCATTGTCGAGCGCTACCTGACCTTTTTGCAGGCGGGCGGCTCACGTTACCCGCTGGATGCGCTGGCCGCCGCCGGTATTGATATGACCAGCCCGGAGCCGATAGATCGGGCGTTTGCGGTGCTGGAAGGCTTCGTCAATCGGCTGGATGAGCTAACCCGGTGATAGTCGGGGGTAGGAAAGCGCAAAGCGCAGCACACCTGCTCTCCGCGCCGCTTGCCCAGGTTGTGCGCCTTGCGCTTCTATCCCCCTCACCCCCGGCCCCCTCTCTCACTGCGGGGCAAGGGGGTAACCGTGTGACCCCTATGCCCCTTCGCCGTCTGCCGCGTGGCTCCCGTCCCGCGCCCCTTGTCCTGCGACGGCTGCGGAGGTGAGGGGGGTATAGGTCGCCAGGGCAAGCTGTAACCCGTTCTGTCCGGTGCGCCAGCGCACCCATCCGACCGTGAGCGCACTACCAAGCGCAATGGTGAGCAGGCCCATCAGTCCGGCTTCTGGCCCGAATGCGCCGCCTGTCCAGAGCGGCGGGCCACCCTGCTCGATGCTAAAAACACCAACCCGTGTGAAGTCCTGCCCACTGACCGGAAAGCCAAACACGGTGCCCTGAAAAAAGTTCCAGGTGATGTGTAAGCCAATCGAGATAGCAAGCTGTCCGGTCAGGACATAACCAAGCCCCAGGAACAACCCGGCAATGATCAAATTCAGCGTACTGATTGGGGTTGCGTTCGGGTTGAATGCATGCAGGATGCCGAAGATGCTAGATGAGATTAGCCAGGCGACGACGATTGCCGGACGTGCCCCGAAGCGCCCCAATCCTTCGGCAAGGTTCCGTAGCAGGTAGCCCCGTGTCAGCAGTTCTTCGTAGATGCCCACACTGAGAAAGAGCACTACCGGCGACAGCAGCGCCAGCACAAACGACTGCCCCGGCTGTGTGGTCTGGAAGGTGCCCGTAATGGTGATCCAGCCGAGTGCCAGTTCGACTACAAAAATCAGTGCCATCAGCAGCGCCCCCAGCAACAGCCCGAAGCCGAGATCAAGCCACCAGCCGCGATCCAGATGCAAGCCGTAGCCACTGAGCGGGCGACGGTCGAGCAGCACGCCGCCCAGCCACAGCGCCAAAATGGTAGCCAGACAGGAAACCAGCGCAAACAGGCTGATGCTGGCATGCTGGCCGAGGGCGGCCTGCTCCACGCCTGCCAGACCAAGCAGCGGTACCAGCACCACCGTGAGGCCTGTGATACTGGTTAACATGATGATGCCGTACAGGGTAATAAACAGCAGCAACCGCCAGATCATTCGCAGGCGGCGCTCGTGGGGGTTCCAGAAGACGGTTATCATACAAACTCCTTTATGTCTGTGTAGTGCCGTCCTCCGGCATCGTTTCGGCAGCAGGCGCGGCAGGTGTGGCTGGTTGTACTTCGGCGATGTACCGCGCCACACGCGGCAGCACCAGCCTGTCGCCATCGGTGATGCCTACTTCGGCCAAGGCCCGTGCCACGTCTGCTACCAACGGCAGAGCGGGGGATGGGTCGGCGGCAGCGCTCCTCCTGCGACGCTCGGTGATGCCCACAGGTTGCGCGGGTGGCGCGGCAGGGGCAGCGCTTGTTAGTTCCCACAATGGTGCACTGCGAATACGTTGCACAGCAGGCCAGCCATACAGCCGCGCCAGAAAGCGCACATAACCCAGGGCCGCACCATCGAGGCTGTGCTGCTCGGCAACATAGGCGCGGGCATGGTCGCCAATCGCGGCGGCAAGAGCGGGTTGCTCGGCAAGGAGCCGCAGCACCGCGAGCATAAGATCGCCTTCGTGGGCATCGGTGTCGATCTGGATGGCGACGTGTGGCGGCAGTTCGGCAAAGGCTCCTGTGCGGCTAACCAGCGTGGGCCGCCCCGCACCAAGCAGCCGCAGCAGGCTCGCGCTTGTTTCGCCGGCGGTAGGGTGGCGCAGGTTGACACATACATCGGCGGCGGCGACATAGGCTTCAAAGTCGGCACGTGGCACATAGCCAGTAATGCTCACCACGTCGGCGAGGCCGAGCGCTCGACCAACCCTGCAACATCGTAGTGTGGCGAGACACTGCCCACCAGCACATAGCAAATATTGGGGCGCTCAGCTCGCAGCGCCACCAGTGCCCGCAGCGTTGGCTCCAGCCGCTTGTAGGCATTGATGTGCCCAAAGCTCGCTAGGACAAATGCATCGGTGGGCAGACCGAGCCGCACCCGTGCCGCATGTTGTGAATTTACTTGCGGTAATGGCACTCCCATTGGTACAATAGTAGTTCGTAGATCGGGGCGCAGTGCCAGCACCCGCTCCCGCACATACTGGCTATGGGCAATCAGGCCATGTGCTGCGGCAATCACATCCTCGTTACAGGGATACTCAAAGGCTGCCTCGGTGAAGCGACTGCGAATCATTAACTGGGCGATATGGTCGCCTGCCGCGCCATAGCGCTGGTGCATTGCAGCCACGTACCGCTGAATATCGTGCTGCCGATTGGCGGCATACCAGAGCATAAAATGGTGCAGCACATAGTCGTGCAGCACCACCACACCCGGCACACGTTGTGCTATATCCCAGATACGCGCATGGGCGGGGCTGTTGCCAATGTGGTACAGGATAGCATCATATGGGCGGCGGCGGTGGTCGCGTTCGAGGCGGCGCAGCGGCAACACAGCGAGGTGTTGCGAAAGCTGTGGATTGGTGGGCCGCAGGTGCTCATCAAGATAGAGCGTTACATCGGCATAACGGGCGAGATAGGGCAGCAGTTCTTCTGAATAATCGGCGATGCCCGACGGGGCCGGATTGACAGGCGAACAGTAGGCGATGCGTGCCGGGAACAATTGTGTCATATATGTTGTATCCGTGTGATGTGCATCATTTGTACCAGAAGCACAAATTCTTGACAAGTTTTGTTGCACATTGTATACTCATGAAGATACTTCATTTTAACCTACTCTAGGAATCTATTCGGCAGGCCAGTACACCAGACACCTGCGCATAGTCGGGGTACAGCGCTGCTGGCAGAGGCTCGCCTGGCATAGTATTTATCTACGGTAAGAGCCTCGACACCTGACTGATACAACAACTTGCTTGTAATGCATCGTTGCATCCACATCATCGGTGATGTCCCTACAGCATCCCTGTCCGGTACGGAATCTCCTTCGTACTACATATCAGGAGGCGGTAGCTGAGATGAACAACGGCGTTCGCCTGTTCTGTGCCTGCACAGAACGCTGTTAATGCCTTGCCCTTTGCATCTCGATACCACGGCACGCCGGTTTGCTAAGATCCGTTTCACGCCCGCTGCCCACAGTATCATTCTAGTGTAGTTTGCCTGGAAACACGGTCAGCTCTATACGACGATCCAGAACGTGATGTGCACTGGCACACCTGGCTCTGTTGTTATACCTTTTTTGCACCGCTTCGCTGATGAGCGTGCCGTATCCCAGGTATTGGAATGGGCTTTGTGCTTGCAGTACAGATGCTAGTAAAGAGATAATGATTCATTCTTTTTTGTTTCGATTTGTTTCCTTCTTGGTGGGATCGTCTGTTTTTGAACTGTGTAGGAGCAGGATACAATGAACAAAACCGCACCCGGCATCTATGAGCAAACGCTCTATGACCCACGGTACGAGCACGATGCTTGCGGCATCGGCTTTGTGGCTCGTATCAATGGTCAGCCCGATCACGCCCTTCTCACGAAGGCGTTGACCGCACTGGCGAACCAGAAACATCGCGGCGCAGTAGCAGCCGATGCCAAAACCGGCGATGGTTCGGGCATTCTGACGCAGCTTCCGAAAACATTGTTGCTGCGCGAGTTAAAACGCCAGGGTGTGGAGGCCGATGCTGCGGATCTTGCGGTGGGGATGCTGTTCCTACCGCAGGATGCAGCCGGTGTGGAAGCAAGCCAGCAAATTATTGAAGCCGAGTTGACGCAGCGCGGCCTGACGGTGCTGGCGTGGCGCACTGTGCCCGCCGACGACGAGGCGCTGGGGCAGCGGGCACTGGAGATGAAGCCGACGATCAAGCAGGTGCTTATCACGCGGCCTGCTGGCTTGAACGACGAAAACTACGAACGCACGCTGTATGTAGCACGCAAGGCGATGGAACGCACCTTCACTGAGCAGCAGCTTTCAACCTATATTCCGTCGCTATCGTCGCGTACCATCGTTTACAAAGGCCTGTTAATGGGGCCGTATCTGGCAGATTTTTATTACGACTTGCGCGACCCTGACTATACCACCGCGCTGGCTGTCTACCACGAGCGCTATTCAACCAACACGTTCCCAACCTGGGAGCGTGCACAGCCATTCCGAATGCTCTCGCATAACGGCGAGATTAACACCTTGCAGGGTAATGTCAACTGGATGCGTGCCCGCGAGAGCCGCCTGTACTTCCCGCAGATTTCCGGTCTGGCCCGTGAGTTGCCCACCGATGTTACGCCGGTGATCGCCCCACGCGGCAGCGACTCGGCGGCCCTCGATAACGCGCTGGAACTGATGGTACAGGGTGGGCGCGATATTCGCCACGCGATGGCTATGCTGGTGCCCGAAGCGTGGGAGCACGTGCCCGATATGGATGCCAACCTGCGTGCCTTTTATCAGTATCACGCATGCCTCAGCGAGCCGTGGGACGGCCCGGCTGGTCTATCGTTCTCGGATGGACGCATTGTCGGCTCCACGCTCGACCGCAATGGCCTGCGTCCGGCACGCTTCCTGGTCACCCGCGATGGTTTGGTGGTCAGCGGCAGCGAGGCGGGGGTGGTTGAGGTGGACGATGCCGAAGTGATGCTGCGGGGACGGCTTGGCCCTGGGCAGATGCTGGCGGTTGACACACAGGCGGGGCGTGTCTATACCAATGCCGATATCAAGGCCGAACTTGCCAACCGTCAGCCGTATGCGGAATGGATCGCGCAGCATATGCGACGGCTGGAAGATTGCCCCCTGCCAACCGATTACACGGTGGAACACAACGATGCCGAGCGCCGCACCGCGTTGCAGATGGCCTTCGGGTATACCAGCGAAGAGCTAAACGTTATTCTCAAGCCGATGCAGCGCGATGGCAAAGAGCCGGTCGGTTCGATGGGCGACGATACGCCGCTCACGGTGTTCTCGCAGGTCGATCCGGGTCGCCCGATTTACCAGTTCTTCAAGCAACGGTTTGCCGAAGTGACCAACCCGCCGATGGACCCGCTGCGCGAAGAAATGGTGATGTCGCTCAGCATTGGCCTGGGTAAGCGCGGCGACCTGCTGGACGAAACGCCAGAGCACGCGCATTTGCTGCAACTCACCTCGCCATTCCTGACCAATGTGCAACTTGAGGCAATCCGCGCTGTTGACGACCCGCTCTTCAAGACAGCAACAATTTATGCGCTTCAGCCGGTTGGTGCGGATGAGGACGACGAAGCCGCCGAGCGTGTGATGCGTCGGGAGCTTGACCGCCTGCGCCGCGAGGCTGTGCAGGCCGTGCGCGATGGAGCCGCGATCATTATCATCAGTGACCGGGGCGTAGACGAGCAGCACGCCCCGATCCAGACGATGATTGCACTCGGTGCCGTCCACCATCACCTGATCCGGTCGGGACTGCGAACCAATGTCAGCCTGGTGGTGGAAAGCGGCGAACCGCGTGAAGTGCATCATATGGCCTGTCTGATCGGGTATGGAGCCGAGGCAATCAATCCGTATCTGGCACTTGAAACGGTCCGGGCAATGGCCTTCGGGTTGAGCCGGGGCAGGGGGGCAACCAACGGCACCAACGGCAACGGGGTGCACAGTAATGGCAACGGCTCACACAGCGCCGATCTGCTTGGGGACGATCTGGTGCGAACGGAAGAGGCCGAGGCCGAGCGCAACTATATTGAGGCGCTTGAAAAGGGCGTACTCAAGATTATGTCGAAGATGGGCATTTCGCCGCTCGATAGCTACTGTGGGGCGCAGATCTTCGAGATCATCGGACTGGATGATGCGATCATCAACGCGTGTTTTGCAGGCACCCCTCGCCTGTTGGTGGCATCGGCTACCGCGAACTGGCGCACAAAGTGCGCTCACGCCATGCGCGGGCCTTCAACCTGCCCGAAGGCGAAAAGGTTGATCTGCCGCACCCTGGCTTCTACAAGTTCAAGAAGAACGGCGAAGTGCACAGCTATAGCCCGCAGGTCATCCACGCAGCACACAAGGCGGCTCGCCACGCGATGGACGTAACAGGCGGCTTGTACCCGTCGATGGACACGGCCCTGCCGCAGTTCCAGGAGGGCTACGGCCACTACCGCGAGTACTCGGCCCTGATTGACCAGCGCCCGCCAACCGAACTGCGCGACCTGCTGGAGATGCTGCCGGCTGGCCCACCGGTGCCGCTCGAAGCAGTGGAGCCAATAGAGGCCATTCTGAAGCGCTTCAGCACGGCAGCGATGAGCCTGGGCGCAACCAGCACCGAGGCCCACGAAACACTGGCGATTGCGATGAACCGGCTGGGGGGGATGAGCAACAGCGGCGAAGGCGGCGAGGACGAGGCCCGCTTCCGTGACGAGCGCAACAGCAAGATCAAGCAGGTGGCATCGGGGCGCTTCGGTGTCACTCCGGCCTACCTTGCCAATGCTGCCGAGCTTCAGATCAAGATGGCGCAGGGCAGCAAGCCGGGTGAGGGCGGTCAGCTTCCGGGGCACAAGGTTAGCGCCGAGATTGCCCGCATTCGCCATACCACGCCGGGGGTATCGCTGATTAGCCCGCCGCCGCACCACGATATCTATAGCATCGAAGACCTGGCACAACTGATTTACGACTTGAAGCAGGTCAATGCCGGGGCGCTGGTGTCGGTCAAGCTGGTGGCGACGGCAGGCGTGGGCACGATTGCAGCGGGGGTAGCGAAGGGCTACGCCGACTTGATCCTGATCAGCGGGCACAACGGCGGCACGGGTGCTTCCCCGCTCAGCAGCATCAAGAATGCCGGCGTATCGTGGGAACTGGGCCTTGCCGAAACCCAGCAGACCCTGATCATCAACGGGTTGCGTGGGCGGGTACGTTTGCGTGCCGACGGTGGCTTGCAGAACGGGCGCGACGTGCTGATCGCGGCGCTGCTTGGTGCCGATGAATATTCATTTGGCACTACCGCCCTGATTGCCGAAGGGTGTTTGATGGCGCGGGCCTGCCACAACAATACCTGTCCAGTGGGCATCGCCACCCAGCGCCTCGACCTGCGCGCCAAGTTTCCTGGTACACCCGAAATGGTCATGGCCTTCTTCCGCTATGTCGCGCACGAAATCCGCGAACTGCTGGCAAGCCTGGGCCTGCGCTCGCTGGAAGAGGCGGTCGGGCGCACCGACCTGCTGCGACAGCGCACCACGGGCGTTGCCGAGGCCGATGCGCTGCGGCTGCACAAGTTGCTGGCGCTGCCGGCCAACTTTGCACAGCAGGAAATCCGGCACGCGGGCGAGCGCAACCCGCTTCCGGTCGGTGAGACGTTGAACGACCGTCTGTTGCAGGATGCACAGCCTGCCCTGGAGGGGCGCGGCTCGGTTGAACTGAATTACACCATCCGCAACTGTGAGCGGACGGTTGGGGCGCGGCTGTCGGGTGTGATCGGGCAGATGTATGGCGACCATGGCCTACCATCTGACACCATCCGCATCAACCTGCGGGGGAGTGCAGGCCAGAGCTTCGGCGCATTTAATGCACCGGGCGTTAGCTTCCATCTGATTGGTGAAGCCAACGACTATGTTGGTAAGGGTATGGCAGGTGGCACGATTGCTATTCACCCGTCGCGTGAGGCCGCCTATGCATGGCACGAGAATGTCATTGCAGGTAACACCATTCTGTATGGGGCGACGGGTGGCGAACTCTACCTTGCTGGACGGGTTGGCGAGCGCTTTGCCGTCCGCAACAGCGGTGCTACTGTGGTGGTCGAAGGCGTGGGCGACCACGGCTGCGAGTATATGACGGGTGGCACAGCGGTCATTTTAGGATCGACGGGCTACAACTTTGGCGCAGGTATGACCGGCGGCGTGGCCTTTGTGCTCGATGTTGAAGAGCGGCTGCCCATCCGCTACAACCGTCAGCTAGTGCAGCTTGATCGGCTAAACCAGCAGGATCAGGAGCGACTGCGCGAACTGGTGCAGCGCCACGCCGACCTGACCGGAAGCCCGCGTGCTGCCGAGATCCTGGCAAACTGGGCCGCCTATGTCCCGCTGTTCTGGCGTGTGATGCCACGAGAAATGGTGGCCCGCATCGAGGCGCAGAACGCAGGCACCCAGGAGGGCGGCACGGCGACCTATGACGATGCCACCCACCCCGCACCGAAGGCAGCGGCAGTAGTGTAAAGCACAGAACAGTTGCTAGCGCCGCAAGGTTATATACTTTCCCCTGGCCCCCGCTCCATCATTGGAGTGGGGGGCTTTTTGTATGGTGCCCGCGAATGAGAGTATCGTTAGATCTTGTGCAAAATGCCACCGAAAGATGCCCTGATGCGTTTATAGTAGTACATACGGCATAGTTCTGGTATAGTACACGCACGGCGTTTTTGTGCAATGTGGCAATTGGTCGCAGGAAGTGAGGCGACAATGGGAGACGATTTTTATGCACAACTTGAGCCAGTCGGCAATTTTCGTGACATCACCCGGCTTGATGTGTATACCCCTGCGCCTCGCGATTGGTATGTGGTGGTGACGGACATTCGCGGCTCAACGCGTGCTATCAACGAAGGGCGCTACAAAGAGGTCAATCTGGTGGGCGCTACGCCAATTGTGGCGATCCTGAATATTGACCGCTCCATCGAACTGCCCTATATCTTTGGTGGCGATGGCGCAACGATCCTGATTCCACCGAGCTTTGTTGAGCGGGCAAAAGGGGTGCTGGCAGCACTGATTGAAATTGCCGCCGTCGAATTTGGCTTTGATCTACGGGCCGCCATTGTGCCGATGACAGCGCTCGATGACAGCGCGTATGCTATTCTGGTGGCCAAAATCCGCACCTCCGAAAACCTGGAGCAGGCGGCATTTACGGGCGGTGGCCTAGCCTACATCGAAAAGTTGGTGAAAGATCCGTTGCAGGGGCGTGAGCTGTTGATCGAACGGGCTGCCACCGCCGCCGCAGACATGGGCGGGCTTGAATGTCGCTGGCAGGATATTCCAAGCCGCCACGGGGAAACGGTGACGCTGCTGGTGATGGCGACCGACGAGATGCCCAACCGCAGTAGCAACATCTATCGCGATGTGATTGAGCAGATCGAGGCGGTGTATGGCATGCCCGATCAGTTCCGCCCGATTGATATTTCAACGCTGCGGCCTTCGTTCAACTTCGGCAAGCTCAGCCTGGAAACGCGCCTGCGTGTGTCGGGGCGCTGGCTGGGACGGCTGCTCTATCTATGGAAGATCTGGATACAGAACTGGATGCTCCTGTTTCTGTGGCGCAACCGGGTTGAACTGGGCGGGGTGCAATGGGATGAGTACCTCGATCTGCTGGTTGAAACATCCGATTATCGTAAGTACGATGATACGCTGCGGATGGTACTGACAGGCAACGCAGTGCAACGGGAGGCACTGGTAGCCTATCTGGAGCAGCGCCACCAGTGCGGCGATCTGGTGTATGGCTTCTCGGTGTCCGAGAGTGCGGTGATGACATGTGTTGTGTTTGAGCGGATGGGCCGACAGGTGCATTTTGTGGATGGTGCGGGCGGCGGGTATGCGCTGGCGGCGCGGATGCTGAAGCAGCAACTGCGCGAACTCAGCACGGCTGAGGTACTGGTATAACACAGCTTGACACCCGCTGCTAGCTCTCGTGAGATGCATTGACCTGACTATAGACCGAATGAACCCTTGACAACTGTACAGGGCCATGCTATAGTGCCTATCAGAAAGGATAGGGAGTCTATGCTACAGCGAGAACCTGTGCATCCAGGTGCCATCTATTCACGTGAAGAGGCCGCCGAAGTGCTCGGCATCAGCCTCAGTACATTAAAGCGATTGATTGTCGCAGGGCAGCTTGAAGTCAGCCGCCCCTCTAGTATTCGACGAATCTTTATCAAGGGTTCCAGCATCCTGAAAATGCTGGAAGAAACCAGATTGGAAGTTATGCGATGAACCCCGGAACGGCATCTTTTTATGACGTGCTCGATACCACAGGGCGCTGCGTTGTCTGTACCGTGCGTGGTATAGATAGCGACCCGTGCACCGCCCGTTGCTGGGATCTAGCGCCCAATAGCCAGATTCACGCCGCAGGAGGTGCTTCTGTGTAAGGGTATGCACAGAACACGGTTATTTGCCTCTGGCGTGAAGTGTGGGCACTTCACGCTTTTTGTTTTCGCTACACATAGAATGAGGTCAGCATGAACAAGCTTGAGCTTGTCCTGAAGGAAGAAACACACAGCATCTACGACACAGCGACTATGGAAGCACTCTTTGCATGCATCGACCGCCTGCACGACTATGCAGCGGCAGGTCGGCTGCACGAAGTAACCACGCTGAGTACCGAGGAGCTTCAGGGCTGGCTCGAAGACTTGATTTACACGGCCCGCGAGACACTGCACGAGATGGGCACGACACGGCGCGGACAGTAGGCTGCCAACAATATTGCACCATGCTCGACCGTTTCCCATACGGCCCGAGGAGTTCGGACAGTCCGTGCGATTCGGCTGTCGCGGAACTGACCAGCACCGAATCAGAACGGGGATACCAGTACGGTATCCCCCTTGTTGTAGCTACTCCTGCTCTGGCGCGGGCTGTGGTCGGTGGTGGTTGGCAAAGCCGAAGTTCTGCCCATTCTCGCGGTGGGTACCCGTAAAGCCGATGGGGGCCTTGCTCTCCATATGTTCGCGCAGTGCTTCAACCTGGGCCAGCATCACCTGCTCCATCGCGCTGGCCTTCCCCTGGTTGACCCAGGCCATCATTGAGGAGAGGAACAGTTCCTTCAGATAGGCAAACGAAAAGCCGTGTGTCTGCTCTGCTACTGCTAGCAAACCCTGCTCAGGAAGCTGTAGCTCGCGCTGGAGCCGCCCATTCCACAGCGCAGTATAGGCGTGCCGCTCTGGGGTAGCAGGCAGGTCGAAGTGGTACTTGCGATCAAAACGGCTGGGTCGGTCGATAATTGCAACGTCGAGCCGCTCCGGGTGGTTGGTGGTTGCCAGCGTCACAACACCTTCGTTGCTGGCGAAGCCGTCCAGTTCATTCAGAAAGAACGAGCGGTTGTCATCGTTAATCAGCGCGTCCAAGTCTTCGAGCACCAGCAAGCAGGGGGCCTGGTCGCGGGCACGCTGGAAGATGCGGTGAATGTTGTGATGATCGGTGCCGTACTCGGCCTTGAAACTCCGCACATACAGACATGGCTGGTTGAGATGGTTGATCAGCGCCTTGACTGCGTGGGTCTTGCCGTTTCCTGGTGGGCCGATAAACAGAATGCCCCGCTTCCAGGGAATACCATAGTGATGGTAGGTGTCACGTGCCGCAAAAAAGCTCTCAAGGTCGGTGCGGATGTCGTGCTTGAGCGCCCCCTTAAGAATCAGGTTCTCGAAGGTAATACCCTTCAGTTCGCGGTACAACTCTTCGCTCTTACTCCAGTGCCCGTTTTCAAAGACGAGTACCTCGCCGCGCACTTCGGTGTGCCACTTGCAGACTGCCGTAAAAAAGTTGTCTGCAATCTGCTGGGTATCGGCAACAATCCAGTGATACTCGGTATTGCATCCCTCGTGGCTCCACGCGAGGCGCAACACCTTGAGCGTGTGGCCCTGCCATGTAATATTAATCCAGGCGGTATCCACCGCACGCTCAATGCGCTCGTAGGTGCTTTGCCATTCAGTGCGTACAATGCTATGTGCTTGCAGATCGATATTGGCAGTGCAGTGCTGTGCTCCGGTATATCCCTCCAGGTAGAAGGCGTGGTCGGTGGTGGTCAGGATCGCCTTGCCTGCAAAGTGTTTGGTGAGTTGCTGTCCAACGTGATAGGCGATCAGGTTTACTGGCAGCGCCAGCGTCTCGCGGATAAATGCTGTATCTACCATCTGGTTGTGTGTCCTTGCTAGGTGGTGGAAGGGGCCATGTTGCGGGCAAGCGGCAAGAGGTGGTCCCGCGCCCGCAACGGTAAGGTACCGCTTACCCGTAAAACGTTACTGCACAAACGATACTGATGCACGCCCGCTGTGTATTCGCGCTATTGGGACTGGTTACTGGTGCAGGCATCGCATCACCTCCTCACGCTCTGATCGATTGTTTCTTCAGCTACTACTATAACAGGAAAACTGGTCAGGCCGGTCGGATTTGAACCGACACCTCCGACATGGCACGTCGGCAGGCTGCCCTTGACGCCACGACCGCTCGAACACCCTCGCGCCTGTCTATGGTCCATCCGGCAGGTTTCGATCCTGCGACCCCCGGTGTTTCAGACCAGTGCTCTGCCGCTGAGCTACGGATGGCTGGTACCCCCGGCACGACTCGAACGTGCAACCCTCGCTGTGTAAGAGCGATGCTCTGACCAATTGAGCTACGTGGGCATGGTCGGACTGGCTGGACTTGAACCAGCAACCCCCTGTGTATCAGACAGATGCGCTGTCCTATTGCGCCACAGTCCGGCAATGGTGCGCGGGAGGGGATTCGAACCCCTACTGTACGGTGTTTGAAACCGTTGCCTCTCCCAGTTGGGCTACCCTTGCACATCGGTCCGGCGAGACTCGAACCCGCAACCCGTTGTATATAAGACAACCGCTCTGCCATTGAGCTACAGGCCATCTGGCTGGCCCGGCGGGACTCGAACCCGCACGTGGGTGACTTAGAAGGCACCTGCTCTCCTTCCATTGAGCTACGAGCCATATTCTGGTGTGTGGTGCTCCCGGCGGGACTCGAACCCGCACCACACGGTGTTTAAGACCGTTGCCTCTGCCATTGGGCTACCGGAGCACAGTGGTGTGTCAGGTCGGATTCGAACCGACTCAGCCAAACGGCGACGATATTACAGACCGCTGAGGCTCTCCCGCGCCCGTGCTGACACATACAATATCAATGATTCTTATTTGAACACATCTTTGCCAATGGTGCCCCCGGCAGGACTCGAACCTGCACTGCACGGTGTCTGAGGCCGCTACCTCTGCCGGATTGGGTTACAGGGGCACTGGAACAGGAGCCTGGATTCGAACCAGGATCAGCGATATTCAGCGCATCGTGTCCTCCCATTGAGCCGACTCCTGTGTGGCTGGGGGCGAAGGACTCGAACCCTCATCAGCCGGGTCAAAGCCGGGTATCCTGCCGTTAGACGACCCCCCCAGTATGTGTGGTCCCCCTGGAAGGATTTGAACCTCCAACCCTGCGGGTAAGAGCCGCCTGCGCTGCCGTTGCGCCACAGAGGGAACTGGTACCGCCAGAGGGACTCGAACCCCCACCTCATCGCTTAAAAGGCGCGTGCTCTTGCCTTGAGCTACAGCGGTGTGGAGCCTCGCGCAGGAATTGAACCCGCAACCATCGCCTTACAAGAGCGTTGCTCTACCATTGAGCTAGCGAGGCATTGTGGTAACGGAGGGTGGACTTGAACCACCGGCCTCCAGGATATGAACCTGTTGCGCTGCCGCTGCGCCACTCCGTCACAGAAGGTGTGGCCCGCTGGAGGCGGTGCGGGCCACGCGAAAGATTGTGGCAACCCCGGCGGGAATTGAACCCGCGCTGCTCGCTTGAAAGACGAGCGTCCTGACCATTAGACGACGGGGCCACTGGTGGATCGGCGGGGAGTTGCACCCCGATCTCTGCGGTGCAAGCGCAGTATCCTCCGATTAGACGACCAACCCACATTGGCGCTCCAGAAGGGTTCCGACCCCTCTACTCCTGTTCGACAGACAGGGATGATAGCCACTTCACCACTGGAGCATACTGGCCTCGCCAGAAGGACTCGAACCTTCAGCCTCCACCTTCGCACGGTGGCACCCTTTCCGCTTGGGCGATGGCGAGGAATGGCTGCCGCACCCTCGAACCGGGCACCGCTGCCTTCGGATGGCAGCGCCCTTTCCTGCTGGGCGCTACGGCAACATTGGCAGCGAGGAAGGGACTCGAACCCCTACCACGTGAGTAACAATCACGCGCCCTACCGTTAGACGACCTCGCTCCACTGGCAGATGGGAGTGGACTCGAACCACTACGACGCAGTGTTGGAGACTGCTGCTCTGCCCCATTGAGCTACCCATCTGTATGGTCGAGGCGACTGGATTCGAACCAGTGATCACTGCGCTCCAAACGCAGGATGTTGACCAAGCTACACCACACCTCGGCAATGGCGGGAGAAGCAGGAGTTGCACCTGCAAGGCATAAGCTCGCCCGTTTTCAAAGCGGGTGCCGTCGCCTGCCCTCGGCTAGACCTTTCATCTTGTGGCGGAGGATGGGCGGATCGAACACCCGCGCCAGTCTGCCCGGCGGCCTTCTCTTAGCAGGAGAGCACATTGCCCCTCTGTCAATCCTCCGCAATGGACACCCCGACTGGATTTGCACCAGCGTCTGGCGGGTTGCAACCGCCTGCCTGTTCTGCTCGGCAACGGGGTGCCAGAAATGGCGATGCAGTTGTTAAGGTTCCGGGTGGGGTGACGGACGAGATTCGAACTCGTGTCCTCTGTGTTCACAGCACAGCGCTCTCGCCACTGAGCTAACGCCACCATCTCCGTTGAACATTGGGCGACCGTTATGGCGGTCGTTAGCTGGTGTCGAGTGTTGTCCAGCTCGTATTTGGTATGAATAGAGTGTAGCATAGCTCTTTATAGTTGTCAACGGTTCAATATGGGCCTTAAGATGTATTCTCTCTACGTTAAAGGTCTGAGAAGTGCAAGCTGGGGCGCGGGGCACGGGGCACGGGAAGCGCAAAGCGCCCGCGCAGGCGGGCTATTCCATAGATAGTCGTTTCAGGTGATGAACGGTTGCTAGTATCAGTTAGAAAGTTCGAGGGCTTGTCAGAACAGCGATCCTTGCTGTGGCGCGTCCGGGTCGGGGTGGTCGGATGGGGCGGTGTAGGGCAGGCCTAGGTGGGCATACGCACGGGCCGTGGCGATACGCCCGCGTGGGGTACGCTGCAAAAAGCCCAGTTGCAGCAGGAACGGCTCGTAGACATCTTCAATTGCATCAACCTCTTCCGCCATCGCTGCCGCCAGCGTCGAAAGACCTACCGGCCCACCATTGAACAACTCGACGATGGTACGCAGCAGGCGGCGGTCGTTCTCGTCCAGTCCAAGCTCATCCACCTCTAGCGTGGCAAGCGCGGCCCGTGCCACTTCCAGCGTAATGATGCCATCTGCCACGACTTGGGCATAGTCGCGCACCCGCCGCAGCAGACGGTTGCCAATACGCGGCGTACCACGCGCACGGCGGCCTATCTCGAACGCGCCCTCGGTAGTGGTGGGGACATTGAGAATACGCGCCGCCCGCTCGATAATATCTTGCATCGCTTCGTCGCTGTAAAACACCAGCCGATGAATCGAGCCGAAGCGGTCGCGCAGGGGCGAGGTGAGCAGCGCCAGCCGGGTAGTCGCCCCGATAGTGGTGAAGCGTGGCAGCTTCAAGCGCAGGTTGCGGGCGCTCGGCCCTTTGCCGACCATTAGGTCAAGGGCGAAGTCTTCCATTGCCGGGTAGAGCACTTCTTCGATGGCACGGTTCAGGCGGTGGACTTCATCAATAAAGAGCACATCATCTTTTTGCAGGTTGGTGAGGATCGCCGCCAGATCGCCCGCTCGTTCGATAGCGGGGCCGCTGGTAATCTTTAGATTGACCCCCATCTCGTTGGCGATGACGCCTGCCAGCGATGTTTTGCCCAGACCGGGCGGGCCATAAAACAGGGTATGATCAAGCGGCTCCTCACGGGCACGGGCAGCGGCTATGGCGATGCGAAGCTGCGACACCACCTTTTCCTGCCCGATAAACTCGGACAGGACACGCGGGCGCAGGCTCTTTTCAGTCTGCTGGTCATCGGCGCGGGCCGCCGGGTTGACCAGACGCTCATCTTCGCTCATAAAAATCAGGTCTATCTGTCTTGCTAACGCAGCACAGGTGTGCCAGCTTTGGGGGCATTATAGCACACCCGCTGGCAGTACTGCCGCACGGCATGGTATCGTGGTTCAGAGCAACCCATACACGCAAGAGCACGCCGATGCCTTCGCCTACGACCTGGCCCGATGTGGCAATCACGCAGCAAGTATCACAAAAGATAGATGGAGTGGCTCCGTACCGACAAGGATAGCACAGCCCCCTCTGCCCGTGGATGGGAGCGGGGGCCGCGTGTTCTACCTGTATCTGTTCGTTTGCGACTACCGCCGCTCAAGCACAAAGTCTCTGCGCGGCAGGGTGTTGAATTCAAAGGGTATAAGACCACTATAGCTGATAGTGTCCTGCGGTTCCTGGTACGAGGACGAACTGTGGTCAATCCGATACCAGATGGTGCCGTCGGGTAGCTCACCAGGGTAGATCGGCATATAGACACCATACTCGCCGGTGGTCAGGTCAATCTGGTCGCCAGTACGATAACTCGATTGTGGCTTGTACATGTTCACATCAACCCGGAATGTCGGCGGTGTACCCGTGTCGGCGCGTGTGACCGTTCCGGTAAAGCCCAGCGTGGTTGGTCGCACCAAGATATCACGCGCGAACTCGTAATCATCATTGATGTAGCGTAATTGCGCCGGGTCAACCACGTCGGTGGTGACATAGTAGACCGTCTCTTGGTTATCCAGCGCCGTGATGTAGGTCACGGCATATGGTGCGGTGTCGGTGCGCTCACGTTCGAACTCACAGAAGCGCACGAACGTGCGGAGGGTGGTTGAACAGAGCCGCGTGCCAGTCGTATCAAAGACATCGATAAACTCGGCGGTAATGGCATTGGTATTGGCATCGGGGTTGTAGATGTTGCGAACCGTGCCGGTGATCTTCTCGCCGCGCCGTGAGAAGACCAGATCACGCTCAAACTCGTTGATGGTACCGGGAACGATGCCGTCAATCTGGGCGGTCACGTTTTCGCTCACATAGACATCAGTGCGGTTGGCAATCTGGAAGGTAAGCTCAACATTTTCACCCACCCCGTCATTCAGGATGACATACATATCACGATACTCGCCCTGCCGGTTGACATCATCCTGGGAACCGGTGCCATAGCGCACACGATCAACCACATCGTTAGCATCAAGCCAGGTTGGGATAGTGACATCGCCAGTATCGAAGTTGCCCCGGTTCGGGTCGGCGTAGGTAACCCGCCCCGACAGCTTAAGCATGGTTGGGGCTACTTCGAAGTCGCGGTAGAAGTACCGATTACCATTACCATCGTCAATCGCCGTCGGGTCAACCGTCTCGGTATAGGTAGCCTCGTCCGATTGGCCCGCATTGATGATATAGGTAGCCACAAACGGATCGAGCGAGGTAACCGTCAATGGACAGTAGTAGGTATCGGTAGCGTCTTCGTTGGTACAGCTTCCATACGGCCAACGAATATCGACGCGGGTTGTTGGCGCAAAGTCGGCCAGCAGCGTATTGTTGATATTCCCTTCGAAGTAGATATCAATCGGATTGACCCGGATATCAAAGGTGAGCGCATTGAGCGTGTTGGCTTGCAGGTTCTCAAATGGCACGTCGAGGTAGACTGATTCCGAGTTGTTGCCATCATTCACAGACGCATAAATATCATTCAGCACGCCCGATGTCTTGCCATCTTCCAGCACAAAGAGCAGGCTGTAGATACTTGTAGCATCAACATCGTTGTTATTGCTAATTTCTAAGATGCCATCCCCGTACCCCCAATAGCTTACATAACCAGTCACACCGTTATCCGGGTCAATCGGGTTGTTGTTCTGGTCGGTGAGCCTTCCGGTCAGGCGCACCAACGTTGGCAGCGGTATGTCCAGTTCGCCCAGGTCAATGGTGAAGGTTGTGCCGTTCAGCGTCGCCGTCGATGGGTCGATGGTTACATTGGTGACGGCACTGCTCCAGTAGGTTGAAATCTCGATCTCGGCACTGTACGATGGCTGCTGGTTGAACGGTAGTGTATCGGCGGGGTAGATGCTGCAATCGAAGGTGCCATCGTACGAACTGGTGCTACAAGTCAGGTTCGGGTCGAGCACGCGAATGTCTATATCAATACCGCTATAATCGAGAATTTTCTGCTGTTCTTCTGCCGTGAGGCCCGTGCCATCTGGGAAGGCGACCGTGCCGACATAGCGAGCATCGTAGTTGATGACCGGCTGTGCCGTAAAGGTAAAGTTGCGGGTTGCCGTGGTGAGCGTGCCCACAACCACATTGACATTCCGGGTGAATGTCTGCTCGGCGTTGTTATAGCTGATTTCAAAGGTCAGGTTTGCCGGTGACTGGTTGAGCACGGTAAAGGTGGCATTATACGCGCCCGTTGCATCGGTACTGGTTCCGCCGATGTAGGTGCCGTTCTGAAAGATAGCTATCGAGGCTGATGCCAGCGGTGTGGCTGCGCCATCAGAAACGGTGCCCTGCAACTGGAGCCGCGTATGGGTGATGGCGAAAGCTTCGTCAAAGCGGTTCAGTTGCCCCGGTGTGACATTGAGCGTCCGCTCGAAGTTGGTGACGATGTTGCCAACAGATACCTCGTAGCGAATGCCAATGACTGTGTCGCTGGTGTTGCGGGCGATTGTTGTATCATAGCGGCCCGTAGCATCGGGGTAGATCCATGCAATATTAGTTGTACCCTGATACACCCGTATATAGCTTCCGGCAATCGGGTTGCCCGCCGTGTCTTGGAGGGTGCCCACGAATTGCAGGCGGGTCAGGTTGATACTGAAATCCTGCTCGTACGTTGTCAGGGTTCCCGGCGTGACCGTCGTTGATCGATTGAAGGTGTAGGATGTGCCACCAGAGGAGATCACATATTCGAGCGCCGCCGTGTTCACGTGGCCCACCGGAATATCGCCACTGTAATTGCCCTGTGCATCCGTACTAAAGTTGTAGAAGAGGTTGTTATAGCGTACTCGCACCGATGCATTATTGACAGGTGCGCTGCTCAGGTCGGTAATGGTGCCGCGCACCCGCACCTGCGTAAGTGATGGTGGCTCAACAATGGTATTAACCGTGGCAGGCTGCCCCGATGTCAGGTTGGTAAAGGTTGCGTAGCCGTAGTTCAACTGCCCATCATAGAAGCTATCCAGGCGGAAGCGGCCCGTGAGCGCACCGGAGAACGCATTGCCATTGAGATCGACCACGAACGAGAATTGTCCCTGCGCATTGGTCGTGACACTGCTGCCCGGCGGAGTGATGCGCTGGAAGAAGAAGCTCGATGGTACCTCGCCCGATAGCGAAACGCTGGTACTGGCAACCGGTGTGCCATCGGCCCGCCGCGCCACACCCGCAATGGTCAGGCGGGTGGTCGGTCGGAGTTGCAAGGTCTGGTTGTCCAGCGTGAGCAGGCTGCCCGGCTCCACATTGGTAAAGGTTGGTTCCAGGGTCACGTTTTGCCCCGATATGAATGTACTGATACGGAACTTGCCACTCAGGGTGCCGTTCGGGAACGCACTGGGTAGCAGGTAGAGCCGATAGCTAAAGCGGCCCTGTGCGTCGGTTCGGGTGTAGCGATTGTTGAACGGCTCCACTGTGTTGAAGAACGTGCTGAACGGTTCGAGGCCCACGAGTTCGACCTGATTGTTGGCGACCGGGGTACCGGCCCATCCAGGACGGTGCCCGATACCAGCACACTGGTGAGATCTGGCTCAATGCTGATGGTGCGCTTGACTTCGCCCGACCCGCTGCCGGGGTCAATCGTGATGGTACGGGTATCGGTGCCCCATTCGCCGTTGACCGTTACGGTGACATCAAACGGTGCATCAAGCGGCAGCATGCGGTCACAGATCAGCGTTTCAAAGCCCTGGCGACCGCTCGACGTCCAGATCTGGCACAGGTTGCCCAGTTGCGGCGATGTGACGGTGGCGTAGTTGCCAAACAGCGGCTTGCTGGTGTTCGGGTCGGTGATATTGGTAATCAGCACCAGGCTGCGTTCGCTCAGGGCGAAGTCGTTGGTTACCTCGTGATACTGGTAATCGGCCAGCGTCGGCAGATCGCGGCTAAAGCGTTCGGTCGCATTGTTGGCCATAATTTCAAACACAATCAATGGATCGGTCTGGTTGGAACGCAGAATGACATCCATCTCATACGCACCGGTGGCATCGGTCGTCGCCACGCCGGGAGTATTGTCAGCATCGATAAAGAGATGTGGCCCCGTCGCACGCACCGTTGCATTCGGCACCGGGTTGCCTTCGTCATCGCGCACCACGCCACTCAGCCGCAGGGTGGTTGCGCGGGCGGTCAGGTTCAGGGTCACATTGGCCGATTGACCAACCGGCGGCAAGCCGTTGGGCGGCGGTGCACTGTCATCGATGCGGTAGGTGAGGACGGTCTCCCCCCAATCGTCGGAGATGGTGCCGATCACATCGAACGGGTTGCTGATGATCGTCACCTGGTTGCACGAGTAGCGGTTGGTCTGAGTATCGGTGTCGTACCAGATGGTGCCGCTACACCACCCTTCCAGACCAGGTGCAGAAAGCTCGTAGCGCATCCCCTGCAAGTTCATCGTCGGCCCAAACTCGTTCACGATAGCACCGGAGATCCAGAGCTGCCGCTCTTCCAGCACCACCGATTGCTCATACTCGTTCAGGTTATCTGGCCCACCCGGAGCCAGTGGGTCAATTGTAAACTCACGATAGAAGCTCGGTGCAGAGATGCCCGATTGCACTTGCAGCCGCAGGTCGGCGCTGCTGGCATCGGTTGGCAGCATCACCAGCATCTCGTACGTGCCGCTCGCATCGGTTGTGGCATAGCCGGTCGCATCGCCACTCAGTTGCACGGTCGCATTCGCAAACGGTGTGCTATCCGGGGCGGTCACTGTGCCGTACAGCCGCAAGATAGTTGTACGGATGGTCAGGTCATCGGTAAAGGTAGCCTGCTCGCCATCACCTGGCATCTCGGCGCTGCCGATCTCACGCTCGAACACACGGCTGCCCCACTCGCCCCGCACGGTAATGGAGTACGGGAAGGTGTCGCGGGTGGTATCAACCGGCGGACAGGTGTAGGTGGAGGGCGAATTGTTCGAACGGTAGGAATAGGTACAGAACAGACCGATTCCTGGCGCACGCAGTTCGACGCGGGTGCCCTGCCGCCAGAACGTGAGCGCATTGCTCAGTTCGTGGGTCACGCTGCCGTTCATATTCAGGCGGCGCAAGGCAAAGACAATATCTTCCTGCCGCTCGTTAAGCTGGTCAGTCTGCAACGGCACGGTGAGATTAACTTCTTGCTGGGTGCTATTGCCCAGACTGACCGAGCCGTAGCTGAAGCGCAGGCTGAGGTTGGCGCTGGTTGTGTCGGGCGCAAAGACCAGCCACGCCTCGTAATTGCCCGCTGCATTGCTGGTGACGCGGGCGTAGCCGTCGCCGCTCACCTCGATGATTGCACCATTCAGCGCTGTGCCGTTCTGGTTGGTAATCTTGCCATACAGCCGTAACGTGTTGGCCTGCACCACGGTATTGTTGCTGACCGTGCCCGCTGCGCCCGCATCCGGCATGGCCGCCCCGCTGACGGTGTAGCTTTCTTCGGTGCTGCCCCACACGCCCGCCACAGCAACCGTGTAGGCAAATGTGTCACCCGTCACATCGATGGCGGGGCAGGTATACTCGCCGTTGGTGTTGGTCCAGGTCGCACACCACTCGCCAATGCCGTCGGCCCGTACAATCACGCGCTGACTCGGAATGCCCACGTTTGTATTGTAGGCATTGACCACGCGGCCCTGAATAGTCAGGCGGCGCACCGTGAAGGCGATATCGACCGTGCGCTGGTTGAACTGGGTCGGCTGAATAGGCATACTGATCGGCTGCACCACGGTGAGGCCGTTGTTCTCTACGCGCACCGTAAAGGTAGCTGTGGTGGTGCCCGTCGAGAAGAGCACCGTGCTGCCATAGGTGCCATCGCTGGCGGTCGTGGTCTGCGCGTTGGCGGCCCCACTGAGGCGTACGGTTGCGCCTGATAGCGGGTCTGCACCATTGGTGACAGTGCCAAGCACGCGCAGCGCCGGGAAGATCACCTGCTCTTCATACTCTGTCAGGTCGCCCGGCGTGAGCGGTACCACGATTTGATCGGTCAGCGAGTTGGACGGATGGCTCACGCGCAGGGCCAGCGTTGCGGTGTCGGCATCCGCGCCGAAGAGCAGATAGGTTGAGAAGTCGCCGCCTGCATCGCTGGTCAGTTCGGCACTGGCATCGCCGCCAATAGTGACCCACCGATTAGCCAGCGGTGTGCCGTCGGTGCCCGTCAGCCCCACATCAAGCTTCAGGGTGGTTGGTGCCACAAAGAGCGTCAGCGGATAATCGATGCTGGTACCCGCTGGCGGTACATAATTAACATAGCCATCAATCTCGAAGGTGCCCCAATCGCCGCTCATCCGGTAGATAATCGGGAAGGGGTCGTCCCAGGTGATACGTGCCTTACAGGTGTAGGTGGCATCGTTGCGGGTTGTAGTGGTGCAGAGTGTCCCCACGTCCGGATTGATGACTTCCACCTGTAGCCTGCTCATCGGCAGCGCTGGCACCAGTTCGTGAATGACCTGCCCGGTAAAGACCAGCTCGCGTCCAGTCAGGGTGAGGTCACGCTCAATCAGGGTGATGGTGTCGGCACTCACGCTGTAGTCGCCCGTTTCGATGACGGTATCGCTGCCAGATCTGACCCGGTAGGTGATCGTGCCGCCAGTGGTGCCGTTGTCCTCAAACAGGTAGATGCTGTAGGTGCCGTTGTTCCTAGTGGTGGTGCTGCCCCGGTCGTTGACGGTAACGGTTGCATTGGCTAGCGGCGTTTCACCATCGCCTGTGACCTTGCCAAAGAAGTACAGCAGCGTTGGCTCAACGGTGAAGTTCCGCACCAAGCTTGCCACCCCGCCCGCTGGCGGAATGCTGGTGATGTCGGTGACAAAGCTGGCATTGCCGCGTTGGGTCACATCGATCTGCACGGCGAACGGGTCGGCACTGGTGACCTGGACCGGACAGGTGTAGTAGCCCTGCGCGTTGGTTGTTGTCTCACACCATGCCGTGTCGGGATCGTCCGGTGTCCGCACCACTACCTGCGCCCCATCAACGGGCAGCGTAGTGCCTGCCACCTGATTGCTGGTGACGCGGCCCTGGAAGTAGAGCGTGCGGGCCGTTGGTGGGGCCGTGCCGTCGCCCGGTGGTGGCTGAAGTGTCAGGTTCTGGCTGAACTCGTTGATCGCACGGGCCGTCAGGTTGGCGGGCACGGTTGCCACACCAGAGCGATTGCCAAAGCTGCCCTGGAGTTGCAATTCGCCGCTGAGCGTGTCGGTGGCGGCAATGCTCACAATCGTATAGGTGCCGTTGGCATCGGTGGTGGCGGTGGCTTCGCTCAGCCCGCTGAGGGTGATGGTGGCGTTTTGCAGCAGGGTGCCCTGCTCATTCTGCACCACGCCCGTTAGCCGTACCACGGTCGGCGATGCGGTGAAGTCGTAATCAAAGACACGCTCACCGCCGGCCTGCGGCAGTTGCAGGTTAATGTCGGCGTTGTCGATGGTCAGGGCCAGCACAAACGGCTGTCCATTGACCAGCGCGGGTTCGCCTGCCACCCGATAGGATGCTGTGAAGGGGGCATCGTTTTCGAGATTGACAGTACAGCGATAGATGCCCTGGCTATTGGTGAGCACATCACAGACCGTGCCCCGCTCTGCTGTGCTGATTTGCACCCGGATACCGGCACGCAGTTCGGGCAGCACAGCATTGGTAATGGTGCCTTGCAGCACAATGCTGCGTGCTGTGAAGGGGAGGGCCGTGTTGACAGCAGGCAGGATGTTCAGTGCGCCTGCCGTCAGGTTGCTCAAGTCCTGGGTGCCCGTCTGCTGCACGTTGCCGTAGCTCACCCGATAGTTCACTGTGCCATTGCTGATGCCAGGGGGCAGTGCAAAGAAGAGTTCGTAATCGCCCTGATCGTCGGTCTGCACCGTCGCTGCAACCGGACTCAGTACCTCGAAGGTGGCCCGGTTCAGCGGTCGGCTGGTCAGTTCGGTGACCTTGCCATGCAGCCGCACGGTGGTTGGTGCCACGGTAATATCGCGCAGGTAGCTATTGGCAAACTCGGTGCCCGGCAGCAGGCGGTATGTCGCACTGATCGGGTCGGTGAGCGGCGTATTCGCCAGACTGACCACGTATTCAACGGTCAGCGGTGCTTCCGTTTGGAAGGAGCTACCACATGTGTATTCGCCTGCGTCATTGGTGGTGGTGGTGCAGAGCGTACCAAGGTCAGCATCGTCGTCAACGCCCCGGATGACAAGCGTTGCACCGGGCAGACCATAGCCGCTGTTGCTGTTGCGGACGGTGCCGGAGAACGCGGCACGACTGGCCGTGCTCTGGTCGAGCGTGGCGGCGCTGGCATCCAGCACAAGCTCCACCGATAGCTCGTTCAGTACGTTGACAGTGGCATTAAAGCGCTGCCGCAACGTGGTTGTTGCCTTGCCTGTCTTTGTTTCATACACCACGTTGAAGTTGAGATCGCCCGCAACCAGGCCGTTGTTCAGGGTCAGGAAGGCGTTATACCGTCCCTGGCTGTCGGTGGTGGTGTTGGCTCCGATAGTGGTGCCTACCACATTGAGGCCGACCTGGGCATTTGCCAGCACGTTGCCGTTGGTATCGCGCACCACGCCGCTGATATACAGCGTGGTCGGTGAGACAACAATGTGCGGATGACCGGCAGGCGCTCGCCCACGCCAGCAGCACTCGGATCGACCGGGTAGACGGCACTGGTGGTGCCGCGCCCGCTGACGATGTATTCCACGTTGAAGGTATCACTGCTGTTGATGAAGTAGTCACAGGTATAGAAGCCCTGGGCGTCGGTCTTCGTTTCGCAGATCACGCCCCCATTCTGGCGCACCAGTTGCACAGTTGCTCCGGCGACACCATAGTTCGTAACTAGCGCATTGCGTACGCGCCCGGAGAAGGCCAACGTGCGCCCGGTCAGGGCAATGTCTTGGTCGATGGTGGTGAGGGTGTTGATCTGCGGCGCACCACCCGGCAGGGTTGCCAGGTCGAGGCGCTGCTCGTGGAGGCTGCGTCCGGCGCGGGTGCTGTATTCAACCCGGTAGCGCAGTTCGCCCAGTACATCGGTGCCGCCACCCAGCACGGTGCTGTTTGGTATCGCCAAGTACAGATCGTAGTTGCCGGCGTTATCGGTGGTACCCTCGACCTGCAAACTTGTCTCGCCAAAGGTCGGGCTAGTCACGATGACCGTGGCTCCCGCAATCGGGGTATCCAGATGATCGGCAACCTGTCCGGTCAGACGGAAAGTGGTGGGGGTCAGGGTAAAGTCGGTAGTTTTCACCAGCGAACTGCCCGGCGCGGGGATCTCACTCGCCGCCACATCGACCGTCTGTTCGGCGCTACCAACCCCTTCCACGATGACCCGTGCTGCAAATGCCGTGGTGGTGACCACACTGGTCACACAGGTGTACTCGCCGCTGTTGTTGGAGGTGGTGACACAGCGCCCGCCATCGATGCCCGCTGCTTCGATGATGACCCGTGCGCCTGCGACGGCTTGGGCATCCTCGTCATCGGGATTGGACGGAATGAGGCTGTTGGTCAGTTGCCCACTGAAGATCAGGGTGCGGTTCTGGTCAACGGCGTCATTTTCCCAGGGGCGCGGTGGCTGCGGGGCAGGCTGCGACTCGGTCGTGAGGTCGGTGGTAATGAGGTGCACGCCGCCGCCCGTCACCGCAAACGGCTTCACCAGTTTGACATAACTACTGCCGTCGCTCTGGGCGGCTTCGTAGATGATTTCACCCGACGTGATGCCATCGGGCAGTGACAGGTACTCGCTATAGTAGCCGTCTTCGTCTGCCGCCACAAAGAGTGTTGCAAGTCCGGTAATCCGCATCACGCCGCTGGTCAGGGGCAGCCCATCGGGGCCATACAGCCGCCCAACGAGGTGCAGGGTGTTCTGCGGCGCGGCGGTGAGATCCTGCACATATTCGGCCATATCGCCTTCGGGGGGCAACGCTGCGGCGATGGTGGTAATGGCCGGAGCGCCACGCCCGCGCACTTCGTAGCGCAGATTCAGGGCCGATTGTTCGGCGTATGGCTCGGCGTAGTCGGTCAGCCCACACCCATACCCGCCTTCGGTATCGGTGGTGGTGTCACACAGAATCTTGTTGCTCAGGTCGGTAGCGCGGATAATCACCCGTGCGCCCTTGATCGGCACCTCCGGGTAGCCTTCCAGCGATACCTGCCCGCTGAACTCCATGCCGACCAGTTGCGGATCTGGCTCGCCTGCGCCATCGACGTGCTCATCCAAACAGAGGCCGCTGGCCTTCAGGTTGCTGGCGCTGCGTCCGGCGGCGAGTTCAATCGCAAGCGCTTGGATGAAGTCTTCATCAATATAATCAAGGTTTGCTGCACAGTCGCCGCTGAGCAATTGCCGTGCTTCGGCGAAGTAGTCGCGGTTCTGCGCATTGTTGCCGCGCAGTTCGGAGAGGCGCGGTACCTGGGCATCCTGGGGCTTGTTGTAGGTTTCCGGGCCTTCGCCCGGTTTGTAGGTAAAGAGCGACTCGCTGCGGGTGGTGACACGCCATGCATCGGCAAAGGCCGTGTAGGAAGTCAGGATGTTCCCGTTGCGGTCGGCGATATCGTTGGCGGGGATGCCATCCGACGAGCCAAGCATGCCCCGGTAGCGTCCACGCGGCGCAACCGAGAACGAGACATCAATCGACTCGGCGGGGCCAGTGCCCAGCAACTGCTCGGCGGTTTTGGCGATCCGTACCCGGATCGCGCCGCCGTCGGCGTAGTCTTCGGGGTTGGTGATGCTGGGATCAAGCACCCAGACCGTTACCGAGTTGCCTGGCTCAACGCGCAGCACGGCATCGCCCACGGTGTAGAGACCGGGCGCGAAGTCGGCGATCTCGCCATTCAGCAGCAGGATCAGTGAGTCATCCACGGATGGGCCAGTCGGGAGTTGTACTTCAAGCACATTGTCCGGATCAACCCGCAAAGCCACGGCAGTATTCCACGAGGCCCAATCGGGGTAGCCGGGAATACGGGCCTGTCGCGTTTGCAGTTCGAGGCCGTTGGTGCCGCTGAGCACATCGCGGGCCATAATAAATTCACCCAGATGCAGGCTGGTATAAGGCACACCGTCGAAGGTGGTGTAGTGCGGGTCGCCCCACGAGCGCGAGGCAGGCAGCGTCAGCAGCGAGGCAATATAGCCCCACCCGCCACCGCTCCACCAGCCAGAGCCACCGCCCCACCCCGACCAGCCGCCACAGAAGACGGCAAAGGGGCAGTTGCCATTGGATGACCAGTTCGAAGGACGGGGCCGGATGCGCGGGCGGAACTGCATCGGGTCGACCTTGAAATTCAGCGGGTCATCGCCATCGCCGGGGTCGCCGGGGTCGTCGGGGTCGTTGGGGTCGTCGGGGTCGCCGCCACCGCCAGGGCCACCACCGCCAGGCCGCCGGGGGGGTCGAAGTCGTCGCCGCAGTCGCCAACCGTATCAACATACTCGCGCTCTGGCTCTTCTTCGTCGCCACACGCATATGAGAACTCGATGATGTCGGCAGTTTGCTTCCAGTCTTCCAGCGATATATTGCCCACATTGTACAGGCGCAGTGGCATGAAGATGGGGTGCATAAAGCCGGCCAGCCGATAGCGCCCCGGCTCCCAGCCAGAGCCGGAGTCCCACGTCCAGTAATCACCATCGCGGGTGAAGGTGCCGAGCGCCTGGGGCGGCAAGAAAGGATCTTCGGGTAGTTCTTCGTCACACGCTGCCCGCGTGATAATCGAGACATACGGGTTGAGGCCCAACGCAGAAATCTGCCAATCGGCAAAACTGCGGCCCGCTGCGGTCGGATCGGTAAGCCCTAGTACGCGCCGAATAGCACCGAAGGCATCATATTCATAGAACCGCTCAAGTTTGCCGGTCTCGCTGATCTGCTGTTCGTAGTCTACAACGCGGTAGTAATCGGTACACGTCTGCCCGATGAGGGGGCCTTGGCGTTCCTCTTGTTCGCAGCTCACCCCGTTGATTGTTTCATCGATGCGCGGGTCGCCAGGTGTACAATGGCCTGATGCGCCCATACTCACAATCGATTCGGGGAAGCCTGCATTGCGCTCGATGCGTATCTTCCAATCGTCCGGGTTCAGGCTGGTTGCCAGTTCAAACACGGTCCTGATCCACGGATTATCAAAGATGCCGATATCCAGCCCGATTTCGAGCACAACGCCAAGCCCGTAGCGCCCGTAGCCCGTAATAAAGCCGCTGACCGGGTTGCCGCCACCGGAGTAGCGGGTATCGGTTTCGAACTCGCCAAAGAAGCGCGGGAAGTCGAGTTGTGCCTGTGGGGTCAGGGTCAGGTCGGGCACATAGTCGACAATGGCGTTCAGCCCGATGCGGCGCAAGAAGGCACCGAAGCGGCGCGTGTCGGGAATGCCGATCACTATGCCGACACGGGTACGTGGGCTGATGTCGATGCTGATCTTGCCCGTGAGTTCATATTTCACTTCGGGCCGATACTCTTTATAAATAGCTTCCTGAAGCCGATCTTGGTAGGTATCGGCGGGGCTTTCGTCTACCTGCGGCTTAGTCAGTTGTGGCCCGTCCTCGGTGTTAAAGGTAAACTCGGCATGAACATCCCAATTAAATTCAAGTGTTAGTTTTGCCGAGATTTCCAGATAGCTATGGAAGATAACATTCAACGAGAAATCGAGGCCAAACGGTGTGGGCAGGAAGCGGGCAATAGGCAGGTTGAGGCTGAAAAGCTCCACATCCGACTCGTACTTGACACTGGCGCTCAGTTCGGCTTTGGCGGTAATAAAGGGCTTGACCCACGCCTTGGCTTCGGCATCGGCGGTGAAATCGTTCGGGCTGATCGACATCGAGACCGATACTTCTGCACCGATCTCAAAGCCAATTGAACCCTGGAAGGCAGCCTGTGCCGAAAGCACACTGCGGCCCCCGCCATCGCTCAGCACGCCACGCTTGATTTCCCGGCTACACTTCAGTGTGCCGCCCAGTTCGCCCGCAATGCCCCGGCTATCAAATATTTGCGGTGTGACACCGACATTGGCCGTAACGGTACAAGCGGCGGGCGGCTGATCGATTTTCAGTTCGGCCTCGTGCTTGTCAAGTTCCTTTGCATCCAGGTCGGTGTTGAAGAGCTTCGCGGTAACTTTGTGCTTGCCCTCCTTGGTGACTTTGGCCTGGAAGGTATAGGTATGTTGCTGCCCCGCTGCGAGGGTTTTGTTGCGGAAGACCCACTTGTACGTGTCGCGGGTGCTCATCACCGGCAGCAGGCCATCTTCGCCCGATACATCGATCAGTTCGGGCGGCATCGTTAGTATAATCTGATCGTATTCGAGCGGCCCACGGGTCGGGTTGCTCACGACAACCTGGAACTCGGCAAGCTGGCCCGGCTCGATGCGACCATTGGTCTGGGTGGGCGGCACCACCTTGATATCAAGCGTGTCGGACTGAATAGTGATGCGGACATCCTGACGGAGCGCACCCGAAATAGCTCGCACGACCGGGGTGCCGTCGTCTTTGGCTTTGGTCTTGAACTTAAAGGTATAGGTGGTATCGGGTGGAAGTGAGCCGCCAACCCAAGAAAAGTCGGTGGCGTTGCCTGTTGCGTTCAACCCACTGTCCGGGTTGCCGCTGCCGCCGACGTAGGTAAGTTGTCCGCTGCCGAGGCTAATCTGAAGGTCGCGGTAGGGCACCGGGTCACCAGAACGGCGGGTGTTTTTGATCTCAACCGTAAACTCAACTTCATCACCCACCCGTACATCAGTCTTGTTGGCATTGAGCGTCAGGGTGACTGATTCATCCTGGATGGTAATGGCTTTCTCGGCAGTTACCTCACCAGAGCGGACCTTCACCGTGACACTCCCGGCACTGACGGCTTTTGCACGCAAGGTGAACTGTTTTTCGGTGCCGGGGGCTATGTCGCCACCGAGCACCCACGCAACGCTATTGCCAGAGGGTTGTGCGCCACGCAGCGGCAGGGCACTCCCGCCGATATAGCTGAGTTTGCCATCACCCAGGTCGACCCGCAGGTTTTCATAGCTGATCGGTTCGCCGGCGGTGTTCGGGTTCCGCAGGGTAACAACCAGATCAACTTCCTCGCCCACGCGCAGATCGGTCTTGCTGGCGCTGACGGTGGCCTGCAACGGTGCGGCACGCGGCTTCAGTTCAATATAGACATCCTTTGATGCTTTTTTGCTGCCCGATTTTAGCTCGGCAGTGACTTTAACACAGACCGTTTGATTAGCTTTCCAGGCATCGCTGCGAAGCTCGAAACCACCTGCAATGAGCAGCGCGGTGTTGTTGGCCCCCGATGTAATGATCTGGCCTGAAGGGTCGCTATTCACATCTATCGGGCCGATGTTGCCGCTCCACGAATATGCATTGTTTGAAACGTCGGTACTCCCCGCCGTAATAGTTGGCTCACCACTTGCGGTGTAGGTGGCATTGACCACTTCGGCATAGGGGATGGTGCGGGCCTTGCCCTGATACGCCCCATCAAGCGACAGCGAGAATTCAATCGGTTGGGTGATCGCGCTGTTATTAAACAGGGTAATCGCATATCCGACCGGGTTACTGTACTGCCCATCGGCAGGCTGGTTGGGCGAAGCATTGGGCGGCACCGCCACGACAGCGGCGCGAATCACCTGCCCATCATCCGCTGCAACCGTAAAGGTAGTTTGCCGTGCCGCACACCCACCGCTTACCTGCATCAATCCGGGGGCACGGTAGGCCGCGAGTGGAACAGGCATGCCTGCGTCGGCAGGTTCGCTAGCGGCGGCGGGGACCGCTGGTGTTTCGATGGTTTCGCTCGCCTGTGGCGGGAGGGCATCGGGCTGTGCTGCGGCCTCAATCGCCTGCCGATGGGCAGCGCGTCGGAAGGTGGCTTCCTGGTCGGGGGTGCGTTGCTGCGCCAACCCTGCAAGGCCACTGGTCAGGGCGGGCAGGCTGGCAGCGCTGTCATCGTCGTCTGTCGCTTCGCCGAGCGGCGCGAAGTCGTTCAAAAAGAATGCTTCTGTTTCGGCACTGTCGAGCATAAAGTCAACCGCACCAAAGTCAGCCGCCATCTCCATCCGGCGCACTACGTCGGTAATCGGTGTCATCGCATAGATGATTTCGGTGCCGGCGTCGGTCGGAAGGGTATCAATAATGCGTCCGAAGATGGTCTGATCGGAGTCGGTCGCGATAAGCATGCCGGGTGCAAGGGTGGTGCCAAGCGTTAGTTCGTCTACCACGGTGCGGTAGTGGGGCATCACCTCGCCGCCGTTGGCAGCAATCCAGGCATCCCACTGATTTTCGGGCAGCGTGAGCAAGGCAGGCGGTATAGCAAAGTCTACCTCGTCAACCACCGCGTCGGCAGGTATCAGGGTGACACCCGGCTCGAATTCTACTGCTGTGACCATGGCCGAGGCGGAGATCAGGCCATCAGAGATAGCGCGGAGTTGCATATAGCCCGGAATGCCACTGGTACGCACCAGTACCTGCGCCGGGTCGGTCGGGTCAACGCGATACTGTACCTGCCCGGCGGCATCCTGGTTGCCCACTACCCAGTCAATTAGCTGGTTGGTAAACGGTACTTCCTCACCGAGCGCGTTGTAGCCAATTACCCGGATTGGTTTTTCTTCTGCGGTGCTGGTCAGAATAACGTTGCGCGGCTCAAGATCCAGGCGCACAATCTGGTTCAGGTTGGTGAGTTGTTGCAGACGCGTGGGCCACGGGTCAACGATGAAGAGCACCAGTCCAGTCGTGGTTAGCCCCTGTGTGTCAGTGACAAGGTAGTTGACCTCTACCCACCCTGTCGCAGCGGGGGTGTAGCGCAGGGTCGAGTCTGTCAGGGCGATGGTGCCATTGTCGGGCGTTGATTGCAGCACAAATTGCAGGGCGGCTTCGGGGCCGTCGGGGTCGTTCACCAGGGTAAGCAGATCAAGGTCAAACGTCTGGCTGACATACATCGTGACGGTGCGCTCGTCGGCGAGCGGTGGGAAGGTGGGGCCGTCGCCGGGGTCGGTGCGTGCAAAGATGATGAGACCCTCGGCAACCTGGCGGCGCTCCTGCATAACAACATAACTAATGCGGTCGGTGTCAGTCAGGGTCGCGGTGGGGGTGTAGGTCAGGGTGCTGCCTGCTATCGCAACGGCCCCGTGATCGGGCGGGTTGCCAATGCGATACGAAGATACAGGGCCGCCATCCGGGTCGCGCACGAGGCTAGCGAGATCAACCGAACGGGGGCGGAGATCAGTTAGCAGCACGGTGCGGCTATCGGCCAACGGCGGCTGATCGTTGGATTCGACCACCACCTCAACGCGCCCGATAGTGCTGGCGCTGCCCGTGGCGCGGTTGTCGGTGGCGATGAACGTCATATCGTCGGCACCAACGAAGCCATTGTCAGGCAGGTAAATCAGCATGTTCTCATCGACAAAAAACTGACCCTGCAAGGGGGGCTGTCCGGTCGCAAAGGTCACACCGTCGCCGTCGGGGTCTTCGGTAATGTTGGGTAGCCAGATCACCCCGGCCTGTCCTTCGGGAATCGTCAGGCGGGCAGTTTGGACAACGGGCGGCTGGTTGGCGGGTTCGGTCACGGTGATAGTCGTGACGCGGGCCGGGTCGCTCTTGTCCTGCGCATAATAGGTTCCAACCTGATCAAACTGATATGCAACCTCGGCACCAGCAGGTACCGTCAGTTCGTCACTCAGGGCCAGCAGATGGTATGTGCATCGGCGGCGGCAGTGCTGGCGGCCCGATTGACTAGCGGCAGGTAAATTGTGAACGGATCTTCAACAAGGTCGGGTTGGTCGGAAGGAGTCGGAGATGGTGAACTGCCCGGTATTGTGGTATCGGTTGGCGTAGTCGTGGGGGTGAGGGTCGCGCCGCCCGCTGTGGCGGTGAGTTCGGGGGCGTTGGGGGTGCTGGTCGCGGTGGCAGTGTCAGCCGTTGCGGTGCTGGTTGGTGTTGGAGCACATGGGTCAGGTTGATCGGAGAGACAGACCTGTCGCGCTACAGTGCCCGTGTTACGGAAGATAACCTGCGAACCAGTGCTGATTGTTACTACATTGGGCAGCATGCTGGCATCAGTCAGGGTGATGACAACTGTACTGGTCAGTGCCGCCGATTGTTGCAGCGATGATTGGTGTGGTTGATCGTTGAACAGTTCCTCAGCATGGGTTGCTTGCGAGGAATCGATGTTATGCGAGGGTGCAGCAAAGGCAGGTGTTCCAGCCGGGGAAGGAATCGCCATACCTGGAGCGAGTGACGAAAAGATGACCGCGTAAATCAACACCAGATACACCGGACGTGCCCAACGTTTTTGCCACCAGTACATGACAACCTCTTCTTGGAGTTAAGATGTTTTTGCTGATCAGATCAATGAGCGTTGTGGGACGTATGCTGCACACAGCGCGACATGGCGAACCGGGCTTAAACAGCATAAAGCTGCTGGACTAAAGACTCCGTTTAAGGGGTGTTCTCGATAAATAAGCGATGTATTCTACATCTGGTACAAGATAACTATCTATAACCAGTGAGAACAGGATGGTATTCAGAGGATATATCTATAAAGCTGACTACTTTATAGATTTGGCAGTACACAAATTGTACTAATACGCTTGACTAGAATATTGTCAAGGATTGCATTGATGTTATATGGATTTGAAGGTTCAGTATACTTCTTGCACAATCATACACTGTCTCTCTGGATTAGTCAAATAAATGTAAATTATTCTCATAATAGACTTTTAGAGGGTTGTAAAGCGGTACAGGCCAGAAAGTTGGTAGCAAAAACAAACTTTTTCTGATAAGTACCTAAGTCCTATTTTTGAATAAGAAGGGACCTGCAACCCATGTAGAAAGGTTATAAGGGGTAAATATGAATGCAAGATAATATCTGATTCTGTAGAAGACACGAGCAAAAAAGAATATTAGTTTATAGATTAACGTAGTTTTGTCAGCGCCAGACCGTGAACGACCCTGGTCTGGTGCTGACAAGCGTGCTATTACTCAACCCTTCACCCCGTGGCTGGCGCAGTGAGCCGCACACCCCGTAACCGCAGCGAGTTGCTCACCACAAACACCGAGCTAAAGGCCATCGCTGCCGCCGCGTAGATCGGGCTGAGTTGCCAGCCGAAGAACGGATACAGCAGCCCTGCCGCCAGCGGTATGCCAATGATATTGTAGATAAAGGCCCAGAACAGGTTCCAGCGAATAGTCGAGAGCGTGCGCTTGCTCAGCGTGATAGCCTGCGGCACACTCAGCAGGTCGCCGCGCATCAGGGTCACATCGGCGGCTTCCATTGCAACATCGGTGCCTGTACCGATAGCAATGCCCACATCGGCCTGTGCCAGCGCAGGCGCATCGTTAATACCATCACCGACCATGGCCACAATCCGGCCCTGTTCCTGTAAGCGCTGTACTTCAGCAACCTTACCCTGCGGCAATACCTCGGCCCGCACTTCGTCGATGCCGACCTGCTGCGCGATAGCGGCGGCAGTGCGCTGGTTGTCGCCGGTCAGCATTACAACCGCAATGCCCATCTGGTGCAGTGCTGCGACTGCTGTCTGCGATGTTGGCTTAACGGTATCGGCAACCGCCACCACGCCAAGCGCCACCCCATCGGCGGCAACGGCCATGGCAGTTTTCCCCTCGGCCTGAAGCTGTGCAACTGTATCGGCAATTGGTACGGTGTCGATCTGGCGCTCGTGCAGCAACCGCAGCGTGCCAAGTACCACCTGCTGCCCTTCCACGTCGGCGGCGATACCGTGGCCCGCAATCGCTTCGAAGGCAAGCGGCTGCGCCAGCGTTAGCCCGCGTTCCTGGGCGGCCCGCACAATCGCTTCGCCGAGCGGGTGCTCGCTGCCGCGTTCGGCACTGGCAGCCAGTCGCAGCAAGGTGCTATCGTTCAGCGGTGCGGCCTCGCCTGTGCCCGCAAGCACGGGCGCACTCCGCGCAACCAGTACATCGGTTACGACCGGTCGGCCCTGGGTAATGGTGCCGGTCTTATCGAGCACAACAGTCTGTATAGCATTGGCCCGTTCGAGGCTCTCGGCATTTTTGATCAGGATGCCGTACGCTGCACCCGTGCCCGTACCAACCATAATAGCGGTAGGGGTTGCCAGTCCCAGCGCACAGGGGCAGGCTATCACCAGCACAGCGACGGCAAAGATCATGGCTTGTGTGAAGCCAACCCCGCCGACGAAGAACCAGACCAGAAACGTGACCGCCGCAATCGCAATCACGATAGGCACAAACACCGCCGCCACCTGATCAACCAGGCGCTGCACCGGGGCGCGGCTGCCCTGCGCCTCCTGCACCAGCCGGATAATCTGGGCCAGTGCGGTTTCTTTGCCCACACGGGTAGCCCGAAACTGGAAGCTGCCCGTTTTGTTCATCGTCGCACCAATCACGCTGTCGCCGGTGTGCTTCTCAACTGGCAGGCTCTCACCTGTGATCATACTCTCGTCCAGGCTTGAGCCACCACTGACGATAACACCATCCACGGGCACCTTTTCGCCGGGGCGCACCAGCACCACATCGCCGCGCCGCACCTCGGCAACCGGAATATCAACCTCTTCGCCGCCACGCATCACCCGTGCGGTACGCGGTTGCAGCCCCATCAGCGCCCGAATAGCGGTGCTGGTCTGGCTCTTGGCGCGTGCCTCCAGGAACTTGCCCACCAGAATCAGGGTGATGATCACGGCAGCCGTTTCAAAATAGACGTGCCCGCTCAGTCCCGCGACCAGCAGCACAATGCTATAGAAGTAGGCCGCTGACGAACCCATGGCAATCAGTGTATCCATATTGGCGGTACGGGCCTTCAGCGCTTTCCATGCATGTACATAAAAGTCCCACCCGCTATAAAACTGCACGGGCGTTGCCAGCGCCAGAAATAGCCAGTTGAGCAGGTCGGCGGCGGCGGGGTAGCTATGGCCTGCCATCCCTGCCATCCCCGCTGCCGACCCCACCAGCCATGGGCTTATCAGACCAAAGTCACGCGCCATCGATATGACAAACAGCGGCAAGCTGAAGACAATACCTACAATCAGTTTGCGGCGCTTGCGGGCAACTTCGGCAGCACGGGCCAGTTCTTCGGCGTCGCGGGCGCTCTCGGCATCTGCGCCAACCGTTTCGACCACACCATACCCGGCCTGCTCCACTGCCGCCTTAATTTCAGGCCAGCCAACCGTCGCCGGAACGTACGTTACACTGGCCTGCTCGCTGGCAAGGTTGACACTGGCTTCAAGTATGCCGGGGAGCTTCTGCAATGCCTTCTCGACGCGCCGCGAGCAGGTGGCACAGGTCATACCAGTTACGGGAAATTCTATCTGGTCGGTGATAACACCATAGCCCGCCTGTTCTACCGTTTCGAGCAGGGCCGCAGGCTGTACCTGCAAGGGGTTGAAGCAGATTGTCGCCTGTTCGTTGGCAAGGTTGACGCTGGCACTGCTAATGCCGTTGACCTTGCCGAGTGCCTTCTCGACGCGCCGCGAACAGGTGGCACAGGTCATGCCTGTCACCGATAAGGTAATCTGTTGTTCCGCCATTGCTGGCTTCTCCTCTCTATTACCGCGTACATACCCCTTCATCCCTGGCCCCGCTCCCACGGCGCGGGGAGCGGGGAACAGCCCATGCAGGCGGGCTTTGCAAGTGGCTTACTTGCCTACTACTGCTACTTGCTGGTAGCCGGCCTCATTGATAGCAGCGATAATCGCTTCGGTCGGTACGGCTTCGTCGTGCTCCACCATCACATGCTTGCTGCTGAGTTCGGCCTTGACCGACTGTACACCTGCCAGGGCGGTTACTTCTTTGGTGATAGCGTTGATGCAGTGGTGGCACAACATTTCGGGCACCATAAACGTCTCGGTTGTCATAAACAGCTCCTTCTTCTCTAGTATAAAGATACGATCCAGAAACCACAAGCTACGTTATCCCAGCGTAGTGCTGGCGGTAAAGACCTGCAACAGTTCGCGCACCACCCGCTCGCGTTCGGCTGGCTGGTCGCTGCGAATTGCCGTGGTGACACAGCCATTGAGGTGGTCGGCGAGCACCCGCCCCTGAAAGGCATTGAGCATACGTTGTACCTGTTGCACTCCGGCAATTGTCTGTACCGGGGCGCTATCGGTTTCGAGCAGGTCTTGCAGGGCGCGTACCTGCTCCTCAAGCTGTTGCAGCCATGCCGTCCGGTCGTTCACGTCAGTCAGACTCGGCGCAGAGGGTGCGCTGCCAGCGGCCAGATGAAACACCGCAAGCAGTTGGTTGACAATCCGCGCCCGCTCATCCTGATCGGCGGTACGCAGCACGCCTGTGACTTCGCCATTCAGATGGGCTTCGAGCAGCAGGCTACTGACTTTGTCGAGTGCCCGCTGTACCGCCTGCGTTTGCTTGATAATATCAATACAGTAGGCCTGTGTCTCGACCATCCGCTGCACCCCACGCAGATGCCCTGCTACAGTCTTCAGGCGGTTGAGAAGCTGGTAGGTGGTTGGTTGCTCAATGCTCATAGTGCTATGTTTGTATGAAGATGTTACTATCGTATTTATGGCCCCCTCCCCAGGGGGAATGGGGTAAGTATACCAAACGGCCTGCCCCATGTCAAGCAGATAACGGCTTGGCTTGCCTTGTAAACCGGTATACAATAGAACGACCAAAGCTGGGCAAGAAGGAGCGTGCATTGCAAATACTGGTGACAGGGGGAGCAGGGTTTGTCGGGTCGCATCTGGTGCGCTGGCTGGTGGAGCAGGGCCATCGGGTGCGGGTGCTCGATAATTTCAGCATGGGCAGGCGCTCGTCGTTGCAGCCGGTTGGCGCTGCGGTCGAACTGGTGGAGGGCGATATTCGCAACAGCAGCACCGTGCAGCAAGCTGTCGCGGGGTGCGAACTGGTGCTGCACCTGGCAGCAATGGTATCGGTGGTACAGTCGATGGAACAACCGCTGGAAGCACAGGCCATCAACGCCACGGGGAGCATTAATATATTTGAGGCAGCGCGACAGGCCGGGGTGCGGCGTGTGGTCAATATGTCATCGAGTGCGGTGTATGGCGACAGCGACCGCCTGCCCCTGCGTGAGCACGAACCACCCTGCCCCCTCTCGCCGTATGCGCTCACCAAACTCGCCGCCGAGCATGCCGGAACGCTATACACCCGTTCGTATGGTCTCGAAGTTGTTTCGCTGCGCTGCTTCAATATTTACGGCCCCCGTCAAGATCCTTCCTCGCCGTATGCAGCGGTGGTGCCGCGCTTCATCGAATGGCTGCGGGCCGGACAACCGCCGATCATTTTTGGCGATGGGCTGCAATCACGCGACTTTGTGTATGTGGGTGATGTGGTGCAGGCGTTGTGGCGGGCCGCAACCGCGCCTGCTATTGCGGGCCATGTCTTTAATGTGGCACGTGGCGAGGCGCTGGTTCTGCGTGATCTGGCGGCACTGCTAGCCGAGATTATCGGGGTAGCGGTGGCTCCAGTCTATGCCCCGCCGCGCCCTGGCGAGATCATCCATTCGTATGCCGATGTGCGCCTGTTTGCAGAACTGGCAGGCTTCCGGGCGCAGGTCGGCCTGCGCGAGGGGCTGGCGCAGACGGTAGCGCAGTGGGAGGCGCTGTGATGTATCTGGCGCTTGACATTGGTGGGAGCCATGTTACAGCCGGTATCGTTGATAGCACACGGCGCACGCTGCTACCAGACAGCCTTGCACGACGTGTTATCAACCCGGACGCACCCGCCGATAGGTTGCTGGCGGCGTGGGCGAGCGCGGCGCTCGCTGCCTATTGGCAGGCGGGTGGCGTGGCGGTAGCGGGTGTGGGGGTGGCGATGCCGGGGCCGTTTGAGTATACAAGCGGCATTTCCCGCCTGACGCACAAGTTCGCGGCGCTGTACGGGCAGGATGTTGGAGCCGGCTTGCGGCAGCAGTGGGCCACCACGCCCCTGCACATCGCCGCGTTGTCTATCCGTTCTGGCAACGACGGAGCACTGTTCACGCTTGGTGAATGGTGGGCAGGCGCGGCGCAGGGGCACGACCGCGTGATCGGGGTGACGCTTGGCACTGGCTTGGGCAGTGGCTTTGTGGCAGGCGGCGTACCGCTCTACAGTGGGGCACACGTGCCACAGGATGGGCAACTCTGGCATACCCCCTACACGGGCGGCATTGCGGAGGATGCTGTATCAACCCGCGCCCTGAGCAGCGCCTATGCCGAGCGTACCGGTCAGCAGCGCACCCCTGTTGAGTTGGCATTGCTGGCGCAGACGGGCGATGCGGACGCGCTGGCGGTGTATGCCGATTTTGGCACCCATCTAGCACGCATCCTGGCACCCTGGCTGCGGTCATTCCAGCCGACGGCGCTGGTGTTTGGTGGCAACATTGCCCGCTCATGGCCCCTCTTCGAGCCGACCCTCAGCGCCGCGCTGCCCGCTGAAACATCAATCAAGCTGGCAGTCACAACCCGGTTTGAAACTGCCAACCTGCTTGGCGCGGCGGCGCTTGCGGCTAGCTAGCATGCAGGCAAGGGGCAAGGGGAAGCGCAAAGCGCAAAACGAAAACACAGCCTCGGCGGGGCTTCGTGTGTGATGCCGGTCACGCATGGCCCCTCGCTCCTCGCCCACATTCTCAACCCAACTTTGCAACAACACTCCCCTTGACAACTGCCCTCCGACCGTATATCATACGCACAGCACAAACACAACTCAATACCGTGCGCAAGCTCTTATCCAGAGAGGTGGAGGGACCGGCCCCGTGAAACCTCGGCAACCCCAGCCCCACGCAAGTGTGGCGGAAGGTGCCAATTCCGGCAGATCAATTCTGGAAGATGGGAAGTGTGCCACCGTCGCGGTTTCCGGGCATATTGTAATATCCAGGAATCGCAGATTGAAAGGTAGCTGGCTCTCATCCGACAGGTGGGGGCTTTTTTGATGCCCTAATCTGAGATAACTGTTCGTAACACATTGCAAGGAGACACAATCCATGAGTGACGATCTGAAGTTTACTGGCTTTGATACCCTGGCCCTGCATGGCGGGCAGCAACCCGACCCAACTACCGGGGCGCGTGCAGTGCCGATTTATGCCACCACGTCTTACAACTTTAAAGACACCGACCACGCGGCGCGTCTGTTCGGGTTGCAAGAGTTTGGCAATATCTACACCCGCATTATGAACCCGACCACCGATGTATTCGAGCAGCGCATTGCCGCCCTCGAAGGCGGTATCGGAGCGCTCGGTGTGGCATCGGGGCAGGCCGCCTGCACGCTGGCAATTCTCAACCTCGCGGGCGCAGGCGACAATATCATCTCGTCCACCGACCTGTACGGCGGCACCTACAACCTGTTTCGCCACACCCTGCCGAAGCTTGGCATTACCACGCGTTTTGTGGATGCCCGCGACTACGACGGCTTCCGCAACGCTATTGACGAGCACACCAAAGCAGTCTTTCTCGAACTGATTGGCAACCCACGCCTCGATGTGCTCGACTTGGAGCGGATTGCTGCCGTTGCCCACGCGCAAGGCGTGCCCGTCATTGTGGATGCCACCACCGCTACCCCCTACCTGTGCCGCCCGATTGAGTGGGGCGCGGATATTGTGATGCACTCCACCACCAAATACATTGGTGGGCACGGCACCAGCATCGGCGGTATCATCGTGGATAGCGGCAAGTTCAACTGGGCGAATGGGCGCTTCCCCGAATTCACACAGCCCGATGCATCCTATCACGGACTCGTGTACACCGAGGCACTCGGCCCGCTGGCCTATATCATCAAGGCGCGTGTGCAGTTGCTCCGCGACATTGGCCCCGCCGTTAGCCCCTTCAATAGCTTCCTATTCTTACAAGGCCTCGAAACGCTCTCGCTGCGGATGGAGCGCCACAGCCTGAACGCGCTTGCCGTGGCAACCCACCTAAAAGAACACAGCAAGGTAGCGTGGGTCAACTATCCCGGCCTGCCCGATCACCCCACCTATGAACTGGCGAAGAAGTACCTGCCACGCGGCCAGAGCGGTATTCTGGGCTTTGGCATCAAGGGTGGGCGCGAAGCAGGGCGCACCTTTATCAACAACCTGAAGCTCTTCTCGCATCTTGCCAACATTGGCGATGCCAAGAGCCTCGCCATTCACCCGGCCTCAACCACCCACAGCCAGCTTACCCCCGCAGAGCAGCAACTCACCGGGGTGACCGATGACTACGTCCGGCTCTCGGTGGGTATCGAGACCATCGACGACATTATCGCCGACCTCGACCAGGCTCTGGCGAAGGTCTAACACGGAGAGGAGCGCAATCTATGGCATTGTTTCGTGTTTGTCAGCAGCGCGGGGCCAGCACGCAACGGAGCGTGTACAGCCCCCATTCTGCGACGCCGGTTCGTTTTGCACCGGCTGCCCTTGCCTCTCACGTATCCCGGCAGCGTCCGATGCTGTGCCTGCCGGGGAGGGGGTTGGATTGGTGCAGACACAGTATGCTACCTGGGACGAGCCGCTGCTGCTGGAAAGTGGCGCAGTGCTGGCTCCGGTCACGCTCGCATACGAAACTTATGGTACGCTCAATGCGGCACGCGACAATGCCATTCTGCTCTTGCATGCGCTCTCTGGCGATGCCCACGCCGCTGGCACCCACCACCCTACCGAACGCAAGCGTGGCTGGTGGGATGCGATGGTGGGGCCAGGGCGTCCGTTTGATACCAACTGCTACTTTATTATTTGCTCCAATGTGATTGGTGGGTGTCAGGGCAGCACTGGCCCCGGCAGCCTCAACCCGCAGACCGGACGGCCCTATGGGACACGGTTTCCGGTTATTACGATTGGGGATATGGTGAGCGCCCAAGCCCACCTGATTGAGCGGCTGGGCATTACAACCCTGTATGCGGTGGCGGGTGGCTCGATGGGTGGCTTTCAGGCGCTGGAATGGGCCACCGCCTACCCAGAGCGGGTACGCAATGTGGTCTTGCTGGCAACCGCTGCCCGCTCGTCAACCCAGACAATTGCCTGGAATAGCATCGGGCGCAGGGCGATTATGAGCGACCCACACTGGCGCGGCGGCGATTACTACGGGCACGCGCCGCCGATAGATGGCCTGTCGGTGGCGCGGATGATCGGGCACATTACCTACCTGAGCGAGCCAGCCCTTGAGCAGAAGTTTGCGCGACGGCTCCAGGATACGCCACAGGTGCAGTTTACGCTCGAACGCGAGTTTGCAATTGAGAGCTACCTCGATTATCAGGGCCAGAACTTCAACGAGCGTTTTGATGCAAACTCGTATCTGTATATTACAAAGGCCATGGACTACTGGGATTTGCCGGGGCGCTATGGTTCGCTTGAGGCAGCCCTGCGCCGCAGCACGGCCCGCTTTTTAATCCTGTCGTTCGATAGCGACTGGCTGTATCCGCCTTCCGAGTCGGCAACAATTGCGGCGGCACTACGACATACGGGGGCAGAAGTATTCTATACGAATTTGTCATCGTCAGCAGGCCACGATGCTTTTCTAGTAGATACGGCTTTGCAATCACCAATGCTTGTAGATTTCCTTGCCGCTGGAAATGGGGAATGTAAATAAGAACAGGCACTTTAGCGCTTGTTGATGGCAAAAGGGTCTTGACAAGTACAGTATACTGCTCTCTAAAGGCATGTTTACCAATTTCATACCATTTCTGGAGGTTAAAAAACCGTGACTACTGAAAAAGTTGCATCGATGCAGAAGACCGATTTCATCAAGGCCGTGTCGATCAAGACAGGTATGTCGCAGAAGGATACCAAGGTAATCATTGATGCCGCGCTCGATATGATTGCCGACTCGTTGGCAAGCGGCAAGCGCGTCACCCTGACCGGCTTTGGCACGTTCGAAGTACGTGAGCGTCGCGAGCGCGAGGGGGTCAATCCGCAGACTGGATCGAAGATTACGATTGCTGCAACCCGCACCCCTGGCTTTACGGCGAGCAGCACGCTCAAAGAACGGGTGCGCTAGGACGTTTCGAGCGGGCCATCATCGATAGAGCACGCAGGGCACCGCGTGTGTTCCTGCGTTCTTTATTGTTGTTTGTAATGATCGGGGTAGCTGGGAAACGCGGCGACACGCCACAGCTCCGCCCGCATTGTCCCGGAATGGATGCAAAAGGAACCGTTCATACGTCCTTGTTATGGCACATCCACCGCAACGGCCCGCGCGATCCAGTCGGTGTAGAACTGCTGCAAATCGCAGCTACAGGTTTCTTCGGCTACTCGCAGCACATCGGCTCCGGTCGCCTCCTCGTAACGATAGGTGGCGTAGTAGGTCTGCAAAAATGCGAAGAAGCGTTCGTCGCCGAGCCGTTGCCGTAACGCCTGATAAAAAAGTGCCCCTTTTGCATACACCATCGCAACATAGTTGCCATTAAACGAACCTGCCGGCCCGCTCACAATGCCATCGCGCCCGGTGTTGCGTGCGCCGATATACTGCTGCCGGAAAAAGTCCACCTCGGCGGTTGCCGCCTGCGGGTTGCCTATTCCTTCGTAATAGACCACCTGAAGATAGCTTGCCAGCGACTCATCAAGCCACGGTTCGCCCTGGGGGTCGCTGCCCACCTGACTATACCACCACTGATGCGCGACCTCGTGCACGACGGTTGTTTCGAAGACACGCCCGCCGCGTGGGTAGAGCCGCTGCTCAATCAGCACCACACCGGGAAACTCCATACCCAGAAATTTGGTAAGCGCCGCCTGGATCACGTCCAGTTCGGCCAGGGGGTAGCGCCCGAAGCGTGCGTTAAAGATCCGCACCGAGTCGGCGGCGATTTGCAGACTCGCCTGTCCTGCTGCCGGGTTGCCGCGCTGATAGTACGAAACAACCCGTGTGCCATCAACCACCGTGCTGGCCTGATCGAGGTCGCGCAGGGCGGCTATGAAGAATTCGCGCTGTGGCCCGCTAACATAATACTCACGGCGTGGCCCGTGGTCGAGCGGGGTCTGGTCGGTGCGTACCCCGGTAGCAACAACCGTCCATTCGGGGGGGGTGTCAATAGTCACGGCATACAGCGCCGTTTCGGTGGCAGGCAAGTCGCCTTGGTCTTCGAGGGGCCGGGTATCCCAGCTACCATTGAAGCGCCGCGCCAGGGTCGGATAAAAGTTCGCCAGTGCCCATACGCCCGCCTCCTGATTAAATGCGCCGAACGTTGAGCCGCTTGCGTTGCGGGGGGTGCGTGTCTCAAAGCGAATGCTGACAATGGCTTCGGCGGCGGGGGGCAGTGGTTCGGTCAGGTCAACCCGTAGCAACATAGTGTCTTGCTCGGTAGCGAAGGTGGCAGGCTGATCGTTCACCAGCACCTCGGACACACTAAGGCTGCCGCCATAAATTGGCTCGTTGGGGTAGAGCTTGAAATACAGTTCGGTGTAGGGGACCTCCTCGCGGTTGCGGAGTGCAAGGTCAAGCTCGCCGTAGAGTGTCAGCGCCGCCGGGTCGAGCACCACATACAGGGCATACTGATCCCATGCCTCGGCCTGTGCGAGATCGCTAGCATATTCTGGTACCAGAGCCGCCGCCTGTGCTGCCACGTCGATCAGGGTCGGGGTTGGGGTGGCGGTAGGAGGCAGGGTACTGGTAGGTGGTGGCATGGTGGGCGGCGGTGCGGTTGGGGTGGGTTCCGGCTGGAATGCTGGTGCTGGCGAGGGGGTGTCCATAGCTATATCGGCGGCGCGGCCCGGTTGCTCTGCGACGGGCACCGGGGGTGCGGTGGGCTGTGCAACGGGTGCAGCACAGGCGGCGAGCAGCAGGACGAACAGTAGATATCGCGTAGCTCTATGCATAGGTTGGAAACTCCCGATGTAGAAAGTCGTTGGTTGTTACCGTAGTGGTGCCCGACGCTTTGGCATCGGGCTTATATACAAAGCCCCGCCGGAGCTAACACAGCCCGTGCAGGCGGGCTTCGTACCGTGTAAAATCCTATTTAATTACCCCCATACCTCACCATTCACCGGCGTGGGCACAGGCTGCCCGGTCAGCGCGGCGACCAGGTTTTCGGCGGCAAGCGTCGCCATGCGTAGCCGGGTATTGACCGATGCGCTGCCGATGTGCGGCACGGCGACGACATTGGGCAGCGTGAGCAGCGGGTGGGCGGCCCCAATTGGCTCCTGCTCAAACACATCAAGCCCCGCCGCCCACGGTCGCCCCTGCTGAAGGGCGGTGTACAGGTCGGCCTCATTGACGACCGGGCCGCGTGATACATTCACAAACACGGCAGTTGGCTTCATCAGTGCAAACTCACGCGCCGCGAACATGCCCCGCGTCTCGTCGGTGAGCGGTACGGTAACCACCACAAAATCGGCCTGCTGAAGCAGGTCATCAAGGGGAGCGGTACTGTGCGCCCGTCTGCGCTTCAAGCTCTGGCGATGCAGTGCGATTATGATAGAGGATCGGCATATCAAAGCCCTGCGCCCGCCGTGCGATGGTTGCGCCGATGCGCCCCGCCCCGATAATACCAAGCGTTGCGCCGCTGATATCCTGCCCCACCATAAACATGGGGTACCAGCTTTTCCACTCGCCCGCCTCGATCAGCTTCTGCCCCTCCACAATGCGCCGCGCCGCCGCCATCAGCAGCGCCCAGGCAAGGTCGGCGGTGGTGTCGGTCAGCACGCCAGGGGTATTGGTGAGCAACACCTTGCGCACCGTGAGGGTCGGCACATCCACATTGTCATATCCAGCCGCCATATTTGCCACCACCCGGCAACGTGGCGCGGTATCCAGAAATTCGCCATCAACCCGGTCACTCAGCATGGTGAGCACACCATCAACGCTGGCTATCTCGCGCAGCAGCACATCACGCGGCACCGCAGGCGACTCGTGATCCCACAGCGTGTACGCGCAGGCGGCAGCAACAATATCAAGCGCCTGTTGGGGCAAGCGGCGGGTGATGTATACAACCGGACGGCTCATGCGGCTTCCTCCTCGTTCAGCACAATAATATGCAGTTCGCCCGGCCCGTGGACGCCCGTCGTCAGCGTCATTTCAATATCACCCGTGCGACTCGGCCCGGTGATCAGCGTCAGGTTGGCGTGCTCGGCAAAGATATCGCTGCCGTACTGGTGCCGCAGCGCATCGAAGGCCGCACCCAACCCGCGTACAAGCCGGGATGCTGGCAGCACTGCAATATGCAGCGGCGCAAAGAGCGTGGTGAGCCGCCCGCGCCCCGGCCCGGTCATCACGGCGAGCGTGCCACTCTCGGCAATGCCCAGATCGGCCCCGCTGATACCAACGCTAGCATGCTCGATGGCGTGCAGATGAGCAACCCGCTGCGCCTGGGTTTCGCCGCATACCGTCACGGTGGTATCAAGCCGGGTGATCTGCATCTGGTTGAGCAGCGCTTCCAGACCGGGCAGGTCAATCTGTGCAAAGTCCCACGTCAGCGCCGAGTTTGCGCCGTGTTCGCTCAAGATCTTCTGAATGGCATCGAGCGCTGCTTCGGCATCGGCGCAGATGTACGGGAACGCGCCCGCCCGTTGTGCCTCCTCCACAAACTGAGCCTGGAGATCGTCGGCGGGCGGGTGGACATGTGGCGGCGGCGTGTGCGGCGCTTTCTGCATCTCCGCTTCCAGAAAGGCCCGGTTGGTGTTGATGCCAGCGCGGATGGCGGCAAGCATGCGTTCACGAGGTGTGGTCATTGCGGTTCCTCATCTGTTCCATGCTGCGCGGCCCACCGTTCGCTGAACGACTGCTTTGCAAAGGTCGGGAAGTCGCGGTGCTGTGTCCAGCCTGCCAGCGGCGGCGGCAACTGCTTCAGGACGCCTTCGCGCCCGCCCACTAGCCGGGTGATGATCGAGGCCATCGTGCCACCCGCCCGGTACAGCGCCGGATTGTTCATTGTGGCTTGCCAGGCCGTCATTGCCGCCTGTTCGCCAGGGGCAACTTTGCCCGCCTGCACTGCATCGCCACGCAGCCGCAGCAACATATCGGGCAGTGCAATGCGTACCGGACAGGCTTCCTGGCACGCACCGCAGAGCGTGCTGGCATACGGAAGCTGATGCACATCGGGCACATCGGGCTGGAGCAGCGGCGAAATAACCGAACCAATAGGGCCAGAGTACACGCCACCATAGGCATGCCCGCCAATGCTCTGGTAGACCGGACAGGCGTTCAGGCACGCGCCGCAGCGAATACACATCAGTGCCTCGGCATATGCGCTGCCCAGAATACGCGAGCGCCCGTTATCGAGCAGAATCAGGTGGAACTCTTCGGGGCCATCTGGTTCGCCGGGGCGGGTCGGCCCACTGAGGAAGGTGGTGTATACCGAGAGCTTCTGTCCGGTGGCAGAACGGGCCAATACCTGCAACATCACCGCCAGATCGTCCAGCGACTCAACCACCCGCTCAATGCCCATGATGGCAACGTGAATACGCGGTACACTGGTGGTCAGGTCGGCGTTGCCCTCATTGGTGACCAGCACCATACCGCCACTCTCGGCAATGCCAAAGTTCACCCCGCTGATACCCATATCGGCCTGTACAAAGCGCTGCCGCAGCACGCGCCGTGCCGTTCGGGTCATGGTGGGGATGTCCTCGGTTGGCTCCATTCCCAGCTTTTCCTGGAACAATTGCCCGATCTCCTGGCGTGTCATGTGGATGGCAGGCGCGATGATATGCGAAGGCGTTTCGCCCGAAAGCTGAATAATGTACTCGCCGAGGTCGGTTTCAATCACTTCGAGGCTGTGCGCTTCAAGCTGTGCGTTCAGGTGGATCTCTTCCGAAGCCATCGACTTCGACTTGACAATGCTTTTAACGGCCTGGCGCTGGGCAAGCTCGGCAATATACTGTCCAGCGGCTTTGCCATCCGTGGCCCAGCAGACGTGCCCGCCGCGTGCCTCCACGGTATCCGCCAGCCGGGTGAGCAGTTCGTCCAATCGGGCCAGCGACTTCGCCCGAATTGCGCGGGCCTGATCGCGCAGGGCCGCCTCGTCAATCAGCTTGTTGAGGGCTTGCGCCCGCAGCGCCACAAAACGCGGCATGTTGCGTTCCAGTGCGTGCTGCAATGTCGAGTTCTGCAAGGCATCCTCGACCCGGTCGTAAAACGGTAGCATTTGTGTTGCCATTGGTGGTATCTCCCTGCGAGTGTCACAAAAACGTATCCCTCACCCCGGCCCTGCGGCCACGGTGCAGAGCGTGCCCCCTGGCCGCTTGTTTATCTGCCCACCAGCACCTCGGCGATGTGGCGTACCTGCACGGGTGCGGCGTTGCGCTTTAGCCCGCCTGCTATCTGCGTCATACAACTGGCATCGCCTGTGATGAGCAGGTCGGCGCTGGTACTAGTGATGTTTGCCAGTTTGCGCTGCAACATTGCGCCCGAAATAGCAGCCTGCTTGACCGCAAACAGCCCACCGAAGCCGCAGCATTCGGTGCAGGCGGGCAGCGGCACCAGTTCCAGCCCACGCACATGGGCCAGCAGCGTGCGCGCCTGCCGGCTGAGGTCCAGGTAACGCAAGCCGTGGCAAGCGTCGTGGTAGGTGGCGCGGGCCGCGTAGTGTGCGCCGACATCCTGCACGCCCAGCACATCTACCAGATATTCGGTCAGTTCGTAAGTGCGCCCGATCAACGCTTCGGCGGCCTGCTGATGGGGCGTGCCATGGAAGAGTTCGTGGTAAAGATGGCGGATCATCGCAGTACACGAGCCAGACGGCAGTACTATATCGCCCTGCCCGCGTAGCACCTCTATCGTGCGCCCCGCCACAGCATACGCTTCGTCACGAAAGCCGGCATTCAGCGCCATCTGACCGCAGCAGGTCAGGCCGCGTGGTACCCGCACCGCCACGCCCTGCGCCTGCAAAAGCACGGCGGTGGCCTCGCCAATTTCGGGGTACATCTGGTCTACGATACAGGTAACAAATAACGTCGCCCGTCGCGTCGGTTGCATCATCACGGGGAATATCCTTTGCTCGTATCATCTGTCGGGAAGCCGATTCTTCTAGCAGTGTAGCATAAGTCGGGCTATGATAGCACATATTCGGGGTGGGCCGTCAATGCAGCGTGTTCGGCGGCGCAGATCGCCTGCTCTATCGCATCCACCTCGTGCGGGCGCGTGCTCCCGCCCGGCTCAATAATCAGCACAAACTCCACATTGAGCGGCTTCTCCGAGAAGCGCTGGCTGCTCACGCGGTAGCGCTTGTAGGCGTTCTGCACGCACGACAGCCGCCCGCGTGCTGCCGCCGCTTCGAGCAGCGTTCGCAGGTCGATATTACCATCGGTGCTGTAGCTAGTCAGAATATAGTCGGCCTCAATCGTTTCGAGCAGGGTGGCATAGGCGGCGGCGGCGGTGGCGTAGTTGTAAGCCGAACGGCGGGCAGTGCGCCAGTCGGTGCGGATAGCAGACTTGCCGCCACCTGCGCTGCGTGGGGGCAACGGTGGCTTGTCCCACAGCGCCACCGTGTTCAGTACATGGTAGTTGCTGCCATACGGATGCTGATTGTAGGGCGGGTCGAGGTAGGCGATGGCGACGTGCTGCCCACGGTCGCGCAACTGCTCCGCGAGGGTCTGGGCATCAAGTTGATAGGCGCGGTTGGCTTGCTGGTTGTCGTAAAAGACGGGTGGGCGCAGTTCGAAGCGGCTGAGGATGCGATACAGGGCTGTGCTGGTCTGCCCGCCCCACCCGCGATGAAAGCCCTTGAACACACCGCTGGTATTGCTGACATAACTGACCGCATACATCATACTGCCCAGCAGCACGGCCCGCTCATCGGCAGCCAGCAACCCGGCAGCATCCCAGGCGGCGATCTGCTCGCGCAGCGCATCAATCCGCATACCATTGGCACGGGTAAAAAAGAGCCGCTCGGTGTCGGGGTCGGGGTGGGCATCGTCGGCGGGGCACAGGTTAGCGGTAATATAGCCGGCCTGCGGTGCGATGCTGTTGAGCAGTCGGAAGACCATCCCCGCCCCACCAAACGCGGCGAAGGCTGGCATGGTGTTGCAGGTAATGGCGCAATGGTTGATGATGGCGGCGTATGGCTCCCAATCGTTGGCAAACACCCGGAAGCCGCGCAGCTTGGCGAGGCGGGCTACCACGCTGCTGCCCGCAAAGTAATCGACAAATAGCCCGCCGCGTGTGTCGGTGCGCTGGATCGCCGTGTCAATCAGCGGAAGCAGCTTGCGCTTGTTGCCAATATACGGAATAAGTTGGCTATACAGATAGTCGCGGGTGTGCGCTGCGGCGTGGCGACGGGCGGTGTAATCGAGTTCGGGTTCCATCAGCACGGCCTGCTTGCAAGCGAAAAGGCCAGTCGAAAGCCCATAAAGCCATTCCGCACAGTTGGCAGAAACCGAAACCGGGTGGCACAGCGGGCATAGCCCTGCGGATTCATATAACAACCGCCACGCGCAATGTAACGGTTGGGGGCTGTGTTCGGGTTGGCATCTTCGCGCTCGGCGTGCGGGTCGTAGGGGTAGAGCCGGTCGAGGGTGCTGGTGAGTTCCCACACATTGCCCGCCATATCCAGCACACCATAGGGGCTGGCTCCTTGCGGATAGTGCCCAACAGGTGTGGTTTGCCCCAGGCCATGCTCGCGAGTGTTGGCATAGTCGGTGCTGAAAGTGTTCCCCCACGGGAAGGTGCGCCCGTCGGTGCCGCGTGCGGCGTGCTCCCATTCGGCTTCGGTCGGCAGGCGAAAGGTGATATTTGGCAACAGTACCGGATGGGCCGCCTCGTCTGGTTCGGCCAGCAAGAGCACAGTGTTGCTCTGCCGCCATGTCTCCGTCAACCACATGCAGAACGCGCCAGCATCGTGCCAGCTTACATCAACCACAGGATGCGTCAGCAAATCGGCGACAGGTTGCGACCCATGCCAGATTAGCGGCGGCGCGGTTCCGGTGGCGGCGATGTATGCAGCATAGAGTGCATTGGTGACGGGTACGCGTGCGATGGCATACTCTGCAAGCGTCAGGCTGTGCTGTGGCGATTCTTCGCGATAGCTCTCGCGGGTACCACCATACTGGCGGGCAAGGTCGCTCAGGTCGCGCTCAGGGGTGCCCATCAGAAACTCAAGCGCCGGAATATGGATAAATATTGGCAGCATGCTAGCTACGATGCTCATTGTTCAAACTCTACTGGTGCGCCCATCTCGATGTCCTGGCGGAAGCGTTCGAGTTCGGTGCGTGCCCGGTCTGCGACCAGCGGGTCGCGACTGGTCTGGATGACGGTCTCATACGATGCCTCAGCCTCGGTGGTGCGTCCCAGCCGCTCTTCGGCAATGCCCTGATACAGCCGCGCCACCGCCAGATTGCCACCACTCAGTGTAACAGACCGCTCGAAGTTGAGTAGCGCTGGCTGTGTACGCTCAAGCGCCAGATTCGCCCGCCCCAGCCAGTAGAACGCCTCGGCATTCTGGGGTTCCAGCAACGTCGCCCGTTCAAGGTCGTTCTGGGCCTGGCCGTAGTCGTTGCGGCTCATCGCAATCAGACCGCGTTGATAGTAGGCGGCGGCAAAGCGGCGGTTACCTTCGATGGCGCGGTTATATGCATCATAGGCGGCATCCAGTTCGCCCTGGGCTTGCAGCAGGCGCGCCCTGAAGAACCAGGCATCGGCATAGGTGCTGCGCTGTTCCAGTGCGCGATCAACGGCCTCCTCAGCCGCCGCTGCATTGCCCATATACAGGTAAGTCTGGGCAACGCCGAGCCACGCTTCGGGGAAGGGCCGATTTTCGCGCAGGGCCAGCGCCAGTTCATACTCTTGCATCGCACGGCCCAAGTTGTTCTGGCGCAGCAGCGCTTCGGCCAGCCAGAAATGGGCCGGGGCGTGGGTGCTGCTATCCGGTTGGCTGGCGGCACGCTCAAACTGGTTGAGGGCCGCGACCAGTTATCCTGGGCAATGGCAACCTGCCCAAGTCCGAGATAAGCATCAATGTTGGTGGGCATCAGTTCGAGCGCCTGCGTGTAGAAGTCGGCGGCTGTATTGATGTTGCCGCGCTTCCGTTCGACATCGCCCAGCACCACCAGCGCATCGCTGCGGAGCATTGCATCTGTGCCACCAAGCAGGTTCAGGGCGCGGCGGGCTTCCAGTTCGGCAGCATCCAGATTATCGAGCCGATCCTGGATGCGGGCCAGCGGCACCAGCACAGCGGGGTTGTCGGGTTGCAGGGCGCGGGCCTGTTGCAGTGCTTCCTGCGCCAGTTCATACTGCCCCAGCGTTTCGGCACGGTCGCTCATCTCAATCAAAATACCCGGCTCCTGTGGCTCTTCGCTCAGGATACGGGAATACATCTCGGCGGCGGCGGCGGGTTGTTCCAGCGGGCCAGCATATAGATCGGCAAGTGCCAGCGCCGCATAGATCGCCGTGCGTCCTGCGCCGCGCTCGGTGGCATACACCAGTTGCTCGGTGGCGGCGGTCAGTTCGTCGCGCTCAATCAGGAGCAGGCCAAGCTCGAAGGCGGCTTCGGCAGTTGCGGGATTATTGCCCCGTGTGCGGGCATTCCGCAGCGTTGCAATTGCCTGATCTACCTGTCCTGCGTCGCGCTGAATGCGCCCCAGTTCGGTGAGCGCTGCCGGGTCGTTCTGGTCGATCAAGGGCTGCAATACCTGCTGTGCCTCGTTGTACGCCACCGGGCCGCCCTGCCGCAGCAGCGAAGCGAGCCGGAGGGTTGTCTCGCGGCGCGGGTATTGCTGCGCCAGCACCCGCAAATGTTGCAGGGCCATCTGCCAGTTGCCTTGCTCTTCGGCAATGCGGGCCAGTGTTGCGTGGGCCGGGTAGAACGCAGGGTCACGTGCAAGCGCCTGCTCGTTCCATTGGCGGGCCGCGTCGAGGTCGCCCCGCAGCAGGGCCACCTGCCCCTTTCCATAGGGGCCTTCGGGCCGCGCTGGAGCCAGTGCAATGATGCGGTCGTAGTATTGATCGGCCTCGATGCGGTCGGTTTCCGAATCGTTGCGGGTCAGTCGCGCACTGGCATGGGCCAGCAGCAGCGCAGGACTTTCGGGGTTGCTCTGTTCGAGTGTTTCGAGCAGCGCCAGTGCATCCGCGATGGGGGCTTCGTTGCGGAGGGTGCCGCCGAGAATGCTGGCGAACAGGTTTTGCTCGCTGGGGCCGAGTGCCTGCCGTAGCTCAATCTTGTGCAGTGCAAGATAATATTGCTGGCGCTGCAAATCTGCCAGGGCAAGCTCGGCCTGGGCGCTTGCTACCACCACCACGGCATCCAGATCGTTGATCGTATTTTCGAGATCAACAATCTCGTTGCTGGCGGCGCTGGCGGTGGCGATGCGCTGCCACCCCTCCACGCGCTGTCGGCTGAGTTCGACGGCCTGCCGCAGCCGTTCGCCGCTTGGCTCAAGCTGATCGGTTGTAAACGGTTCGCTGGCTTCGAGCGCCCAGAGCAACGAGCCGGATGCATTGGTCAGTTCGGCCAACCCCAGCAGCCCTTTCTGCTCCATCACTGCTGCGCCATACTGCCACTGGACCAGTTGTTGCAGGTCGGGTGGCGCGTAGGTGCTAGACTCGGAGTTGCGGCGCTGTTCGGCCTGCTGAAGCACTGCCGCCGCCGCTGCCAGATTTGCCCGCCTCGCGGTGGGCCTGCGCCAGTGTGACCAGCAGCGGCACACGGGGCGCGTTATCGGGCAGCATGGCGCGGGCGCGTTCCAGTTCGGTGATGGCCTCGGCGGTGCGCCCATCTTCCAGGGCGACCATGCCCATATTGTAGTGCAGGGCCGCCATGTTACCATCTTCTACCAGGGCAAGCGTTTGCTGGAGCATCTGCGATGCGGCAGGGTCGCTGCCATCTTGCAAGATGACCCAGAGATTGTTGGCAAGTCTGCCCCGTTCATTCAATGGCTGCACCAGCGCCAGTTCATATTCTTCGGCGGCCTCGGTATACAATCCACGTGCCCACAGAATATTGCCACGCAGCGCACGCGGCAGGGCCGGCTCAAGCGGGTAGCTGGCAAGCAGATCACCAAGGAGCGTATAAGCAACGTCGGCATCGCCGACATGGTAACGGGCCAGTGCTTCGAGCACAGGCGGCACTATCACCTGCCCATTGAGCGGGTAGGGGGCAAGGTCGAAGGTGCGCGGCATTGCAAAGCGAGTGCTATAGCCTTCCCAGGCATACGGCCCATAATGCCCCTGTGGGAGGTAGGTCAGGCGGGGCAGCAGGGCCGGACGGTTCAGCGTTTCACCCGCCTGCACCGTGCCCCAGATCAGCACGTCGGCGGCGTGTTGTTCGGCAAGCCGAATAGCTTCGGCGGAGTCGGCGGGGCGCTGCTCAGTCTGGCGCACTACCATCGCACCATTGTTCTGCTCGTTCAGCAGGTCGGCCAGTTCATTCGCAACCGCTACGCCCGTCTGCCCGCCGCCGCTATCATCGAAAGGGGCAACCAGCACCACAAACTCGTTATTGGTACGCCACGCCTCGAACGTCGGCCACAGGCGCGCCCCGCCCAGGATCACAACCAGCGTCACCAGCGTGGCACCGAGGACAATCCGGGCCAGTGCGCCACCGGGCAGCTTCAGCGGAATACGGAGCTTGCGCGAAGGGCGACTGTGTTTGAGCAGCATGGGCAAATGGGGGATGCGGCGGCGGGGTTGGTTGGCCTGCCGTGCCACCAGTGCGCCCTGTTCTTCGTGCATCTCCATATCAATGACGGTGTTATGCTGGCTGGCATCACCGCGCATGGGGTCGTTGATGCGGCGCTGTTGCCACAGATACCAGATCACCGACATCGCCCCTGTCGCGAAGATGAGCACGATGATCACCACAAGCACCTGAATTGTCCACTGATCGAACTGTTCCATGCCAATCCTACTTCTGATCGGGCGATACTTGAAGCATCACTTTAAGCTGTCCGCGTGCAGCGGCGAAGGCGGCCACGGCATCGCGCAACGGATAGACCGCACTGATAAGCGGCTCCACTTCGACCAACCCGCGTTCGAGCAGGCGCAGCGCGGGCGCAAATGGCCCGCAACGCGAACCTATCACCTCGATTTCGTCCACTACCAGCGCACTCAAGTTGAGCGTCACATTATGATGAAACGTACTTTTCAGCACCAGCCGACCACGCGGGCGCACCAGTTGCCGCGCTGTATCGAGGCCGCCGACTTGTCCGGTGCAGTCAATCACCACATCGTACCCGGTGGGGGGCAGGTCGCTGCTGTGGCGGCACGCGATGCCCTGACGCTGGAACAGTGCCCACCGTTCGGGGTGCCGTCCGATCAGGGTGACGCTGCAACCGGGCAGGCGCACTACCTGCACAATCAGTGCGCCGAGCTTGCCATCGCCCACTACCGCCACCCGGTCGGTGGGCCGAATGTGGACAGCTTGCAAGATTTCCAGGGCAGCGGCGAGCGGCTCTACAAATACGGCAGCCGTATCGGGGACGCTAGCGGGCACCTCGTGCAGGCAGGCGATAGGCAGGGCAAAGGCTTCGGCCATTGCGCCATCACGCCCTTTAATGCCGAGCGTGGTGCGTTTGGGGCAGTGCTCCACCCCACCGAGCGCACAGCTCGTCGCACAGTCGGCACAGTAGGCGTTGATTTCGCCCACCACGCGCCGCCCGATCCAGGCCCGGTCGGTAGCTGCTTCGACCGTACCAACAAACTCGTGACCGAGCACCCCTCGAAAGCCCTTGTATCCATGCGTGATTTCTATATCAGTATTGCAAATACCAAGCAGATGAGGCCGGATAATTGCTTCGTTGGCCCGCAGAGTCGGGCGGGGATAGGCGGTATCTATATATAATTGTTCGTTAAAGACCAGCGCGTCCATCGTGCAACCCTGTATTTCAAAGGAATCTGCACTCTTCTGATGCGTATTGTACGATAGAAAAACGTTTCTGAACAGCAGAAAATAGCAGAAAACAACGAGGGATTGCAGCAATAGGTCCCAGCGGCGACGGTGCATTGCAGCGTTGCCATCAGATCAGCCGTTGCTGCTGAGCGACTAGCTAAATTTTTCAGGCCGTAACACTTCGACAGTGCTGCGGTAGGCCACTACCGCATAATGTTCAAAGTAGTGTTCTGCCACCCGCGCCAGAATAATATCGGAGATGGGCACCGATACGAGCGTTTCAATTTTGATATTGTGGCCCTGCCATGTGCTGGCGCGGATGCCACGCGAGCCTTCGCCCTGTACTTCGGTCAGCGTGTAGCCCTTGATCCCCGCCGCCCGCAGATCTTCAAGAATGCGCTCTTGCAAAATAGCCTCGGCAACAATCGTTACCAGCGTCAATGGTGCCATGTCCATAGATAGCTTCCCCCTTCGCAAGCAATATGCCATGTCCAGTTGTGATAGACAGTTCCTGGTACTCCAGATTATACCAGTATTATACCTACTCTCGGAGATGGGCGGTACACCAGCAGGGCGCAACCGGGACGCGGCACCCCCTAACACTAGATGTAGTGGTGTACCGCTGATTATTCCACATACTTTCCACAATATGTGGATGATGTATTGTACGTGGCTTTGTAGTGCTCAATACGACAATATCAAATATGTATATAATACATACGATACCCCCTTACCAACAGTAGTAAAGTACTATACATGCCTGTACAAGTGACAATCTCAGGTACAATATGCAGAGTAAGACGAACATTTAGCGATACTGTGAAGGAGTGTGAAACCGTGAGTGAACCAACGACCCTGCAAGCGGGTGCCTCTGCCCCCGACTTTATGCTCCCCTCCGATACAGGCGAGATGGTGCGGCTGTCCGATTTTCGTGGGCGGCGGGTTATTCTGTATTTTTATCCCAAAGATGATACCAGCGGTTGCACCACCCAGGCCTGCGGCTTCCGCGATGCCTACCCGCAGATTGAAGAGAAAAACGCCGTGGTGCTTGGCATCAGCCCCGATGGGCAGGCATCCCACCAGAAGTTTAAAACCAGATACGACCTGCCCTTCATCCTGCTCTCGGACGAAGCGCATAAGGTTGCGGAAATGTATGGCGTGTGGGGCGAAAAGAAGATGTATGGCAAGACATATATGGGCATTGTCCGCAGCCATTTTGTGATTGACGAGGCGGGCAACCTGCTTGATGTGCAGGTGAAGGTTAGCCCGAAAGACAGCGTTACCAGGGCATTGGAGATGGTGTAAAGCGGCAAGCGGCCAGGGGAACAGGCAGCGCACAGCGCACGCGAGCGGCGTGGGTGCGGGGCGTTGCGCCCCTACTGCATCTCGTGTCGTCGCCAGCCAAGCGCCTGCTGCACCACCAGCAGCACAAAAAGCGGGTTGTTGATCAGGTAGCGCCGCCACAATCGGCGCGGCTCCTGTGACAGCCGGAACAGCCATTCTAGCCCGCTGCGCTGTATCCAGCGCGGAGCCTGCGCTTTCAGGCCAGCGTGGAAGTCGAACGCAGCCCCCACCCCAATCAGCACGGGCGCACGCACCTGTCCGACGTGCGCCGCCATCCAGCGCTCCTGTTTGGGCGTGCTCAGCCCGACCCACACAATATCGGGATTGGTTGCATTGATCTTCTGCATCAGCGCCGCGTCTTCTTCGGCAGACAGCGGGCGAAACGGCGGCGAGTAGGTGCCCGCCACCACCAGGCCGGGGAAGCGCTCTTGCAGGCGGGCCGCCAGCTTTTCGGGTACACCGGCGCACCACCATAGAAGTAGTGGCGGTAGTGGTGGGCCACGCTATGCTCAGCGACGGCCAGCAGCAGATCGGGGCCATATACTCGGTCAACGCCGTGCAACCCGCGCAGGTGGCTCAGCCACACCAGCGGCATGCCATCGGGTGTCACCAGACCAGCCGCATTGTGAATCCGCAGCAGGGCCGGGTCGCGCTGGCTTTCCATCACACCATGCACGCCCGTCACACAGATATAGTTGGGGGTTTGCTGGGCAATCCAGCTATCGATGGTTGCAAGGGCCTGCGTCATATTGATCGCGCTGACCCCCACCCCCAGCACATTGATTCGTTGATCTGCTGTCATTGTTTTGTTACTGCGTGTGCTCGTGCTGCTGCTATTTCATAAATCGACCGCAACCGCCGATAGTTCTGGTGGGCGGTGTAGTGTGTTTCGTAGGCAGTGCGGGCACCCTGCCCCAGGCGGGCCAGCCGTTCGGGTTGCTGCCAGAGCACGGCCAGTTTTGCCGCAAGGTCGGCAGCATCGCCCGGTGCAAAATGCATGCCAGTCTGCTCATCAGCCACAATAGTAGCGGTGCTGCCAAGCCGTGCCGCCACCACGGGCACCCCACACGCAAACGCTTCAACCAGTGCCACCGAGAAATTCTCGTAGCATTCCGATGGAAAGACCAGCACCCGCGCCTGCTTGAGCAGCGCCACTATTTCATTATGCGGACGCGCCCCAGGATGTCAACGTGGCGCAACCCGTGGGCCTGTACCATTTGTTGCACATCGGGCATCAGCGGGCCGTCTCCGGCAATCTTCAGCGGAATACCGAGCGCATCCAGCCGCAGCGCCCACGCTTCGAGCATGGTGCTCAGGCCTTTTTCTGGCGAGAGCCGCCCCATAAAGAGCGCATAGTCTCCGATGCCTGTGCGTGGGCCAGGGTCGGGGTGCAGAAAATTGGGCTTGACCACAATCTTTTCGGCGGGCAACCCGCCCGCAATAAACTGCTGCCGCGAGAAGGCCGACAGCGCAATAAACACATCCACCTGCTGCTGATAGGTGCCACGCAGCCGATGCAAGGCTAGCATCGCAGCGATGGCGGCAGTCTGTGGGCGCGAGTTGTGGTAGCAGGCGTGCAGCACACCGGGCCACGGTACCCGCTTGCCAACACAATCGCTGCACAGATGTTGATCACGCAGCAGCAGCGCATCGGGGCAGATCAGGCGGTAGTTGTGCAACGTCTGCACGACAGGCAACCCCGCCGCCTGAGCAGTGTAGTAGGCAGCGGGCGAAATCAGGATAAACGTATTGTGGAAGTGGACAAGGTCGGGCCGTTCGCGGCGGATAACCTCGCGCAATTCCTCCTGTATAGTGCGGTTCCAGACAGTTGCCGCCGCCAGTTCGAGCTTGCCCATTTGCTCAATAGCATCGTTGTGGGCCGTGAAGCGAATCACGTGATGCCCGTATGCTTCGAGCAGGCGCGTTTCAGCCGCAAACACTTGGTCTTCGCCGCCGGGTTGCTGGTAGTGGTTGTGGACACACAGAATACGCTCAAGTGACATACCGCACGGCCTCCATCATTCCCGCTGCGACTGCCTCCGGTGTAACGCTGCGGATATAAGCGCGAGCCGCCGCACGCATGCGGTCAAGCTCAGCGGGTGTGGTGGTCAGCGCTGTGTGCAGGGCGGCATCCAGTTCGCCCGCGTGATCGGTGCGGAATGTCCAGCCGGTTTCGCCCGCGCTAATCAGTTCTTCCACCGCCTGACTGTAGCGGCTGCCCAGCACGGGCAACCCCGCCGCTAGCGCCTCGTTCACCACCAACCCCCACGTATCCGATAGGGTGGGGAAGGCCAGGATGCCCGCCTGCCCGTAGACCTGCGGCAGCAGTGTGTAGGGTACATTGCCCAGGAAGCGTATCTGCACATTCGGGGCCAGCGGGAGCCGTTCCAGGTCGGCGCGTAGCGGCCCATCGCCCGCCAGCCAGCATTGTACCGTACGGTCGGGGTGCAGGCGTGCCCATGCATTGAGCCGATCAAGGAAGGTAGTCAGCCCCTTGAGTTGCACCAACCGCCCGACATACAGCAGCCGATGCGCTTGTTCGGCGGTGCGTTCGAGCGGCAGTGCCAGCCACGGCGATACATCAACTGGGTTGGGTACACAGAAGATGCGCTCAGCGGGCACACCATAACGCGCAATGTAGCGCACCCCACTCGACCCGTTGACAATCACCGCATCGACCTGCCTGAGTAGCACCCGCCGCAGGATGCTGCGTGCCCTGCCGCGTCCCTGCTCGGTGTGCTCCGAAAGCGTCACCCACGCGATAATACGGGTGTGGGGCCGCAGCCTGCGATAAAGTACCGCCTGCAAGGTGCGTGGTCCCAGTTCCCCAGAGATAATCACATCGGGTTGATAGCGGGCCAGGGCGGGCAGGGTGTCGTAGGGCAGATGGATAAAAAGCTGTTCCTGAAAGCCCTGCGGGTGTCGCCACATCGGTTGAAAGGTCAGGCTGCGCTGCATCTGTACGTGCAGGTCGGCCCATGCAAACGGGCCAGGGGCGGTTTGGCTCCATTGGCGTCGAGAGTAGCACCAGCAGATCGCTAGTGTGGGTGGCAAGCGCCCGATAGAGCGGCACCCGGTAGGGCGGTATAAAGTTGGTCAGCAGGGCGATGCGTGGCTGGTTCATGGGTGTGCTCGCTGATACAGTGCGCGATACTGACGGGCGATGCTGTCCCAGCCATAGTGCTCAACGGCGTGCGCCCGTGCCCGCTGTGCAAAGTGCCGCCGCTCATGGGCGGTCCAGTTGATAATTGTTTGCAGTCGGCTTGCCCACGCCTCCGGCTGATCGACGGGCAGTAGCCAACCCGTCAGCCCAGCGTGAACCAGTTCGGGCAGCGAGCTACGTGGCTGTGCTAGCACCGGCAGGCCCATTGCGATTGCTTCGATCACAGTGAGCGGCAGCCCCTCGCGCTGCGATGGAAAGACCAGCGCCGCCGCGTGTGCCATCAGGTCGCGCACGGTGGCACGCGGTTGCAGGCCCAGATAGCGCACATTCGGCAGGGCGGCAATCTGCTGCGCGTAGGTGGTGCGCTCTTCATCGGAGAAGGCCCCGCCCACCAGCACAAAGCACAGATCGGGCAGCAGCGTTGCTAGCTTTAGCACCACATCGGGGCGCTTGTTCCAGGTAAGCACGCCAACAAACAACACATACGGCTGCGTGAGGTTCAGGCTTGCATCGAGCGGATGCGCTGCCGCCGGGTCGAAAAAGTCGAGCGCTGCGCCATTCGGGATCACAGCATCGACGGTGCGCCCAAACTGTTCGCGGATACTCTCGGCAACGGCTTTGCTCACCGCAATCAGCACATCTGCCAGATGCACCGCCGCCTGATACTGATGGTAGACCGGGAAGTCGGGCGGGATTGATGCGGCGGTAAAGATACGCTGACCACGTCCGCCGCTGCGTGCCCATGCCAGCGCCACCGCCGCCAGCGATTGCGGCGTGACTGCACGGTAATGCACAATATCAAATGAGCGGGTTAGCAGGTTGCGCTGACGGATCGGGTGGATGTGGGGGTGTGCCCAGAACTGCTCTCCAAGCCGTCGGTCTTCTTCGAGCAGCGGGTTGCTGAACGAATAGAACTGCATATCGGGGCTACGCAGGGCGATTTCGCGCAGCACATTGGTGAGCGAATAGCTCCAGCGGTCGATACTAATTGGATAGAGTACCCGCATCAGTGGCCCCTCGTAATGCCTGCTTGCTGCGCCAGTTCGAGATAGGCTCCCACGGCCCGCTCTGCCGAAAAAGCGCGGCCCGTTCTTGTAACTGTTCGGCAGGCTGCGGATGGTCGAGCGTTGCCACAATTGCCGCCGCGAGTGCTGCGCTATCGCCAACAGGCACCAGTCTACCATATTGCCCACCCGCCAGGATTTCACGCGGGCCAGTTTCGCAGTCGGTGGCGACAACGGGCGCACCGCAGGCCATTGCCTCAATCAGCACACCGGGCAACCCTTCGTTAGCCGACGACAGCACAAACAGGTCGGCGCGGCGCATATAGGCATACGGGTTGGTGACATACCCCGGCATCCGCACAGCATCGCTCAGGCCAAGGCGCTGCACCAGCGCTTCGAGGCGGGGCCGCTCATCGCCTTCGCCCAGGATCAGCAGGCGCAGCGGGCGCTGCTGCCGCACCAGTGCCACCGCCTGGATCAGATTGGCAAAGTCTTTGTTGGGCACCAGTCGCCCCACGCCGAGCACCACCGGAACAGGCGCTCTGGTGCGGTTAGCCACGGGTCGTCCAGCGGCGCGTGTGAGTGCTCGATCAGTTCGGGCGTAATGGTTGGATTGTAGATGACCCGGATACGGTTGGGCGCGATGTGCAGCACGGCGGCGGTATCGTCGGCAACGCCCTGCGACACCGCCACAATACCATCGGCCTGTGGATAAAGCCAGCGCATCAGCAGCGGCAGCACGGCGCGGGTCAGGCGGCGACCCGACCACACACTGACGGCAATGGTATTGTGCTGCTGGATCACCACCCGCAGCGGGTAGCCTGCCAGATAACGCGCCACCACTGCTACCAGATTGGCCGGCGGCAGCGCCGACATCAGCACGGGTGGGCGCGTCTGCCAGAGATAGCGCAACAGGGCAGGCAACGCGAGCAGACCCCGTCCGCGCCATTGCAGGTTGACAACCCGCACACCGGGCGCAGTATCGTGGTGTACCTGTCCAGTCGCCTGTATCAGCACCAGATCGACGGGCAAACCTCGCTGCGCCACCCCATTCGCCAGGTGCACCATCACGCGCTCGGCTCCACCATAGCGCTCGACCAGCGAGGGCAGATAGAGTGTTATGGCAGGTGTGACAGGAGCGGGCGTGCTGGTGCGGCGCAGGCGCTGGTACGTTCGGCGTACTGCATCGCCACCGAGCCACAGCCCGCCATACTTCCAGATCGGGATGCGGCGGGCGACGGTCGGGTCGTGGCACAACGCCTGCCGATACGCCTGAAGTGAGGTGCCACGGTCGGCGGTGATGCTGTAGTAGGCGGTGCGGGCGTACAGGTCGGCGAGGTAGGCGTGTACTTCCGCACTGGTCGCCGCGTCGGGGTGGGTTGCGGTGAAGCGCTCGAACAGCCAACGTAGCAGCGCCACAAAGCGGGTTGGTCGTTCCATCCGTCCACTGCTCTGGGCCTGCCGAAAATCTTCAATCAGCTTGAGCCACGGTTCGGGGAAGGCTGGAATATTTAGAAAGTGGTTGATATTGGCGTTGATGACTTCGCGCAGCAGCGGTGCGACCGGGTGCAGGTTGCGGGCCGTCACCGAGCCAGACGACTTACGAAAATCGAGCAGCACATCGGGCAGGGCGCGTAGCTCGTAGCGGCGGGCAATGCGCGACCATAGCTCATAATCCTGGCCCTGCCGGAAGCGCTCATCGTAGCCGCCCAACTCGTCCCACACCACACTGCGCCGAAACATCGCCGAGGGGTGTACCAGGGTGTTTTCAAAGAGCAACTGCCAGCGCAGCCCGGTATTGCTGGTGGCGGTGCTGGCCTTGAAGCTGCCCGCGAGGGGGCGGCCCTGCGCGTCAATCAGGCGGACACGGCTGCCAAGCAGCGCTACCGCCGGGTGCGCGTGCAAAAAGGCCACCTGCCGCGCCAGCCGTTCGGGGTGGGCAATATCGTCGGCATCGTGGCGGGCGATCAGGTGGCCCTGTGCTAGCGCTAGCCCGCGATTGAGCGAGCGCGTCAGGCCGATGTTCGCGCTGTTTTCGACAATGCGCATGCGTGGGTCGCTATAGCTTACCAGCATATCGGCGGTGTCGTCGGTGGCGGCATCGTTGATGATCAGCAGTTCAAAGTCGCGGTAGGTCTGCGCTAGGATCGAATCGAGCGCGGCCCGCAGAAAGGCGCGGTTGTTGTAGGTTGCCAGTAGTACCGTCACCTCAGGCATCGGGTTGTACCTCGGCCCAGATCTCGCCCCAGCGGGTTTCGCGGTGGACAATCCGCAATCCTGCCGCCGCCATCTCCACGGTAAAGCTCTCCTGGGTGTATTCGGTCTCGTGGGTGACATCGAGCCGCCATTCCACGCCAAGCTCTTGCTTGAGCGGCACCCGCCAGTCACGTTCAAAGAGCGGCACCCGAATCAGCAGGCGAGCAGGTTGCACGGTGGCACACACCCGCTGCAAAAATTGCGGGCGCTGTGGCAGGTGTTCCAGTACATTCGAGAGCACGACCACATCGAAGTGTCCGGCGGGTAACGTTTGCAGCGCATCGCCAACGATGTAGCGAATGCGCGGGTGGCTATGCATCTGCTGTGCCCGTGCAATGTTCTTGCGCTTCAGGTCGATACCCGTCACGGTCGCTTCGCTCCGGGTGGCGATGGTATAGGCCAGCGCTCCGATGCCGCAGCCAATATCGAGCACCCGTTCGCCGGGGTGGATACGCCCGACAAAAAAGCTGTGATACCCCAGGTGGCGGTGCTTGGTGTGAATACCTGCGCCATACGCTCCAGCAAGCTGCCCCTGGGCGGTGTACAGGTCGGCATCGAGTGCAAACAGCAGGCGCAACCCTTCGGCAGGTGGCAGGCGACGGGCCTTTGCCAGCACTACCTCACGCGCCAGCACCCGCACAACATTAGCGGGGAGCGCGGCGCTGAGTGCCGATAGCAGGCGGCGGGCCTGGTCTTTGATCGTCATGGCTGGCTCCTTCCCGCTGCGACAGCGTGCAGCATTGCTAGTTCAAGCTCTACAATGCGATTAAGCGCAAAATGGTCGAGCACATACTGACGGGCCTGCTGCCCCAGGCGATGGCGCAGTGCAGCATCACCCAGCAAAAGCTCTACCGCTGTGCGTATCCCGTCCGGTGAGGGGGGGCACAGGTAGCCTGTTTCGCCGTGGTGCAGCAGTTCGCGGATACCGGGCACATCGCTGCCGATGACGGGCAGACCGCAGGCCATTGCTTCAAGCAGCGCCTTGGGGTGGCCTTCGTAGTGCGAGGGCAGCACAAACACCCGCGCCCGTTGCAGATAGCGGGGCAGGTCGTGGTTGGGCACGCTGCCGAGCACTCGACGCGGCCTCGTAGCGTGGCAGGCGGGAACTGCTGCTGCAATGCCTCGCGCTGGTCGCCGTCGCCAATCATTAGCAGCCGCACATCGAGCGGAGCCACTGCCGCCAGCAGCGCAGGCAGGTTTTTCTGGCTGGTCAGCCGCCCAACGAAGACCAGATCGGCATCAGGCTGGATCGTGGCATCGGGTGCAAACGTATCGGTATCAACATAATTCGGAATGATGGTGATGCGGTCGGCGGCGTGGGGTACCCGTTCGCGCACCGTGTCGGCCATCTGCGTGGTTGTCAGCACAATGCGGTCGGCGGCACCAAACACGCGCTGCTCGATGCGCCGGGCGCGGCGCTCGGCGGCAGGGCCGTAGTCCTGCCCCATATGGAGCGACCACAGATAGCCCGACCGTGCAACCAGCGGCTTGCGCCAGCGACGGGCCGCCCGCAGCGCCCCATCTGCACCGGGCATCTGATTGGTTTTGATGACATCGGTGCGCTGAAGCCATGGGGCATACAGTAGCGGCAGCAGCGCGGCATACAGGCGGCGGCGCAGGTTCCAACGGTTGGGCAGAATGGTGATACCGGGCACCTGTGCGGCATAGGCGTACTCGCTCGCGTTGCCATAGGTGATGAAGCGCACGTGCACGCCGCGTTCAGTCAGGCGGCGATAGAGCGCAACCTCGCGTGAGAACATGCCGCGTCGCTGCCAGTAGTCGAGCGAGAGGCCCGCACTGAAGAAGAGCGTGAGGTGCAGGTTGGGCGTTGCCATAGTGGTATGCTTACTCCGTTTTACGACAGACATACAGCATCATATGGCCTGCCACCTGCTTTGACCATTGCCAGCGTTCGAGCAACGCATTCAGTGGCCCACGCAGACGTGGCTTGCTTGCCATCCAGCGCACAACACCAAGCTCTTCACGCAACCCCTTCAGGCTACTGATAGGGACATGTTCCAGCATTTGAAAGCCCGATTGCTGAAGCAGAGCATTAAACTCGGCTGGCCTGAAGGCATACTGATAGAACTCAAGCCCTGCTGGATTGGTGCGGTAGCTGCCAAACAGTACCTTAAAACGACGTAGCGGGTTGAAGTAGGGCACAGAAATCAGCATGATACCTGCTGGACGCAGTACCCGGTAAGCTTCAGTGAGAAATGGTTCTGGCCCTGCCCGCCGATGTTCCACTACACCGAGTGAGATATAGGCATCAAATGCGGTATCTAATACATCAAGACGGGTCACATCGGCTACTCGAATGGGCAAGTCGGGGTAACTGGCGCGGGTCGCTCGTACAGTATCTACTACCCATTCAACGCCTTCGATAGGGTAGCCAAGATAACGCAATGTAATCAGGATACGACCATTACCACAACCTGCTTCAAGAATGCGCCCTTCATGCGGGAGCCAGCGCTGAAAAACGCCGTTAAAATCGCGCAGTACGGCTGCGGTCTGGTCGGGTGTGGGAAGTTTGACACGTTGCTGCCAGTGCTGTTGCCAGTAGGTAACATCAGCGGATTGTCGGTAGTAGACCAGTCGCTGTTGCTCAACGTGGCGCACGGTCTGGCGTTGCAGTGGTACTGACATTCCTCTTTGCTTCCGTGGTTCTGTCATTGTGTTACTTTCGCTTTATGCTACGTACCCGCCGCACCACACCGCCAACCTTCTGCTGCAAGCTGTGCAGCCGTTGCGCTGCCGGGTGTCTGCTGGGCAGATGGGCCGGCGGCAGCAGGGTGCGCGGCACGGGTGGCACGTGCTGGAATGTGCCGCTGCGCTTTGCTGCCAGCAGGTCGGTCATCCCTGCCAGCAACTGCGCGACATACGCCTGCCGATTGTAGAGCGTGGCGAACAGGTCGGCGGCGTTGTCGGCGAGGTGCTGGCGTAGCGTGGCACTCACAATCAATCGTTCGAGTGCATCGTACCAACCAGCCGCGCTCTGGGCAACAAAGCCCGTCCGCCCCTGCTGAACAATCTGGCAGCACTCTGGTGTCATATCGGCGACAACCGGAATGCCAAGCTGCATAAACACAAAGGCCCGCCCCGCGTTGGTGCT
>JAAUSQ010000329.1 GCA_012033195.1 Chloroflexaceae bacterium
AGATCCGCAGCGGCAAGCCGTGCAGCAGCCAGTCGGGTTTAAGTTTGGCAACGCCTGCAAAAAAGTACACCAGTCCCAATTGCAGCCGCACCACGCCAACCATCCAGGCGGGCACCGTGGCGGTATAGAGCGCTGGTCGCCGCCATACATCGAGCGACCACGCCTGATGCAGTGGCAACCAGATCAGCAGGAAGCTCAGCAGCGAAATAAAATAGTAGTGGTTCAGATAGTAGGCTTTGTCGAGCAGTTCGGTGTAGGTGAACAGCACAAACACCAGCACCATACTGATACGATAGAACAACCCCGCCGCGACACACAGCGCCAGCACTGCAATGCAGACATACACACTCGATAGCCACGGTTCGGGTAGCGGGCGCACCCAGCCAAAGCCGTAGTAGGTGAAGTGAAATGCTGGCGCAACATAGAGCGCCTGTACCCAGCCATTCGCCAGGAAGCGCACCATGCTGGCACACAGCAGCACGCCAAACACCACCCGCAGCACCACAAGCGGCAGAATGCTGGTGGGGGCGGTCAGACGAGTAGCCAGCGCGTGCTGCATCAGTCGCCGTCGGTGTCGCCAAACGTGAGCGTAACGCCCAGTGCGCCCGCCATATCAACCTTGACCAACACCAGCAGGGCGCGGGCCTCGTCGTAGGCGGCGGTGACCTGTTCCGGTTGCTCAACTACCGCAACCTGCAACGGCTGTTCAATCGCTTCGAGTGCGGCAATGGTGCGGTCGATCTGCTCAACAATCCGCACCGAGAGCGGCCCCGCTTCGGCCTGCACGCCCAGGTTGTCCAGGTAATCATCGAAGCCCTGCCCCGTTCCGCCCGTAAACGTTGCCCGAAAGCCGTGCAGCAGGCTGAGCATGGCGGGCACTGATGCATCGCTGTAGGGCGCTTCCACCAGGGCAGGCTGTGGCTCGCCGCCATTGGCGCGACCGAGTGGCTCACCCAGGCGGGTCTGTACCAGCATTTCCAGCGCATTGACCAGTTCATTCGACAGTTCGCTGACTGAGCTTTGCATCATTGCGCCGCCGCTATCGTTGCTCACAAACTCTATCACATAGCCCTCGTCCGGTTGCGTCCATGCCTCCTGCAAAGCCAGGGCCGTGGTATGCAGGTCTTGCGTGAGCGCTACAACATATTGCATCCGGCGCGGGTCGTTGGTCAGGGCTGCCAGCACAGCGGCATCGTCGCCCGTGGGACTGAAGAGCAGGTACTCCAGTGCGGGCACCCCCTTCGAGGTGGAGCCAGCGCCCGCAATGAGCGCCGCATCGAGAGTTGCTTCTTCGGCAATAAACTGCTCGATAAACTCGGTGTTGGTGGGCCACTTGTTCACACCACTATGCAGCAGGGTGCGCCGAATATCATCCAGGATGAACAGGCGCAACGGTTGCCACGCCAGCACTGCCTCGCGCCACGCCTGCCGGGTGGCCTGCAAGTTCGCAGCGGTTGGGGCATCGCTCAGTGTTCGGGCAGCCTCCTGCAAGGTGGCGGTGCGCTCGGTAAACTGCTCATAGGCGGGCAAGATAACGAGGTTGGCGATATCGTCCAGCATTGCGCTCCGGCTGAAGCCTTCCGCGACGGGTTGAGGAGCGGGTACGGTCGGTGGCGGCGATGCGGTGAGCGGTTGTCCACAGCCTGCGACCAGTAACGCAACACTACAGAGCCAGAGCACGTGTTTCATAATGACTCCAGGAAGGCGATCAGCGCATCACGCTCGGCCTCGTCCATTATCAGCACATTGTTTTTTGCGGCCTCGGCCTCGCCGCCGTGCCAGAGCACCGCTTCCATCAGGGTGCGGGCGCGTCCATCGTGCAGGTATTGGTGTGTCCGTTGACGGTTTCAAACAGGCCGATACCCCACAGTGGCGGGGTACGCCACTCGCTGCCCGTCGCCTGGAAGTCGGGCCGCCCATCGGCAAGCCCTGGCCCCATATCGTGCAGCAGCAGGTCGGTGTAGGGGCGAATGGTCTGATGTGACAATGCGGGAATAGTGGGATGCACACCCGTGGTAAGTTGCGGCACGTGGCACGAGACACAGCCCGCCTCGTTGAACAGCTTCTTGCCACGCAGCACCAGTTCTTCGTCCCAGTTGCGACGGGACGGTACTGCCAGCGCACTGGAATAGAGCACCACCTTCAGCAGGTCGTCGTCGGCAATTTCTGGCGCATCAGCAAGGCCGCCGCCGAGTGCCTCATGACACTCTTGCTCAAAGTCGGAACAGTTCTGCACAGGGAAGATGCCCGTGGTTATGCCAATATCGCCCAGGAATGCCGAGGCGACCTGTTGCAGCAGATGCGGTTGATTGGCCTTCCAGCCGAAGCGCCCGATAGCCATGCGGTTGTTGTAAGCATCATAAACGTAGTTGGGCCGCCCGGAGATGCCATCACCGTTCTGGTCGGTCGGGTCGCCCAGATCAAGCAGGCTTTGTTCGGGTACCGCTTCGAGTAAGCCCAGGCCTATCATCTGGTTGGCAACACGCGGCGAGAACATCGTTTCGGGGTGCAGGTCGCCATAGGCCAGATCGACGGGGGTATAGACGGGCGTGCGCAGTGTGTAGCGCGTACCATCCGCAAATGTGCCCGTGATCTCTTCATAGGTAATGTGCAGGTCGCCCTCGGTGGGCACCCCCGCAATCGATTGATCCTGCAACTGTTCGCCATAGGTCGGCTCAACGATGGGGGCATGGTACAGTGTTTCGCCGGGAATGCTCAGCCGCACCAGAAAGCCGGTTGAGCGTTCGCCTGTTTCGGGTGCCCGCCCGCGCCCATCCAGGAAGTGACAGCCCGCACACGAACGCGAGTTGAAGAACGGCCCCAGGCCATCACGGGCCGTTGTGGATGCGGGAGCCGTTACCCAGTTCTGATTAAAGAACGAGTTGCCCACAAAAAAGAACAGTTCGTCCTCACGCTCCAACCCCGGTATAGGTTGGCTGAAGGCGTTGCGTGTGGTGTCAAAGACCGTCGCCTGCCCGCCCGATAGCTCCTCGCCATCTTCCAGCAGCGCCGCAAGGTCGGGCGGCAGGGCGGGCGCGGTGGTGCTGCCTGCTGTATCGGCAACGGGGCGCTGACTGCACGCGGCAAGCGCCACCAACCCCACCAGCAACAGGCCAAACAGCCAGTAGTGTATTGGGAAACGAGCACCCATTGTGGTCTGTGCGCTATCCATTCCTCTATCATTCTACCCGTACCCCCCTGATACGGGCACGGGTGCTGTTCGACAAATACGGCAGCCTATTCGGGCAGGGCAGTGTTGATACTAAAACCAAGCGCACTTGCCACCTGTGCAAACGCATCGCCCTGATCTTGCAGGGTGAACACGGCGTTCAGCACATTCTCGCGCTCGTCGGGCAGCACAATCGCCTGATCGAATGGCACATAGATGTTGTTGATCTGTTCCTGTGCGGTATCGGACAGGGTCAGCACGTCGGCGTTCAGCGCCGGGTCAACTGCATCAACGACTGCTTGCAGACCAGTGCCCTCCACCGTCGAGCCGTCGATGCGGGTATACGTACCCAGGTACACATTGCGGATGCCCTGCGCGTTGGTGACAATATCGCGGTGCGTGTTGTCGCTGAAGCAGGAATGCTCATCCTCCTGATCCTGGTTGTCGTAGGCGGTAAACATGCGCTCGCCGGCCAGTTCCGACTTGCTGAGCACGCCCATACCGGTGAGCATCTTCTGGATCGCCGCATCCGGATCGAGCGCCAGGAATTCGGCACGATAGTTGTTGGCACCTGCCGGGTCCCAGGCATCTTTCATCGCGGTAAGATGCTGCACCAGCAGGTCGGTTACCGCTACCAGGTAGGCGGCGCGGCGCTCCGGGTTGGCGGCGGTGCCCGCTGCACCAGCAATGTAGTCGGTGTAGGGGCGGCTCCCGTTGGCGCTGTCGCTGAAGTCCTGGCCCCACAGCAAAAACTCAATAGCGTGGTAGCCCGTGCTGACGTTCTCTTCTGAGCCAGCCTGATTCAGTTCGATCAGCAGATCGGTTGTAATCTCAGGGTATTCTGCCGGGTTGTTGATAATGCCTGTGTCGGGGTCGCCTTCCACATAATCCACATATGCTTCATCAAGGGGCCACGCATTGAGCAGCCCTTCGGGGCCGTCGGCATCGTCAATCGGCCCACCATAGAAGCGGTACACCTCGGTCTGTCCATACGGTTCCTGGGCGGCGAGCCATGCTTCTTTGGCAGCCTGGTGTGTCTCCGCCGAGGGATTTTCAACAAAGGTATTAATCGCTTCTTGCAATGCCAGTGCTGTCAGGTAGGAGTCTTCGTAGCTGGCAAAAGCAATATCAGCGTAGGTTTCCATCGCGGCCTGCTTGGTCGGGGTGATATCGGCAGCGGGCGCGGGTGCGGCTTCTTGGGCGGCGGGCGCAACTTCTTGGGCGGCGGGCGCAGCAGGCGGCGCAG
>JAAUSQ010000330.1 GCA_012033195.1 Chloroflexaceae bacterium
CTCTCGTCGTCTAGCTGCCAGACATCTGGCCCCAGTTCAACTTCGGTTGCTTCCGCGATAGTGCCATCTGGTCGAATGGTGCGTTTCAATTCGAATCATCGTTTCGCTGTCTTCGGTGCGATAGCGATAGAGTGCATTCTCTGGCCCATCTACAAACCACAGAGAGCGGTTGGCTTCCGGGTCGTAGACACGCACCACGCGATCACCAATCAGGGCGGCGGCTTCCCAATCGCTGCCAAACATCCAGCGCACATAGCGGGTAACGGGGGGTTGGTCAAGGCCGTTCTGAGCATTAAACGAACGTTCCTGATCGGGGGTAATTGTATTGCCGAGCACATTGATTGCAATGTTGCCCGGTGCTAGTTCGCTGATAGCAAAGACGGCGATTGAGACAGCAAACAGGGTACCGACCAGAAATACAATGCGACGAATTAAGAATTTAGCCATAGCATTCTCAGCGCAGGTTGATCGCAACGGACACCCGGCGACGCAGCACCGTCACGAAGTTGGCGGACCGTACACTCCTGCAACGTGGGGCGGGAGTTAGCCGATTGCCGTACCCGCCCCACCCATCCAGCCTGGCGGCTGGTCAAATGTCATCCCTAGGCGAAGGGGTCAAGCGATGGATCGTACCATACCCGCAGCCACTGGTTGTGCAGGGTCGGGTGGGCAAACACGCCCTGGAAGGCCGGGTTGAACACTTCCCACACACGCCGCCAGACGGCAATCCCAATTGAGCCGCGCTCTATCTGGATGCGCTCTAGTTCGGCCATAATTGCGCGGCGGGCCTCAATATCCAGCGTACCCTGCGCCTCACGCAGCAGCGTGCTGAACTCCTCATCAACCCAGCGGGTCTCGTTCCACGGTACCGGGTTGCCCTGCTCATCGGCAATGTAGGCTAGCGGGAGCAGCATCACTGCCAGCGGACGGTGTGTCCAGGGGGTGAAGCCAACCGTTGTTTCGGTCCATATTTCCCAGTAGGCTTCGTTGGGCATCGTCTCCAGCGTGATGTTAATACCCGCCGGAATAGCATCCTGCTGCAACGTTTCGGCATAGGCTACCACGTCTGTCCAGCCGGTGCCCACCGCAATCGAAACATCCAGACCATCGGCGAAGCCCGCCTCTTCGAGCAATTGGCGTGCGCCCTCCGGGTCGTACTCCGGCACATCAATCGGCGCAAAGTCGGGCTGTACGGGTGAGACGTGCATATCGTGCCCGATCAGACCTTCGCCTGTGTAGGCAATCTCCAGAATCTTCTCGCGATCCTGGCACTTCTTCAGTGCGAGGCGCACGTTGTTGTCGTTCCAGGGTTCCTGGTCGACCCGTACTCGCAGCACACGGGCCTGCGAGGTGTCTACCGAGTAGACTACAACACTGGGGTTGTCGCGCAGGGCCAGCCACGAGTCAACGGTAGCTTCGTAGAAGGTGTCAATTTCGCCTGTCTGCATTGCAGCAACATAGGCGGTCTGGTCGCTGCCGAGGTCAATAAATTCGATAGCTTCGAGATAGGGGAGCGGCTCGCCATCGTCGCCCGCCTGCCAGTAGCCGCCATCGGTACGCGCCACCACACGGGCGCGCTCACCCACCACATACTCATCGAGCAGATAGGGGCCAGTGCTGGGATTCTGTCCAGTTGTTACATCGCCATCGAAGCTGGGGTGCATAATCAGGGCTGGATAGTGATACAGGTTCTCTGGCACATCGAGCTTGGGCGCTGCAAGGTTCAGCCGCACGGTGTATTCATCAACAACCTCGATATCGTCCATGGTCAGGAAGCCTTCCCACAGACCGAGGATGGACGAACCAACATCCGGGTTGAGCCATTCGCTGAAGTTGTAGACAATATGATCGGCAACCAGTTCGTCGCCGTTTGTCCACATAATGCCCTGACGCAACTTGAGATCCCACACGGTCAGGTCATCGCTGGCTTCCCAGCTTTCCAGCAGCAACGGACGGGTAATGTTATCGGGGCCTGTCTCTGCCAGATACTCGAAGACATGGCGGAACACGTTGGCCGATTCGGTCCATGAGAAGCGGGCCGGATGATCGGCGGCCTGCACCCCCATACCAACCTGTAGCACACCACCACGTAGGGGGCCACTTGCAGCAGCAGGGGCTTCCGCTTCACTCGACTCAGGGGCCTCTTCTTCAGCAACCGGAGCGGCAGGTTCGGGGGCCGCTGCACCACCACACGCGGCCAGGAATGTTGCGGTTGGGACAGCAACGCCCAGCAGCGTGGCAACACGCAGAAATTCGCGCCGGCTGATACGACCATGCTTTAGCTGTTCCTGGGCCTGATACACTCCCGGGTGAATCCGGCGTTCAGAGCTATGCGACATGACGTGTCCTTTCTGTACGATTGATTGTTGGTAACACAGGGGTATCTCCATCTATACTGGCACTGGCTGATATCTTCTGCCAGTACTTCAACGGCGCACCTGCCGTATGAAGGCTCACGATAGTTCAGCAATGCCGGCTGCACCGCTTCGAACAGCACTGTTCAGTATTTTGTTGCCAATGTGTTGAGCAAGAGCAAGAAGCTGCGTGCACGGCCCGATACCCGCTCTATGGGGTATGCTGCGGCTCGGCCTGTTCATCTTCTTCATCCTGTTCCCACACAAACATATGATTGCGAAAGAGTTGATACGCAGTAGCCGCCCGGTCATACATATCAGACTGGACGGCAGCATCCATCAGAGCATGCAGACGCTCACGGGCTTCATCTTCACGATTCGCTGCAACCTGGGTCACAATGGCGTGAATGAGCGCTGCCGGTGCCGCGAGCGATCCAACAAAATCTAACCAGCCAGGTTTAACAAACAACGCCTCATTCGCACATGGGAGAATCGGTGAAAGCGGGCTATCGGTTATGGCAACAATATGTATCTGTTGCTGATGGGCAAACCGCACCAGAGCCACCAGATCGGCAGGGTACGGCACAAACGCAATCACCACCAGCACATCAGTAGCCTTCATCAGCCGTATGCGGTCGTACAGCACCGAGTCGGACTGTGTCCACGTTTCAACATCGGGGCGGATCTTCTGGAGCGAATAGCCAAAATATGAAACCAGCGGCCCGATATAGCGGAAACCCATAATAATCACATGGTTGGCTTCCACAAGCATCTGACAGAAGCGCTCGAATGGTTGCTCGGAGAATGACTGAGCCAGGGCATGTAGGCTTTCGATATCGTGATCGACGAGCCGCCGCAGGAGTGCTATCGTTGAACGGTCTTCGTGACGTGGCAGGGTACGCAGTCGCTCAACGCCGGTCAGATCGTGTTTGACAAGTTTCTGAATACTCTCGCGCAACTGGTCAAAGTCAGCATATCCAAGCAGGCTTGGGAAGCGTACCACGGTTGTCAGGCTAACACCAGATGCCGCCGCTATTTCGCGTGTGGTCATAAAAGCGGCTTTCACGTAGTTCTCGCTGATAAAAGCAGCGAGTTGAGCCATCTTCTTCGACAGCTTTGGTTGCGCTGCTATGAGCCGCGCAAAAAAATCATCCCCTTGAAATTGGATCATTTGCTCCACTTTTCGAGCAACTTGACTTCATTTGTTATTGTACCCGCTCTCATAAACGCTGTCAAGGCGATTGATATGATAAGGACGCCTTCCAGCAGGCCTGCAACGCTTGGGGATGGGGCAGGTTAACGCAAGGTAAATGTGCGTTCAACAAAGATCATGCGATCAGATGTGGTGTCACAAATCATCACACTCATATGGTGTTGCACCAGCAGCCACTGTGTGTCGTGCTCCAGCAAGCTACACTGGCTCAGCGCTTTGCTTTCGGGGCCAAGATCGAACCCATTGGAATACCAGTTGTAGATAGCAGGAAAATGGTCAGTGGTGCGGTACGAGGCATCTTGGCGCAAGGAAGGACGACCTGAGAAGTAGGTGCGGGTATGGCGCGAAACAATTGTCGCATCAGGATAATCAATACTGTGATACCCAATCAGCAGCAACGACGCAACACCCACCAGCAGTGCCCCACCCGAAAGCGCCCCGAATAATATTAGGAGCATTGAACGTTTACGTTGTGCAGGTGTTTCCATGTCGGTAGTATACCGAGATTATGGCAACCGGGCAACGTCACACTTAAATCGTCGGTGTTATCGGCGCGGGCAACGTTGGCGGTGTTATCGTTGGCGTGGCGGTCGGCTCGTTTGTTGCTGTCGGCAGAATATCGGTTTCAGTTGGACAGACACACAGAGCAGTCTCTGTTGGCTCAAGCTGCTCGGTCGCAGTCTCTGTTGGCTCGCTCGTTGCCGTCGGCGACATATCCGTCGCTGTTAATGGAACAAGCACATCGGTTGCCGTGGGCGCGGGCACATCCGTCGCCGTCGGTACGGGCACATCCGTCGCCGTCGGTACGGGCACATCCGTTGCCGTCGGTACC
>JAAUSQ010000331.1 GCA_012033195.1 Chloroflexaceae bacterium
GTGTTTGAACGGCTCGACGATGCCTGCACCACGGTTGAGCGCATTATGGCGGCGGGGGTGCTGCCTGCAAGCCTCGAACTGATGGATACGACGACGATCAACGTGGTTGAAGACAACCTGCACCTGGGCCTGCCCCGCAAGGCCGGAGCGCTGCTATTGCTGCTTGCGGATGGCGAACCGGAGCAGGTAGCATGGGAGTCACAACGGCTGGCAGAACTGGCGCGACAGGGCGGCGCACAACACGTGCAGGTTGCGCAATCTGCCGCCGACGAGCGCGGCTTCTGGCAGGCACGCCGCTCGATTAGCCCTTCGCTGGCGCGGGTGCAGCCCAACAAAATCAGCGAAGATATCTGTGTGCCCCTGCCGCGCATTGCCGAAACCGTGCGCCGTATCAAAGCAATTGGCGAGAACTACAATCTCACGATTCCCGTTTTTGGGCATGCGGGCGACGGCAACCTGCACCCCAATGTGCTGTTTGATGCTCGCGACCCGCACCAGACCGAACGCGCATGGCGTGCGGCTGAGGCTATTTTTGCCGTAGCGCTGGACGTTGGAGGCACCCTGTCGGGCGAGCACGGCATTGGCACGCTCAAGCGGCCCTTTCTGGCGGCGGCGCTAGGCCGCGATGTAGTACGGCTGCACCAGCAGATCAAAGCCCGCTTTGATCCAACGGGGCGACTCAATCCGGGGAAAGTGTTAGAATAGTGCCGGGAACACTGCTATGATTGACCATGATCGTCTTTTTAAAGAATTACTGACAACCTTTTTTATCGAGTTTCTCGAACTCTTTGTTCCCGATGTGCCAGCCTACCTGGATCGTGAGTCGCTGGCATTCCTGGACAAAGAGCTTTTTACCGATGTCACGAGCGGCGACCGCTACGAAGCCGACTTGGTGGCGCGGGCACAGGTACGGGGGCAGGAGTCATTTTTCCTGATCCACCTGGAGCACCAGGCCCAACCACAAGCCGCCTTCGGGCAGCGGATGTTCCGTTACTTTGCGCGGCTTTACGAGCAGCACAACCTGCCGGTCTATCCGATTGTGCTCTTTTCGTACGATACGCCGCAACGTACCGAGCCGACAGTACATCGGGTTGCGTTCCCCAGTTGGACCGTGCTAGAGTTTCACTACCGGGTGATCCAGCTTCAGCAATACGATTGGCAGGTGTTTCAGGGGACGCCCAACCCGGTTGCCAGTGCGCTGATGGCGAAAATGCGTATGCAACCCGCCGAGCGCCCTATTGTCAAAGTAGAAGCACTACGGCTGCTCGCAGCGCTTGGCCTCGATGCGGCGCGGCAGCAGCTTATTTCCGGTTTTGTTGATACCTATCTACCGTTGAACCTTGAAGAAGAGCAGGTATTTTATAAACAACTTGAACAGATACAACCACGTGAAGAGGAGCAAGTGATGGAAATCGTCACCAGTTGGATGCGCCAGGGGATTGAACAGGGCCGCGAGGAGGGCCGTGCGGAGGGCCGCGAACAGGGGATGACAGATCTGATCATCATGCAGTTGACGCAGCGCTTCGGGCCGCTTGCCGAGGCGGACACGGCCCGGCTCCGCCGCCTGTCGGGGGCGCAGTTGCAGCACCTTGGGATGCAGGTGTTGCAGTTCGCTGGCCCCGCCGACCTGACGGCATGGTTGCAGGCGCAGCCACCCCGCTCATAATTGATCCACTGTTGCGAAGAGGAGCAAGTGATGGAAATCGTCACCAGTTGGATGCGCCAGGGGATTGAACAGGGCCGCGAGGAGGGCCGTGCGGAGGGCCGTGCGGAGGGCCGCGAACAGGGGATGACAGATCTGATCATCATGCAGTTGATGCAGCGCTTCGGGCCGCTTGCCGAGGCGGACACAGCCCACATCCGCCGCCTGTCGGGGGCGCAGTTGCAGCAGCTTGGGATGCAGGTGTTGCAGTTCGCTGGCCCCGCCGACCTGACGGCATGGTTGCAGGCGCAGCCACCCCGCGTACCCGCCGAATAAAAGCGACGATAAGCAAGCAAGGAACATAAGCCAACACTATGCCAAAACAGTCTACGACCGAACGCACAACAGCCGCCGCCCCGATTACCACACGCTCACTTGTAGTGAGGGTCGCGGCGATTATTGGGATAATTGCTGCCCTCGCCTTCAGTGGCCTGATGCGAAATGAATGGTTGCAGGTGGTGACGCTGGGTGTTGTCCAGGGTATCACCGAATATCTGCCCATCTCTTCCACGGCGCACCTGCTGATTACTGCCGACCTGTTCAATTTTCAGTACAGCATTGGAGGCACATTTGAGATCTTCATTCAGCTTGGCACCGTGATCGCAGTAGTAGTCTTTTACATGCGCGACTTGCTAGAACAGTTGCGTGGCCTGCGGAGCGATGCCGAAGTGCGCCGCTTCTGGCTGGGCATTGTGCTGGCCTTCATTCCGGCGGCAATCATCGGGTTGACCTTCCGTGACTGGATCAAGCTGGTGCTGTTTGAGTCGCCGTCTATCATTGCTACCTCGTTAATTGTTGGCGGCATTATCTTTATTGTGATTGAGCGCATCCCACCCCGCGAAAACGTGGTGACCGATGTTAAAAAAATCTCGTTCCGGCAAGCGCTCGGCATTGGCATTGCCCAGGTCGCCGCACTGGTGCCAGGAGTGTCGCGTTCGGGTGCATCGATTGTGGGGGGCATGCTGGCGGGCCTGGATCGTAAGGTGGCAACCACATTTTCATTTTATCTGGCGATGCCCACGCTTGGCGCGGCAACCATCGTTGACCTGCTAGCCAGCCTCGATCAGGTGACACCCGACGATGTAGGGCGCTTGCTGGTTGGTACAATTGTCGCGGGCATTGTCGGCTGGTTGAGCATTGGCTGGCTGCTGCGCTATGTTGCAACCAATAGCTTTGTCGCGTTTGGTGTGTACCGCATTATTGCGGGCGTAGTCATTCTGGTGCTGGTAGCAACGGGGCTGTTGTGAACGGTCGAACTGATCTGGCGCGAGCCATCGATGGCATCATCACCGCAGCGATTGAACAGCGGGTATTTCCGGGTGCTGTGGTGCAGGTGGTGCAGGATGGTGTGCCGCTGCACTGTGCGGCATATGGCAGCACCATGTACGACGACCCCGGCTCGCAGCCTGTCACGTTTGACACCATCTACGATATTGCCTCATTGACCAAGATGTTTACCGCAATGGCGGCCCTGCAACTGTGCGACACCGGACGGCTTGCCCTTGATGCACCCGCCGCCTACTATCTGCCCGAACTACAAGCGACCAGCGTAACAGTGCGTCACCTGCTGACCCACACATCGGGCCTGGAAGTGCGGATGTCGAGCCTGCGCGACCTTGCACCAGCGGCGATACAGGCGGCGGTGTATGCTGTGCAGCCAACCCACCCGCCCGGTACCCACCCGGCTTATGTGAATATCAACACGCTGCTGCTGGGGGATATTGTAGAGCGTGTGACAGGGGGGGGCCTTGATTGCAGTCGTTCCAGACCAGTATCGTCGATCCGCTGGAGATGTACGAGACACTGTTCTGCCCGCCACCGGTGCTGCACAGCCGCATTGCGCCCACCGAGTGGGACGACTGGCGCGGTGGCCTCGTGCATGGCGTTGTCCACGATGAAAGCGCTTATGCGCTGGGCGGCATTACGGGGCACGCGGGCCTCTTCAGCACTGCCGCCGACATGGGCCGCTTTGTGCAGTGCTGGCTGGCAGGTGGCGTGTACCGCAACCGCCGCCTGCTGCGGGCCGAGACGGTTGCCGCTGCAACAAGCTTCCAGGGGCCGTATCTGCGGCTTGCCGCCGACCCGCCACCGCTGTACAGCGGCCTCGGCTGGATGCTCAACCGCGAGAACTATATGGGCACCGCTCCGGCGGGCACCTACGGGCACACCGGCTTTACCGGGCCAGTGCTCGTGGTTGTGCCGCACCACAGACTCGCCGTGATCATCCTGAGTAACCGCACCTATCCACGCCGGGGCGAGCGCACCCACCTGCCCGTAACGGCGGCGGTGGTTGCTGCTGCGCTTGCCTAGCGCAGGTGCAATCGCTGGAGATAGAAAGGAACGCTCATGACTGACCGCATCCTGACGCGCCGCGAACTGAACCGGGCGCTGCTGGCCCCGCCAGATGCTGCTAACCCGCGATAGCCGTTCGGTGCTGGCGGCAGTTGAGCATCTGGTGGGGCTGCAATCGCAGGTGCCCAACCCGCCCTATATTGGCCTGTGGACGCGCCTCGCAGCGTTTGCGCGGCCCAACCTGACCGACCTGATTATGCAGGCTCAGGTTGTGCGGGCACCGCTGCTGCGCTCGACGCTGCATCTTGTGACGGCACCAGACTTGCTGCGGCTGTACAACACCATTCAGCCCGCACTGATCCGAGCATTTGGGGCCTTCTTTTGGCACGCGGGGCAAA
>JAAUSQ010000332.1 GCA_012033195.1 Chloroflexaceae bacterium
GCCCCTCTCCCACGGCGCGGGGGGCGGGGGCGCGGGGCACCGCAACGCGCCTGCGCTGTGCGCTTCCTATTGCCCTGTGCCCATTGCCTCTACCGCCTGCGCCACCGCATCACCCACCTGTGCGGTGCCGACGGGCGGTTGCTTCGGCGTTGCAATATCGGCGGTGACAACGCCTGCATGCAGCGTGGCATCAACGGCGGCCTCAATTGCGGCGGCTTCGGCTTTCAGGCCAAGCGAGTAGCGCAGCAGCAGTGCCGCACTCAGAATAGTAGCCAGCGGGTTGGCCTTGCCCTGTCCGGCAATATCGGGCGCACTGCCGTGGATCGGCTCATATAGGCCCATCCGGGTGCCGTCGGCTGCCGACACTGCACCCAGCGATGCACTGGGCAGCATCCCCATCGAGCCAGCCAGCATCGAGGCTTCATCGGTAAGAATATCGCCAAACATATTCTCAGTCACAATCACATCAAAATCGGCAGGGCGGCGCAGCAGATGCATCGCGCAGGCATCCACCAGCATATACTCAAGCTGCACATCCGGGTATTCCTGCTGCATCAGGCCGACAGTAATACTGCGCCACAGGCGGCTTGTTTCCAGCACATTGGCCTTATCTACCAGCATCAGCTTGCCGCGCCGGGTGCGGGCCGCATCTGCCGCAACCCGCACAATCCGCTCAACCTCGGCCTGGGTATAGAGGCAAAGATCGCTGGCCCACTCGCCCGCGTCGGTGCGCTCGCGGCGCTTCTCACCAAAATAGATCCCGCCCGTCAATTCGCGCACCACCAGCATATCAACCCCTGCGAGCCGTTCGGGGCGTAGCGGCGAGCTATCGAGCAGCAGCGGGTGTACCTTCACCGGGCGCAGATTGGCGAACAGGCCGAGCGCCTTGCGAATACCCAGCAAGCCCTGTTCGGGGCGTACCTCGGCGTTGGGGTTGTCCCACTGCGGCCCACCCACCGCCCCAAGCAGTACCGCATCGCTCTGCTCACAGAGGTGCAGCGTTGCGGCGGGCAGGGGCAGGCCCGTTGCATCAATCGCAATGCCGCCGATCAAGCCTTCGCGAGTGGTAAACGTATGCCCGAAGCGCTGCCCAACCACCTGCATTACCTTGAGCGCCTCGCGCACCACTTCCGGCCCGATACCGTCGCCGGGTAATACGGCTATAGTGTACTCCATCTGTTTTGCTCCTCTCTCCATACCAGATTTCTTGTGGTGTATACTATACTCGAAGAATGGCGGGGTGTAGTGTCTGCGCCACCGAGCGACCGCAGAAAACGCTATGGTTTCGCTTATTTAAGAACAACCTATCGCCGCTCGTCCGACACGGACGAGATGTGGTAGAATGACCACACAGTGTTGGCAAGCATCTTTCTGTACTAGTAACCATTTGGGAGTGTATGTACCAGGATCGTTCTACACGTCGTACAACCAGCGGTCGCACCGCACCCCGCCGCCCGCTGCATCCCGGTCTGCTGCGCCGCCGCCGTGCCGACAGCAAGCCCAAAGATAATCCGGCTCCCCGCATCGCCCTACTCGTGCTGATCGGGAGCCTGCTGACCGTGGTGTCCCTCGCAGGCATTATGGGCACGACTGCCTATGCGTCGTATGCAAATATTGCAACCACGCTTGAGCCGCGCCTCGAAACGATAGAAGACCACGAGGTCTTTCAAACGTCGCGCATCTTCGACCGCAACGGCACGCTGCTCTACGAGTTTTTTGATACCGGCCGCCGCACCCAGGTCAGCCTCGCTGAAGTGTCGCCCCTGCTGATCCAGGCAACCATTGCGATTGAAGATAAAACCTTCTTCACCAATACTGGCATCGACCTGGAAGGTATGCTGCGCACAATCTACCAGAGCATTACCGTCGGTGCCGAGGTGGGCGGTGCCTCGACCATTACGCAGCAGGTCATCAAAAATATTGTGCTGACCGAAGAAGAGCGGAGCTTCGAGAACCGCTACCAGCGCAAGATGAAAGAAATTATTCTCGCGCAGGAGATGAACGAGATCTACAGCAAAGAAGCAATTCTGGAACTGTACCTCAATGAGATCTATTATGGCAACCTGGCCTATGGCATCCAGGCCGCGAGCGAGGTCTATTTCACAACATCTGCCGCCGACCTGACACTGGCGCAGGCTGCCCTGCTCGCTGGATTGCCGCAGCTTCCGAGCCAGTACGACCCGCTGCTATATGCTCAGAGCGACGAAAACGGGCGCTTTATACCTGGTCTGGTGCTGGGCGATAGCTGGCGCGACCTCGACTATCTGCTGCCCGATGATACACCGCCCCCCAAGTGGCGGCAGGTGGCCGTGCTGCGCCAGATGGTGGACGAGGGCTATGTAACCGATGAGCAGGCCCGCCGCGCCATCGCCGAAGACCTGCGCTTTGCCGAGCAAGAAGTACCACTCAACGCACCGCACTTTGTCTTTTATGTGCGGCGGCTGCTGGAAGAAACATATGGGCAGCAGTTGCTCACCAGTGGCGGGCTGCAAATCACTACTACGCTCGACCTCGATATGCAGCGCATGGTGCAGCAGAAGGCCCGCGACCATATCACCGAACTGGAAGCCCGCAATATTCATAATGCCGCCGTGGTGGTGATGCAACCCAACACCGGGCAGATCCTCTCGATGGTGGGCAGCATCGACTACAACGCCGTGAAAACAACCACCACTGCCGGTCAGGAAGGCAACGTGCTGGATGGGCAGGTGAATGTCACCGTGCGCCTGCGCCAACCCGGTTCGGCGCTCAAGCCGTTTACCTACCTCTCGGCGATGGAACAGGGTATGACCCCGGAGACCGTGCTGTGGGATGTGCCAACCGAGTTCCCAATTTCTAGCAGTGGCGCGGGCGAATGGTATGCGCCCCGCAACTACAACGGGCGCTGGAATGGCCCGGTACGTATCCGTACATCGCTGGCAAACTCGCTGAATATGCCGGCAGTGCTGGCGTTGCGCTATGCGGGCATGGAACACACCATGAGCCTGCTGCATCGTGTTGGTATCCGCGATGGCTTGAATCAGGGTGCATCGTTTTATGGGCTTTCGCTGACGCTTGGCGGTGGCGAGGTAACACCGCTCGAACTGACAGCCGCCTATAATACCCTCGCCAGCGGAGGCCGCTACTATGCCCCCCAGCCGATCCTGAAGATTACCGATAGCGACGGCAACGTGCTGGAAGAGTATCAACCCGGCGAAGGCGAACCGGCCCTTGAACCGGCCCTAGCTGCGATTATCACCGATATGTTGAGCGACGACCAGTCCCGCCGCGCTATCTGGGGGCTGAATAGCCCGCTCAAGCTTTCGCAGCCTTCTGCTGTCAAGACAGGCACGACCAACGACTGGCGCGACGCCTGGACGCTGGGGTATACGCCGTTTGTGACGGTGGGGGTGTGGAGTGGCAACAACAACAACGAGCCGACCTTGCAGGTTGAGAGTCTGCTTGGGGGTGGCATCATCTGGCGCAACGTGATGGAAGAGTTGTTTGTGTGGGCCAACACCCGCCCGAACTACCGCGCCATGTTCAGTGCGCCTTTCCCCGATGGCACCCTGCCCAGCGCGTTTACGCTGCCCACCGATGGCAGCGTGGTGCGTCACCCGATCTGCGAACTGCCCGGCCCCTTTGGGGAATATGACACCGAACTCTTTACCGTGGCGATGTTGCAGAACACTGGTGGCACTACCACCGCCGCTCCCCCTTCGTCGCGCAGCACCAACCCGAACAGTGTGCAGTGTGATGCCTTCGAGCGCATCCGGGTGGTACGTATTCCTGGCAGCGCCACCAGTAACGATACAGACAGCGCCGCCGAAACGAGGGCGACAGCGATGCAGAGCGCAGCGAACGGTCGGCCTACTGTCGGCCCGTCGATGGCGTGGATTACCCGCCCGAACTGATTACCGAAATTACCGTCTGGAACATCCCGGAGCCGGATGAGAGCGTGCGGGTGCGCTACGATTGGAGCCTGGGTGAAGCGCAGACAGTCAGTGCCAATAGCATCCCTGAGTGTACATCGGTGTTCTTCCCGACACCAACGCCGGAAGCTACGCCGACACCGGAAGGCCCCACAATGCCGTATCTGGTGGGCTTTGGTGAGAACCAGGCCAAAGAAGCGCTGGCACGGCTTGGCATTACCAGAGTTGTGGTGGACTACCAGACCCGCGACCGTATCCCCGATCTGTTCGACCAGTTCGGGCCATACGTGGTGCTGAGCACGTCGCCCGCACCGGGTGCGCCTATCGATGCCAATACCACCGTTATTCTCGGTATTCGTGCGCCCTACGAAACCCGCCCGACCAATACACCAACCGGGCAGGCCCCCGTTGTGCGTCCGGTCGGGTCGCCGCAGCCTGCTGCACCAACACAGGCCGCGCCACCAACC
>JAAUSQ010000333.1 GCA_012033195.1 Chloroflexaceae bacterium
CCCCGACAACACCGGGTGAACCCTCGGCAACGCCAAGGCCGGGTGATCCGACCAACACCCCGACAACACCGGGCGAACCATCGGCAACGCCCGAAAAACCCATCGTGAGCGGGCCAGATGAGCCGAACGACGACTCTACACCAACACCGGAGCCGCCAACGATGACCTCTATTGCCGAAGAGACAGGCACCGCCACCGCCCGGATTGCAACTGAAACCGCAACGATCTTGCAGGCTACCGAGACGGCGCAGGCTGCCACGGCGACAACATCGTTTGAAGAAACAGCCGTAGCCGCAACAGCAACGCAACTGGCGGTACTGGGTCAACTGGTTGTAGTGCCAACACCAACCGTGATAGCGGCACTGCCCGCCACAGGTGTTGAACCGTTGCCGCGTTCGCTGGGCGAGTCGGGTGTGCCACCTGTGCCGCTGCAACTGCCCGACACAAGCGGCGAGTTTTGATCAGGCACAGGGCCAGCGGCGCGAGAACGCCGCGTACAGATAGCGTGTATCAGCCCGATGCTTCAGCGCCAGGTTGCACGTTTCGCGCCGAGCGTTCACCCATCGCCCCATTTTTGCGCTCTGCGCTCGGCGCTTCGTTGCCCGCCTGCTGCCAGCACTGCCACAACCAGCAGCACCAACCCTGCGACCAGCCACGGTGTGCTATCCGGGCGGGCCTTAACCACAATCGGGCCATGGCGGGTAGTGGTGCCCGCCTGCTCAATGTCTTCTAGCTCGTAATAGTAGGTAATACCCGCCTGTACCATATGGTCGGTGTAGGTATAGCTCCCGCCGCTCAGAGCTTCGGCGCTGGCGGGAATGGGGCGCGTGGTGATGCGGGTGTAGGGGCCAGTGCTGCTGGTGCTGCGGTAAAGATGAAAGCCGACCGTCGCCAGTTCGCTGGCAGTTGTCCAGCGTACCTGCACTACAGCAGGGGCCAGCACTGCACCATACGCCAGCAGCGCCACACCCGCCACACCTGCCAGCAGCGCCAGTATCCTAAGCACCGTTTTCATATGCATCTATCGCCTGCCAGTAGCTATCGTCGGGCAGGAAATGCAGGCGATAACATGGCACTGCCGCAAGCAGTCGGGTGCCAATATCGGCAATACGCTGGCTCAGGCGGCGGTCGAGCGTGACAACGGGCACCACGGTCAGCAGTTCGGCCAGCGCTTTGCGACGGTGGCAGTGGGTGGAGCGCAACAGCGGGAGCCTGCACCAGTCGCAGCAGCAGCGCGGGCGGGGCAGTCTGGGGGCCAGCCGAGACTACCTGGGTCGGGTTCCAGAAGGGCGTGGCGGAGGCCTGCCAGCCATCCGCGTGGGGCCGCACCAGCACAAGGTCATCGTTCAGCACACTGTCGGGTGGGGCATGGCGAGCAACGGTCGTTTTGCCGCTGCCCGATTGCCCAAAAAGATATAGGCCCGTTCGTGGCGCACGAGGCCAGCGGCATGCAGCAGCAGGCCCCCATGATGCACCGCCAGCAGCGCAAGCCCAACTCGTAGACAGTATTCGACACAATCGACCGGATGCCGCCCCGATACCCACTGCTGAATGAGGCCCATCTCGATATTAAATGTGGCCTCGCTCCCTACGGTAAGCAGGCGATGTGTCGCGGGGGTGTAGATCATTTGCTGCCCTTCAAGCACCGGTGGCTCGAAGTCGTCGTCCCGATAGATATTCATCAGCACCTGCGGGGTGGTCTCGGCGCGGCCCCGAAAGGCGCGATAACGCTCGCGCAGTCGTTCGGCAAGGGCGGCATCGTTGCAGAGCAGCAAGAACGACAATCCGCCAATCATAAGCGGAATATGTCGATAATTGGTAGGAAACAGTTCAGGTACCATCGCGTTCCTCGCGGTCTTTGCGATACAACATATAGGAGAGGGTGGTCACGCTATCACGTCCGATATCAAACCAGCGGTAGGGGTAGTAGAGCCAGTCGAGCACGTGCGGCAGATCGAGCGGGTAGCGCCAGCGCAGATATTGACGGGTCGGAAACATAATTGCCCGCACCAGCCGCGCCCGCGCCCGCCACGGCAGGCCCGCTAGGTGTTGCAATGCGCGGATCGTCTGGGTCTGGGGGAGCTGCTGAATAGCGGCAATATCGTGCTGCTCGGTGGGCGTGCAGCGGGCGGCAAGCTGTTCGAGCCAGCCAGCGGGCAGCGGGGTTGCAAAAAGCTGCTGGGTCATCTGCATGGCAGCATACAGACTTGCCGCCCAGTGGTACTCGGCGGCCCGCTCAATCAATTCATCCCAGTTGACGCGGTGGCCCTGCCGTTCGCAGACCAGATGCAGATCGTAGAAGCGGAGCAGCCGAATCCACTCGCCACCGTGCCGGATCATCAGATGCGCCGAGAGGTAGAGCAGGTTGGCCGTGGGCGAGAGTTGCAGCGCGTGCAACGTGTTGTCGGGCAGTGCCCACGGTTCGGCATGCTCAAAAACCAGTCAACCGGCGGCGACCGTCGATCATCGAACCCGGCAATCAGGCCCCAATGCAGATCAATCGCCAGCGGGGTATGCGGGCCGCTCAGTTGCACCTGCCCGGTAATATCTTCCAGCCCCGGCACCATCTCCACCCGGCGGCACCCGGCAATCGCAAAGGCGTGCTCAAGCGGTATCAGGTGCTCGTGTGATACCAGCAGGTCGATGTCGCTCATTGGACGCAGGCCAATATCGCCGTACAATGTAGGGGCCAGTGCTGCGCCTTTCAGCATGACAATCGGCATATCGGGTACCGTATGCAAAATACGGCTCAACTCCTGGAAGAGCAGGCTATTGCGGGCAAGCGTGGCGCGGTAGCTGCCGCGCAGACTCTGGCCTAGCTGCGGCGGCACACACTCCAGCACGTCGGCAGTGTGCAGCAGGTGATACAACAGCGGGGCCACGCTTTCGTGGTGGGCAGTGGTCACAAGCTGCTCCCATTCGGCAGGGCTGATGTGTGACCAATCGGGAGCGTGCTCGGCGCGGGCCAAAAACATACACAGTTTCTCAACATCGAGATGAGCCATAGCCAATTTTACCGTTATCTCTATGCTGGCGTAATTACATGGCCAGTATGATAACAAACAGGGGGTCAGGTTGTCCACTGGTACCGCCACACACGCACCAGCCGGCCAGCGTTCGTGGGCCGATAATATAAACGATATCCAGACTGCAATGCGCAACATTCCGCGTGCGCTGCGGCTGGTATGGGCGGCGCACCGCTGGAGCACGCTTGGCATGGGCGGGTTGACCATACTGGCGGCACTGCTGCCCGTGGCGCAGGCGTGGCTCGGCAAGCTGCTGGTCGATACGATTGTACAGGCGTTGCAGGCGGGTCGCTCCCCCTCGGAAGGGGTGCAGGCACTGGCTCCGCTGCTGCTAGTCGGCTTCGGGTTGGTGACAGTTGGCGCGGCGATAACGCAGGGCTACAGCCTGCTAGAGCATATGCTCAATGCACGGCTGGCGCATACTATCAACGAGCAGATTATTGCAAAGGCGCTGGCCCTCGATCTGTATTACTTCGAGGATGCCGAGTTTTACAACAAGCTCCAGAATGCCCGCCGCGAGGCCGACTACCGCGCCCTGAATATTGTCAACCATCTGTTTGTGATAATGCAAGGCACCATTACGTTGCTCTCGTTTGCGGCGCTGCTGCTGGCAATCAGTCCGCTGGTGGCGCTGATTCTGTTCGGGGCCACGCTGCCCGCTTTTCTCGCACAGGCCAAGTATGGCGGGCTGTACTTCCGGTTGCTCAATGCACGTGCCCCGGAGTTCCGGCAGATGCACTATCTCGAATATCTGCTGACGGTGGACAGCACGGTGAAAGAGGTCAAGCTGTTCGGGCTTGGCCTGCCGCTGCTGCGGCGCTATCAAGATCTGTTCTGGCGCTTCTATCACGAAGACGCGGCGCTGGCCCGGCAGCGCAGCCTGATCAGTGTGCTGTGGGGCACACTCTCCACGGCGTAGCTTTTATGGCGCGTATGCGTGGGTGGCGTGGCGCACGCTGACGGGCGGGCTAACGCTGGGCGACCTCACGCTGTATCTGGCGCTATTCCAGTACAGTCAATCGACCTTTCGCAGCCTGATCGGTTCCATCGGGCATCTGTACGAGAGCGGCCTCTTCCTCGAAAACCTGTTCAGCTATCTGCGCCTGCAACCACAGACCGCACCCACCCACGCTGCGCAGCCCATGCCACACCCATTGCAGCAGGGCATCGAACTGCGCGGGGTAAGCTTTCGATACCCTGGTACGCAACACTGGGCGCTGCACAATGTCAACCTGTGTATTGGCCCTGGCGAAAAGCTGGCGCTGGTGGGCGACAATGGCGCGGGCAAAACAACACTGGTCAAGTTGCTGGCACGGCTGTACGATCCCACCGAGGGGCAGATTTTGA
>JAAUSQ010000334.1 GCA_012033195.1 Chloroflexaceae bacterium
GGGAGGAGAGATCCATCGCCGGGCCAGGACTTGTAAGGGTTTGAGATCCACGGCGCAAAGCGGGGGCCCCGCCCGCGAGCGCTCGCGGTACCATGAGCCATGCGCGACGCGATCCCGTCGGCGAGCGAGCGACTCGCGGTCTTGCTCACCCAGAGCATCCAGAACGACATGGTCGCGCCGATCGGTCGCTTCGATCCGATCCCCAACAAGCTTCATGTCGGCTACGCCGAGGCCCTGCGGCTCATGGGTGAGAACCCGGCCGAGGGCCCGGTGGCTCGGACCATGCGTTGGGCCCAGCATCAACCCGATGAGATCTTGCGCCTGATCCACATCCGCGACTGGCACGACCCCGCCGATCCAAGCCAGCGCAATCCGAGGCGCCGTCCGAGCCGACCCGCCAGCCAGTTACCGAGGCCGACCAGGCCCACAGCGGCCAGGATATTCAGCGTGGGGAAGACCGGCAGCAGGTAGCGATCAAACTTCTTGGCCGAGAGCGTGATCATGAGCAGAAAGGCGAGCACGAAGAGCGCCAGCAGCAGCACCGACCAGCCAAGCACCGCCGCCGCAGGTGGCTGAAATGCGGCAGCAGCAGATGTTATCTGAACCGAACGCAGCACCAGACCGAGGTCGCGGGGGTCGTTGGCGGGCTGAAACGGCTGCATCTGCATACCAATCTCAAGATCGCCTGCGCTGCTCGCCTGTGCCGTGAAGCGGTAGCGGCGTGGAGCGGCGGGTACCTGCACGGCCATTGCAAGCTGTTCGCCCACATACCAGCTTCCGGTTGCTGCTTCGCCTGCGGGTCGTCCGCTGTCGGCCAGCAGTGTGACCACCCAGCGCCCCCCACCAATACCGGGCAGGTGAATGCGGGCGTTGCTTTCGGTCCAGCGATAGGCATACCCCGGTGCCAGCGTCCACCATTGCCATGTCTCGTCGCTATCCGGTTCGGGGTCGTTGAAGCCGTGCAAGAAGGGTGCGTCGTCGTGGCGGCGGTAGGTTGTCTCGTCGCCGCCAATTGCCAGCACCACCGAAAACGGCACCTGATATGCCAGCGTCCACAGGAGCAAGCCCATCAGCAGGGCTACCGTTAACGCGACAAGGTCGGGGAGCAGCCGATGCGATGCCAGCCCGTGCTTCATAACCAGCGCAGCCATCGGAAGACCAGAATCTGCAACACACCCATCAGCACGATAATCAGACTGAATATTAAAAACGCCCACGCATCATTCTGGCCGGGAATGCCGCCGATGTTTACACCAAGCAGACCAGTCAGGAAGGTGAGCGGCAGGAACACTCCGGAAAGGATTGAGAGCATATACATCCGCCGATTCAACTGCTCGGTCAGGCGGCTTGCCAACTCTTCCTGAATAACAGCGGCCCGGTCGCTGAGCGATTCCAGATCGGCATAATAATGGCCGAGCTTTTCGCTCACCTCCGCGAGAAAGTCGAACTGTTCGCGATTGAGCCACGGCAACGGCTGTTGCTGGATATGGTGCAGGCTTTCCTGCTGTGGCAAAAGATAGCGCCGCAGCACAATGATTGCCCGACGCACTGCTGCCAGATTCTTGCGCGAGAGCGTGTGCTCATCATCCATCATATGGTCTTCCAGTTCGTCAATGGTGGTATGGATCTTCACAAAGAGCTTTTCCATCACACTGATAATCCGTTCGATCACCAGCACCAGAAACTCCCCCTGCTGCTGGGGGCCGTTCCCTTCGCGCAAGGCGTAGCGCATCAAGATAATCGGCAGCACCCGCCGCATACGGGTTGAGATAATCCGCTGGTTATCGATCCAGACACGCAGCGAAATTGTATTACCGGGGTCTTCGTCCAGGTCGGGGCTAACCCCTTGCAGCACAATCAGTAACCCATCGTTGATGACCACACTGCGCGGACGTGCTTCAGGGGCCAGCAGCGCATCATGTACCAGACGTGGCAGGGTAAGCTGTTCGCGTATCCAGGTACGGGCATCGGCTTTTGTATAATCAAGATGGACCCAGAGCACCCCATCGGATGCCTGCCACGCCGCTATTTCCTGCCAGCCAGCTTCGCGCCCGCCGCCCCGACCATCCAGAATATACGCCAGGATCAGGCCACTCTGTTCGCCAATCATAGGAATACCAGCAATCGATTCCATCCATGGCTCGTATTATGTTCTACCGCTGTCAGACATCCCGCCGCAAGACATACACGCCATAATCACAAATGCCGCTCCGCATATGGTACATCCGCAGCACCGCGAAGCCCGCTCCGAACAGCGCCCGGTATTCCGTTTCGTTACGAATGTGCCCGCCCCGGTCGAGCCAGTGCATCGCACGTCCGGCAAGGTTGCCAGGGTCGGGTGGGGGCACATCTTCCATAATCAGCAGTATGCCACCCGGTCGCAGCACCCGGTAGAGTTCCAGCATGGCGGCATGCACCAGCACATCATCCAGGTGGTGCAACACCCCCAGCACCAGCGCCGCGTCAAACGATTGGGCGGGCAGGGCCAGGTTGGTGCCATCGTTGACCAAGAAGCGACCTGCGCGGGTGCGTGCTGCAAAGCGAATATAGATCGGTGAAGGGTCGATGCCAACATAGTGCGCCGCCGGAAAGCAGGGCGCAAACTCACCCGTGCCACAGCCAAAGTCGAGAAAACGGCGCTGCCCTACATCGCGCCAGGGAGCCAGTTCTTCGGCAATCACCCGCTTCTCACCCTCGAAGCCATGCTCTACAAGCCGCCGTAAGACATTCCAGATACGCGGGCTTGTGCTGATCGTATTGAGCACCTGCTGCACACCTGCCAGCGCCGTTGGTGAACTGTCGCTCATAGTGTTCTTCCCTGTTCGAGTTTACTGCGTTGCGCCAGTGCCAGCACCGAAAGACCAAACGGGAATTTCCCGCCCATTGACACCCACGCCGACTCAACCGCCATCGGTACCCGCAGCGCCGTATTGACCACCACCGAAGGCGGAGTCAGGTCGGAATCCTTGCGTTCGAGCGCAGGCAGTGTCCGTTCAAGCGAGCGCTGCGCCAGCGGTATCGGAAAGAGCAGCGTATTGATATACGAAAGAAACTCAATCCGAAAGCCCGCCTCGTTGAGTAAGTGCCGCACCTGTGCCGCCCGATAGCGCCGCCGCGTATGGACGGCCCGGTCGTGTTTGCTTCGCAGAAACTCGTACGCGGGCAACCGGATCAGGAGCCGCCCATCGGGGCGCAACACCCGCGACACTTCCCGCAATGCCGTTGCTTCGTCGGGCACCCCCCGATGATACAGCACATCAAACGAGGTCACCAGATCGAAGCTGTTGTCAGCGAAGGGCAGGTGCAGCACCGAGCCACGCGTTAGTACACCTGCCAGCGTGGGGGGCTGCCAATTGCAGCGCCATCGCTTCCAGGTCGATACCGATGACGCGCCCGCCTGCGCTGGCATAGCGCCGCAGAAAGCGCACATTGCCGCCGGTGCCGCTGCCCGCATCCAAAATATGCAGATCGCGGCGCTGCCCATAGGTGCGGTCGAGCACGGCCAGCGCGAGCGCCCGCATCCCACCGTGCCACCAGTGGCTATGCTCTGTCTGTGCCAGAACTTCGTATTCTTCGCGTTCCATAGTATGTGCTTCGTTCGCCCTGCGCCTACTTCGCCTCGTAAGGCTTGCGTATCAGATCAAAAACCTCGTGAACATAGGCATAACTATTGCCTGCTAGCCTGCCAATCGGTTGCAGGCCGTGAATGTCGATATGGTAGCGTGCATTAATCAGGTCGTCGCGCACATAGATATGCTGGATCGTGCCCAGCACAATCGTTGCGCTGCCCGGCCATCCCCGACCGGAATGATCTGCTGTAGCACACATTCAAAGTTGATTGGCGCTTCGGCAACCCGTGGCGGCCTCACGGTGACACTCGGCGCAGGCGTAACGCCAACTTCGGCAAACTCATCAACCGCTTCCGGGTAGTCGGTCGCAGACTGGTTCATTGCTACCATATTTGGCTCAGTGACGATATTGATCACATACTCGCCAACATCTTGAATATTGCGGAGGGTATCTTTTTGGCCGTCCGGGTGGGCGGGGCGATACGTCGCGGCAATCATCAGCGTCGGCGGTTTGGCACAGATAGCATTAAAGAAGCTATACGGTGCCAGGTTGTACGTCCCGTTGGCATCCTGGCTCGATACCCAGGCAATCGGGCGCGGCACCACACAGCCAATCAACAGCTTATGCATCTCCGCAGCACTCAGATCATCCGGCTTAATATCCATTGTTGCTCCATTCCGGTGGCTCTGTTTGGTATGCTAGACAACCCGGTTTGACAAGACGCCCAGCCCCGTCGCTTCCAGTTCAATCATATCGCCGCGCCCCACATACACATCTTCGTGCCGCACAGCATAGCCAATC
>JAAUSQ010000335.1 GCA_012033195.1 Chloroflexaceae bacterium
AGCTCAAGTCGCGGATTTCATCGTTGTGCCCCGCCAGAAACATCACAGGATCGTAGTCGCCAACGCGCCACAATGCAATTCGCGTATCTACGACCCCGAGGAACCGTCCATAGTCACTCGTGGTGCGCGATGCCGTCGCTATCAGCGATCCGTCGGGGTGTATCGCCATTACCTGAATAGGTTCTTCCAGCCGCCCCGTGACCCATTTGGGCAACTCCGTATGACGTTGCCATGTGAAGAGTTCGCTGGCATTGCTCCCTGCCACAACATCGCCATTGGGCAAAAATCCCACCGTATACAGCGGATTCAGTAACGGTTCCGGGAGGTATTGTCGAAAGGTTTGGAGCTTCCTTACCGATGCCAGATCCCATACGATGACTTTGCCATTTTTGCCAGTTGAGGCGAGGAGCGTGCCCGTTGGATCAAACTGCACGTCTGTAACAATAGCGGGGTGGTTTCCGTATGCTGCTGCATAAAAATGACCTGTGAGCATATGCATAAGCTGCCCCGTGTCAAGATTGATAATCCAGATGTCAAACCCATTGCGCTGTACGACTGCCAGAAGCGTTCCGGTTGGGTCAAGCGTAAAGTCACTAACACCGTAGCCGTTTGATAACGGCCCAAGATTAAGGGGGATAACACGTTTTGCTCACCTGTCTGAGCATCCCAGAGCATGACCGTCTCATCGGCAGTCACAATCGTTTGCCCATCGGGCGTAAAGAGCACGTCATCAGCATCGTGCTCATTAGGAACCGCCACTCGCCAGAGGTGGCGATAGGTAGCCAATGACCATAATGCTATCTCGCTTCTCCCTACGACCACAATCGTTTGTTCGTCCGGGCTCATCGCCATAGCACCCCCTCGAACAGCAGAATGAATAGTATGGAGCACAAAGGGATCGGCTGGTTGCGGTGGGCGCACGAGCGTGAAGTAGACTACAAACATTGTGCTCACCACCGCTCCCAGAAATGCCACGCCCAACCAGATGCGGGTCCGCTTTGTGCGCTGTGGTGTTCGGCTTAACTTAAGCATCCCAAGGGCGTTATCCATAAAATGGTCTCCTAGATGTACCCTGTACCAATAAATCGCCTGTATATGGCTTTAATAGCCTCCAGAGTATCCCACCAGGCGGGGTTGCGGTCGTTTTGATCGTCGTTGTAGTCAACCGTTTCCTTCTCGATACTCTCGTGATCAGTCCCAGCGATTACTTGATACGCTAGCTGAGGATCAGCGAACACGCCTACGGCCAATTTCCATGCCGAATTCAGTATTGGTCTTCCCACAGATTGCGAAGGCTTCACGGCTAAGGCGCTCCCATCAGACAGATAGGTGCGCACGTATCCGATGCGCTGTGGATCCACTAGCTGAGGTATTGCCATTGGTCCGCCCCACTCGTGACCCTGAGCGGGATCAAATGTTACTAACAAATCAATATCGGCCTTTTTGGTACGAAAGGCGGTAAACCAACCAGCTAGTCGGATGGCTTCACGGCCACCTAAGCTGTATCCAACAATAATAAGCGGTTCGTTTTCGTCACGGCAGTCGTCTAAGGCCATCCGTCACAAGTTAAGGTAATCCATGCTTTGTCAAATCTGTCAGAAATGCATCTTTCGGCGAGCGCCGTTTCCGCTTCAGGATACCCAATCCTTTCGCCTCGGCAGCCAGATACGCCACGACATCATCGGTTTCGCCGCGCTGCCGGGCCTGCGTGAAATGATACAGCCCGCGATACACCATTTCCACCGACAGGGCCGCGACCGGCTGCCGCAGTGCCTTGGCCACCGCATCGGTCAGGTCGATCAGCACCGCATAGACGATCCAGGTGGCCCAGAGCTGCAGCTGAATGGCGTTGATCGACCCCGCCCAGAAGTAGGCCAATCCCAGCAACCGCTTGACCACGTTCAGCGCTTCTTCGATCCGCCAGCGTTGCCAGTACAACGCGACCACATAGGCAGCAGGCAGACGCGCCGGGTCGGTCTCATTGGTCAGATAGCGGTACCACTTCCCCCGATACTGCACCGCAATCACGCGCATCAGGTGCGTACACGCGCCACTCCCGCTGCCCAGGCGGATGACCTCGTCGTGCAGCGTGGCACTGCACTGGAGTACCTGCACGACCTCCGTGTGGGCGTTGCTTTGCAGCCGCGTGATCATTGTCACACCCTGCGTCGTCAAGCGGTCCAAGATCGCGTAGTTGGTGAAGCCCAGGTCGATCAGCAGCAGCATCCCGGCGGCCAGACGGTCAATGGCACGCTCCCAGAAGCGCTGATCGTGGGCCTGACTGTCGTCCTCATACCACAACTCGCGCGGCAGGTGGCTGCACACATCCAGCAACGCGGCGATGCGTCCGCCCAGCACGGGGCCACTGCCTTCGCGCAGCAGACCGCATTTGCGCAGCAGTTGGTCAAGCGTCGAGCCATCGAGTGCCAGGACGGCGGTGAACTGCTGCTGCGCCCAGGCCAGTTCCGGCGGCAGCGGACGATCGCGTGCGTGCCAGCGCTGCTGCATACGGGCAGAAGGTCGTGCAAGACGGCCTGGAACAGCGGCGCAGGCAGGGCGTTGAGGCGCTGCTCAACGCCCTGCCTGCGCCACCTGCAGCGGGGTGTTCCAGAGCATGCCTTCACGCTGCAAGACGCGCACGGCTTCGCAGACCGAGCCGAGTTGGCGCCAGATCAGGCTGACGACAAACGCCATCATGATGGGCAGGGTCAGCAGGCGCTCGCGCAGGCCCAGGTGGTGAAAAGCATCCACCTGGGACAGGGTTGCGGGATGCACGACCTCGGTCAGGCGTTCGGTGATCTGGTCAGCAGGTGGCGCGGCGTTCTGGCGCGTGGTGCGGGCACGCTGCACCGCGCGGGTATGGCGGACACTGCTTTTCTGGCGGGGTTTCGATTCGTTACTCATACCGCCAGTGTACCCTGAAAATGGCGTGGTGTACATCGGACTTGACAATCAGACGACATGCTTAACTTGTGATGGATGATCTTAAGGGGGCTTTACGTGATTATGCAGCTATGTTTAAGGTGTTTGACCGGAAGTATCAGGGAGCGATACAGGTGGAACGCCCTCCTCTTGAATTGATTGAGGCGGTGGAGGTGGTCCAAACGGTGCAGGCGGTGCAGGACACGGAGGCCATTCTCCAGGTGGAATAAACTTTCTATCCTCTATAAAGTGCCAATCATTCCACCAACCACTTTCTCCTATAGGTGGTTGCATCCCTATTTGCATTGATGACGGGAAATTATCAAGGAGGCGAAGACCGGGTGTAAACGTTTCAAGAATCAGATACCTTGGATACACTATGGCTCGCGCTTGTGGCACACCGCGGCTGACTGTTGCTCTATTAACTACAAAGATTCCATCACCTTTAGTTCCTATCCCAATACCTGCCCCACTGCTATTGTACCCGTCGATGAGGATGGATGACCTTCTTCATAAGAAACAGTTCCTTTTGTCATTGTCGCGCTGCCGGTAATGCGAGTTGGTTTTGCGTCTTTATGATAGTTTTGTTATTTTGTTCTTAACAGAATACCGAGAATGATTAAACCCAAATAACAGATTGCAGTTGCCATATGAGTGACAGTAACGGCGATTTCAGGAAGGGTACCCCGATCGACTGCTACTTCTACGACAGCCAAGGTCAACCATGGCGCTGCTACTAGTATCATAGGCAGGACTTTGCTGATAAACATAACTGCCTCCCGTGTAGTGACCCCAAAAAGTTGGACACAAAAGTGCCAGTGCTTATTTTAGCACGGGTTTTGGCTGTTGAGCCAACCAATTTTCCTCAAATTCGGTGGGTGTCAGGTAGCCCAACACCGAGTGAATACGCTTGCGGGTATACCCGTCATCCAGAAAGCGCCCGATTGACTGGTAGGCATGGTGGACGTTCTCGTATTCAGACAAATCCACCTCTTCTTCTTTCATCGTCCGCATCAGCCGTTCGGCGTAGCCGTTTTCTTCGGGCTTGCCCGCCGCTGCCATGCTGATCTGCACTTGGTACTCCGTCAATAGATCGGTGTAATCGCCACAAGCGTACTGCCAACCCTGATCACTGTGGTGAATATGGGGCACCGGATCGACCAGTGCGCGTTTGAGAGCAGTCAAGGTCAGCCCCCGATCCAACGAACGGCTCAGATGCCAGCCGCGCACACAGCGGGTGAACACGTCCATGATGACCGCCAGATACCACGAAGTCACGGGCAAGGCGCACATAGGTGATGTCCGCCACCCACACCTCATCCGGGCGTGACGGTTCCAGATCAGCCACCCGGTTGGGATAGCGTGGAAAGTCATGCTGGCTATTGGTCGTGCGCTTTTTTACGTCGTTTTGACCGGGCGTTGCA
>JAAUSQ010000336.1 GCA_012033195.1 Chloroflexaceae bacterium
TATTGTCGCCTCCTGTTGCTCCACTGGCAGCAGCACCGTGCCGCTGCCCCCATCAACGGTAATCACCTGCCCGCTTTCAACCTGGCTGGTTGCGCCGCGCACATTGGTCACGGTTGGAATGCCCAACTCACGCGCAATGATCGCCCCGTGCGAAAGCACCCCCCCTACCTCAACCACCAAACCACTCGCTCTAAAAAAGAGCGGTATCCAGGCGCTATCAGTGGTAGGGCACACCAGAATCTCCCCCGGCTTGAGCGCACTACCCTCGGCAGGGTCGCGCAGCACCCGTGCCTGTCCCGTTACGCGCCCTGGCGACGAAGCAACGCCCCTCAGCAGCAGACCATCGCCGTGCTGATGGAGCGGTTGACTGGTATAGCACGGTACATCGCCCACAAACACATCGGCTGGCTCAAACTGTCGGTAGCGGGCCTGCCGGAGCCGCGCCTGCTGCACCTGTCCGGTCAGGTCGTTTGTAATATGCTGCAAGCCGTCAATCATCTGGTCAAGCTCTAAATAAAAAATATCGTCGGGATGCGCAAGAGCCTCCTGGTGTGTAAGCGAGTGGCCTGCCCGCACCAGGATATCACGCCCAACACCAATGATATGCAGCAGATGATGCTTGGCAACTTCGCGCAGGCGGGTGTAGCGCTGGGCCTCGCGCAACAGCAACCACACCGGGCCACGCCACAGCAGCGGCAGTGCCGCAACAAGCGCCTGCTCCGAACGCTGCCGCTGTGCGATATCGGGCGCGGTCAGCATACCGCTCGCAGGCGGCGTGTGGCTGAGGTTCCGCAGCGTCTCGAAGATGCTGGCGGGATCTTCGCGCCAACGTGGGTGGGCCAGCTCTAGCTCGCTGATGCTGGTAACACGCTGCCCGTACTGCGCCAGAAATGCCGCCAGTTCGTGCGCCAGCGGGCTATCGGCAAGCTGTGCCTGCCAGTTGTGCCAGTCGCCGCGCTCCAGCCATGCACTGGTATCCGGGTCGCTGGTGGCAACCGTGGCGAGCCGTATCAGGTGCCGCGACATTGTGACACTGGGCACATCCCCCAGACCCATCATCAGGGCATTGATACTGCCCGCATCCAGGTTGGTGTAGCGCTGTACAATGCGCCGCAGAAAAGCATAAGAGCCAATCCCGCCCAGCAAGATCAGCAGATAAAGCTGCATAAAGCGGGCACTGCTGCGCTGCACCCGCTGGATCAGTGCAACCAGACGCGGCCCATCTAGCGGCTCGCGCAGTTCGGCCCGCCGTGCCACGCTCCACGCAACCACTGCTGCAAAGTCGCGCTCCGAACGAGCCACCGCTGCACTGCACTGGATCGCAAAGCGCAGCACGTTGCGTGCATGGCGCAGCCGGTCGCGCAGGGTGGCGGGTGCATACGGCGGTAATGCATCCAGGTGCCCGCCGCCCAGCGTTTCGGTCAGGTGCTGCGGGTCAACGCCGAAGAGGTGCCACGCCGCATCGCTCAGGCGGCTGAGGTTGAGATAGCCGCGCCCCCAGATGGTGCGAACGGGTGGTTCGTCGCTGGACCAGGTGTAGCCGTACTGTTCGAACAGGTGGCGCATTGCACTGCCCAACCCATACGCGATAGTTGACCATGTGGCAGGTGTGGGTACTCCCGGCAGGATCTCTTGCAGATTGGTGCCCGACCACACCACCCGCCCGCCCTGCGCTGGTGCAGCAAGGTGCGTGATCGGGCGGGCCTGCAACAGCCAGAACTGCTGGCCGTCCCAACTCCACTCTACATCGACGGGTTGTCCAAAAAAACGCCTCAACCTCTAGCAGCAATGTTCCCAGATGCCACAGTGCCGCGTGTGGCAGCGGCCCGGTGTGGGGCGGCACATCGCGCAGTTGCCGCCCCTCACGCCATAGCGACAGCACACTGGCAGGGACCGTGCCCGCCACAACCGCCTGCGCCCCGCCCCGGTTCAGCGCAATCACCAGACGCTGCCGATCCTGCGTCACTGGATCGACCGTAAAGGCTACCCCTGCCGCATATCCCTGCACCATCGGCTGTACAATCACTGCCATCTGTGCTGCTTCGGTCTGGAGATCGGGCAGGCGGGTGTGCTGATAGTGCGTCACCACATCGGCAAGCCCGGCCTGCCAGCACTGCACAATGTTCGGTACAAGCGCTTTGCAGGGCACATTCAGAAAGCTACTGAACACCCCCGCATACGATGCAGCAGCGGCATCTTCGGCGGTAGCAGACGAGCGCACCGCAAAGAGCCGTTCCGGGCAGGGTGGCGCGGGCAACACCGCACCAATCTGCTGCTCGATCTGCGCTGCGAAGCATTCCGGCAGCACCAGTACTTGCTGCCAATCTGCCGCCTTGCTCTGCACCAGTTGCGGCAACATCTGGCGGTAGGCAGTTGTTGTGACCACCACCCCATCGGGCACCGCAAAGCCCGCCTGCAACAGCGCTGCCAGACTCGCCGCCTTGCCCCCGGTCAGGCTCCGCTCACGGGCTTGCGGGTCGGCAAGCGACACAATCAGTTGATCAATCATCTGGGTAGTAGCTGGCATAGTAAGATTATCAGTAAGCACGATTCCCTACGGTGTATTGTCGCGCAATATCGGGCCAAAAGATGTGAGATTTTCAACAGAACGGCAGTGTTACCAGATCAGCGGCACCACGCCCGCACTGAAGCCCGCTGCCCCACCTACCAGCAGAATCCGGTCGCCGCGCTGCACCCGGCCTGCCTCTACTGCCATACTAAGCGCAATGGGGATGCTGGCAGCGGCAGTGTTGCCCACCTGGTCAAGTGTGACCATACAGCGTTCCAGCGGGTAGCCCGTCGCCGCACACAGCCGCCGCGTCAGCCGCTTCGATACTTGATGTGCCACAACCAGGGCGACATCACGCTGCAAGTTCCATTCAAGTTCGGTGAGGGTTTGCTCAATCAGGCGCGGCACCCATTCGAGCGCCAGATCTTGCAGGGGGGCAGGCTGGCATTCAAAATACATCCGCGAGGTATCGTGCTTGAGCAGGGTGCCACCTGACATGATGGTTGACAGCCGCCACTGGCTGCCGTCGGAATAAAAGCGCCCCGGCAATACGCCACGTGGTGCAGCATCGGCGGCGGCAGAAACGCCCTCGACCACACACGCCGCGCCAGCGTCACCAAGCGTCAGACCGGCGAATTTCAGGTTCAGGTCGTCCAGATTGTTGATCTGCATATTGATGGTGGGCGACAGCATTTCACCCGTTGCAATCAGCACCCGACTGGCACGGCGCGTCTGAATAAAGGCGTGCGCCACATCCAGCGCATTCAGGAAGCTGTTGCAGGCATTCTTTACATCAAAGACGTGGGCGCGGGTACAGCCAAGTTTCTCCTGCACCACGTTGGCGGTGGCTGGTTCGGCAACGTCGTGCGAGGCTGCCGCAAAGATCAGCATATCGATTTGGGACGGTTCGAGGTTGGCCCGCTGCAATGCCCGCCGCCCCGCTTCCACGGCCAGATCAGAGGAACTGCCCTCGGCAAGATGATACCGATGCGCTACACCGCTCAGGCGCTCAATCAGGCCGCGAGGTAGCACAAAGCCGCCACTGCTGGCCTGTACCTGCTCCTCGATCATCCGCGAAGGCACCGATTGCTCAGGAAGGTAGTAGGCAATTCCGGTGATAACCGCCATGCTCTGGCGAAAGGTATGCATGTGGAGGCACCTCTCTACACTTTACCCATTGGGATAGGCAAAAGGACAGACTACTTTTGAACTGCGATTTTTTATTATGATAAAAACAACTTTTGCATTGGGTTCATATATTCTTTTAGCGTACCGGAAAAGCGGAATACTGACAAGTGCAATTTCTTACAGTTCCGGCTGGTGTGCATGTATCAGGCACGGGGCATACGGCAAAGCGCAAGGGGCAAAGGGCAGAGTCCGCGCAGACGGACTTCGTACCCTGTAGCCGGAGACTTCAGTCCCTCGGCGACGCACCTCGCCGCTGAAGCGCGACCCGGCGCTAATGCAGCGAGATCATACACGAAGGCCCGTTGGGGCTGTGATACTGTTCTGCGCTGTGCCCCCTTGCCCCGCTCTTATGGACGGGGCAGGGGGAGAGAAAAGCGAGCGCCTGGGCTACCCGCCGAGTTCTTGCAATTTGTCCTGCCACTTCTGCATCAGGCGGTTGTAGTTCTCTTCGCTCATTTCACCCATCGAGAAGCGCATATCGAGGTTATCCATTGCGGCCTTTACCTGATCGATGGTCAGCGGGCCACTTGCAGCGGCGGCGGGTGCCGGCACTGCGGGAGCAGGGGCCGGTTGCTGCGGCGCAGGCTGCTGGGGCTGGTCAAGCTGGGCCAGCCGCCAGTGAATGGCCCCCAGG
>JAAUSQ010000337.1 GCA_012033195.1 Chloroflexaceae bacterium
TTTACCTATGCTTCAACGGTGTTAATTGAAACCTATATTGAACTAGGACGAGAGTTGCGCTGCGGGATCTGGGTACAGAACGATGAACTCTTGTTGCTGCCGCTGGAGGAATAATGCCATGGATGCCCGCAGTCAACCGATTCGTACCCATCTGCGAAAGCTGCGTCGCAGTGAGCAAGGCGGCTTGAGCTATGCTGCCAAAGACAAGAGCAAAGCCTGGATTGTCGAGCCTGCTGATCCAGTCACGCCCAGCGTTTGGCAAGCGGCTCGGCTTTGCGACCGACCAGTTTAATGTCCGACAGGCGGCGCTCTCGTCGCTGCTCGCAAACGAGCTTGAAAATATCAGCTTCGGCAAAAACGTCCCCGCAACGGCGCTGGTGGCGCTATGGGAAGCCCGCAACGATGCCCGCAACTATGCTCTGCTGGGCGACCCGGCGGTGCGCCTGCCCATCGAGCGCATGGCCTGACCAGCACGTGCGCCCGGTTTACCGCCGCTGCAACTGCGCAATCTGCTGCTCGTAGTCGGTGAGCAATTCCGCCGCCATATCGCGCAGTTCGGGCCGTGTAGCCTGCTGCCGTCCGTCCTCAGCAATCAGCCGCCCCTGCTCCAGATAGGCCAGCATTGTCACCTCAAACGCCGCATCGAATGCGTCATTATCAACAGCAACCAACCCGCCTGTATCAATACTCAGGTCAATCGCGGGTGTTACGCCGAGGTCGGGGTACCACGTTCTGCGCCACTGCTGCAAGCGGGCCACATTGCGCTGCTGTATAGCAACAATCTCCTCCGCCAGTTCGAGCAACACCGGGTCGCTGGTGCGGCGTATCGCCTGGTTTGCCAGGTCCACCGCCCCCAGCATATGCACCGAGAGCGTATCAAGCAGCAGCGCATCATAGGGCAGGTCGTCGCGTTCGTCCACCAGTTGCCCAAACTGATCGGCCAGTGACACCGTTCCTGGTACAACCGTCGGCAGAGTCGGCGGGCTGGCGCTGGTGGGCGGGCCAATATTACGATCCATCAGGCCACAGCCCGTCAGGAGTAAAAGCAGCAGCAGTGCTGTACACACAGGGTGATGTTTCATTGATTGTTCCTCTCGTTCGCTGCACATGTATCCTCTTTCTTTCTACACTATGCTGTCAAGCGGCAACATGGAATACTCCCCTCGCCCATTGCCCCGTACCGCTTGCCTGTCGCCGTGTACAGTAAATGACAGTAATACCCCTGGTGCGTACAGTGCCCCACCTGCCATACTGAAGCCAGAATTGAGCGATGAAGAGGAGGAAGCAAATAATGCAACGCTGGTGGATCTATCAAAAAGAGCGCTTTCCCGTGCTGGCCTACGCGCCACTGGTCGCCGTCTTTAGTGCGGCGCTGATCGGTGGCGCGGCACTGCTGCGCGGGTCGCCGCACCCATTCGATGGTGCGGGCATCCTGGCAGGGGCACTCAGTGCGCTGCTTGTCTTTTTGCAGTTACGCATTGCCGACGAGTTCAAAGACTATGCCGACGACATGGCCCACCGTCCCTACCGCCCCGTTCCCCGTGGTCTGGTCTCCCTGCACGAGCTATGCATTGTCGCAGCAGGCGCGGCGCTGGTACAACTCGCGCTGGTGCTCTGGCTGGCTCCCGCCCTGCTGACGCTGCTGCTGCTGCTGTGGTGTTATATGGCCCTGATGAGCATCGAGTTTGGCGTGGGTCACTGGCTCAAGCGACAGCCAGTGCTCTACCTGCTCTCGCACATGCTGGTTGTACCGCTGCTGGCGCTGTACCTCAGCGGGTGGGACTGGCTGCGGGCAGGCGTTGCGCCACCGCCGGGCCTTGGCTGGCTGCTAGCGCTGAGCTTCTGCAATGGGTTGGCAATCGAGATCGGGCGCAAGTTGCGTGCCCCCCACGAAGAAGAGCCAGGGGTAGAAACTTATAGCGTGCTGTGGGGCCGTCAGGCGGCGTTGTTCATCTGGCTGGGGGTGCTGCTGCTGGCGGCCCTCTGCGCGGCTGGTCTGGCCTGGACGATTGGGAATCTATGGCCCGTCGGTGTGGCGCTAGTCGCGCTGGTCGCGGCGGTGCTCGTTGCGCTGCGCTTTATGCAGCACCCGCGTGCCAGGCTCATCGAAGCAATGACGGGTGTATGGACACTGGCGTTGTATGGTGTTATCGGCGTGCTGCCGCTGCTGGGCTAAGATGCCCCGGTAAAGCAAAAAGAAACCAGAGAAAGGAATCCATAATGACCTACATTCTGCATCCTGATACAGCCGACCGCCAGCACCTAGGCGGCAAAGCGGGCGCACTGGCGGCCCTGCACAGCGATGGCCTGCCGATCCCTGCCTGGTTTGTACTGTCGCCGCACGCCTTCGCCGCCAGCCTGAACGCAGCACAACGGCAAGCGCTGGCCCACGCCCCCACCAGCAGCGAAGCTCAAGCCATCATCGAGCGTGTAACGCTGACTCCTGCAGTGCAAACGGCGCTGCGTGAAGCACTCGCGGCACTCTGCCCGGACGGGGCACTGGTAGCGGTGCGCTCGTCGGCGGGCGCGGAAGATGGCGCACAGCACTCGTATGCCGGCCAGTTCGAGAGCGTGCTGAACGTGGCCCCGACGCTGGCAGCAGTTACGGCTGCAATCAGCACCGTGTGGCGCTCTGGCTTCAGCGAGCGGGTTGCTGCCTACCGCCAGCAGATGCCCGACCCGCTGCACCAGGTGCCCGCCGTGCTGATCCAGCGGATGGTACACGCCGATAGCGCGGGCGTAGCCTTCAGCGCCGACCCGGTCAGCGGGCGGCAGGGCGTGGCGGTGGTGGCGGCAACCCGTGGCCTCGCCGCCGATCTGGTGAATGGTGCAACCACTGGCGATACCTATTATGTCAATCACGATGAGCAGATCATTGCCTGCGAGACGGACGCCACGCCGATCCTGGCCGATGAGTGGGTGCAGCAGATCGCAGCACTGGCGCGGCAGGTGGCGCAGCATTGCCAGCGGCCCCAGGATATTGAATGGGCCATCGCAGACGGGCGGCTGTATCTGTTGCAGGCACGCCCTATCACCACGCTGGCCGACCTGCCCGACCCCGACGGCTTCCTGACAGTATGGGATAACAGCAACATCAGCGAGAGCTATGCTGGCATTACCACACCGCTCACCTTCTCGTTTGCCCGCCGCGCCTATACCGAAGTGTATCAACAGTTCTGTCAGGTGGTCGGCGTGCCACAGCCAACCATCGCCGCAAACGCCGATGTATTCCGCACGATGATCGGGCTAATACGCGGGCGCGTGTATTACAACCTGCTAAGCTGGTACCGTGCGCTGGCGCTGCTCCCCGGCTACCAACTCAATCGCGGCTTTATGGAGCAGATGATGGGCGTGAAAGAGAAGCTCCCCGACGACCTCGCCGCACCGCCGCCGGCAAGCCAGGGCGCAAAGCTGCGTGATGGCTTCAACCTGCTGCGCGGCGTGGGTGGGCTGGTGCTGAACTATGCCCGTCTGCCGCAACGCATCGAGCAATTTTATACACGGCTGCGGCGCGTGCTGGGCGATACGCCCCCCAACCTGCACCAGATGCGGCTGGACGAACTGGCCCGCTACTATCGCACCCTGGAGCAAGACCTGCTGCGGAACTGGCAGGCCCCGATCATCAACGACTTTTTTGCAATGATTTTTTATGGCCTGCTACGAAAACTGGCGGCGAACTGGTGCGGCGATGCAGCGGGCAGCCTGCAAAACGATCTGCTGGCGGGCGAAGGCGGCATGGTCAGCGCCGAGCCTGCTGTGCGGGTGCGCGAGATGGCAATCGTTGCCGCGCAGCATCCCGCCCTGGTCGCGGCACTGTGTGACGGCACATTGCCCGCTATTCGGCAGGCGATGGCAGCGGTGCCCACCTTTGCACGGCTGTATCAGGCCTATCTCGACCGCTTTGGTGAGCGCTGTATGGAAGAACTCAAGCTGGAAAGCGCCACCCTGCACGACGACCCGCTGATACTGCTGCGGGCAGTGGGGCGACTGGCACAAGCAGGCCCGACCGCGCGCCCCATCACCGACGGTACCGCAAGCCGCGCCCATGCCAAAGGCCCGCGTTGACGATGCGTTCCGTAGCAACCCGCTGCGGCGGGTGGTGTTCGGGTGGGTGCTGCAGCAGGCGCGGGCACGGGTGCGCGACCGTGAGAACCTGCGCTTTGAACGCACGCGGGTCTTCGGGCGGGCGCGTCGGGTGTTTGTGGAGATGGGCCACCGCCTGCACGCAGCGGTCGGCTGGATGACCCGCGTGATGTGTTTTATCTCGAAGTAGAAGAACTGATAGCCTTTGTGGA
>JAAUSQ010000338.1 GCA_012033195.1 Chloroflexaceae bacterium
ACGGTCCGGCGGCGAACCAACGCTCAACCTGCCGCTCATCGAACAAACCCACCGCTACGCTCAGCAGCACGCCGCCGCAGCTGGCCTAGCCGTGCATGGAGTCGTCTTGAGCAACGGGGTTGCCATCTCTGATACACGGTTGCAACGCATTCACAACTTGGGGCTACGGTTGATGATTTCGCTCGATGGACCACAACCAGTGCATGATCGCCAACGCACCAGAGTCAATGGTGCCGGTTCGTATGCTGATGTTGTCAGCACGATTGAACGCGCTCAGCAGGTGGGACTACATCTCACCATCTCTGTCACTGTCACTGCTGCCAGTATCGAAGGGCTGCCGAAATTGGTGGCATGGCTGCGCGAGCGCGATCTGCACTTCACGATGAACTTTTGCCGCGAGCATGGCACGGCCCAGGCATCGTGCGCCACCCCGACAACGCAGCTTCGGCCGGATGACGAAGCGCGTATCATCGCCGGTCTGCGGGCAGCCTACCGCATCATTGAGCGCAATCTCCCCAGCTACAGCCTGCTTGGGAGTTTGCTCGACCGCACGAACTTGAGCGGCAGCCATCACCACCACCTGTCCCGTCGGCGCACACTATCTCGTCATAGACCACCAGGGCAACATCGCTAAATGCCAAATGGACATTGCCCACCCGGTGACGAGCATTGCGGCTGCCGACCCACTTGGCGCAGTGCGTGCCGATCAGCAGCGCGTGCAGAATGTATCAGTTGATCAGAAGGAAGGGTGCCAGAGTTGCGAGTGGCGATATTGGTGCGCCGGCGGCTGCCCGCTTGTCACGCACCAGGCGACTGGCCGCTACGATGTGCAGTCGCCGCTGTGCGGTGTGTACCGTGCATTGTTCCCGGACATTATTCGCCTGGAGGGGCTGCGGTTGGCACAACAAGAGGGAATAGGGAATAGGGAATAGGGATGAATCCGGACAACTGGGCAATGGAACCACGAATAGACACGAATAGGTACGAATACCGGGCACAATCTTTGTCCGAACCTTTGCGCCTTTGCGTGAGAGTATTGCCCGGCTGTCCGGTGCTTTGGTGCTTCACCGTTTCACTCATACGCCAACACATCACGCACGGTTAGCCGCGTCGCATTCCAAGCCGGCACAAAGCTCGAAACAAGTGCCAGCACTACCGAAAACCCCAGCCAGATAAACACACCACGCACCGAAAAGCTAAAGCTCAGCGGCGTGCGGAAAAACAACTGCCCCATCGCATCACACAACATCTTACTCATCGGCAACGCCAACGACGAACCAGCAAGCCAGCTTAGCACCCCAATGATCAACCCCTCGCCCAAAAATATCTGGAGCATCATGCCATTCGATGCGCCAATGGCTCGCATAATGCCAATCTCCTTCGTGCGCTCAATAACATTCAAGCTCATCGTCCCCGCCAACCCCAACCCACCAACAATCGCCATCAGCATCGCCATACTCATCAACGCCATCACAATAAAATCAAACCGCTCAACCACCCGCTCACGCATATCCGTCATAAAAAAGACCTTATCTACATCTATGCCCTGGCGTTTGAGATCAGTCTGCACAGCCACAGCCGTTTGCTGCTGCGCCTGCAGCGTGCGCCCCTCAGTCTGCACCCGCAACATCCTCGTTTTGCCCACCTGCCCTGTCAGCCGGTTGAAGTAATCGTAGTGTATATATGCCTCACGCGAGTCGCCAATGCCCGTCGTAATCCCCACAACACGCCAGCCCGACTCACGCTCATTGATCTTGAGCGTGATGGTATCGCCCACCGCAATGTCGGGGTCTTTTTCTAGCACTCCCGTCGTTATCACCAGGGCATTCTCATCATCTGGAAGCAGCCAGCGCCCATCAACAACCATCGGCGTAAGCATCGTCGTCGTTGGCGGCAACGCCGTGAGCGATATATCTTCGCTCTCCTCACCATCATCATACACACGGCTCGCACTACCATCCGACCACGACTCGGCATGGGTTATGCCTGGCGATTGCACCACCGCATCTATCACATAATAATCGCGGTAGGTACGGTCAAAGATAACGACGAGATCAAACTGAAACTCTCTGGAGATGAAATCATCCAGCGTCAGAACGAGCGAGTTGCGGATGGTAAAAATACCAATGAAGATCATCCCCCCAAACGTCAGCGTCAACAACGTCAACGCAACACGCGCCTTGCGCCGAAACGTATTCCGAATCGAAAGCAACAGCGGGCGATTCAGGATAGTTGAGAGGACCATGCCCACCCGCGACACACGGGCCAGCGTGAGCTTCTTTTTCTTTTTGCTCGAACTTCCAGATTGGGCAATACTGTCATTATTGATTGCCTCATACACAGTGATACGCGTACCGGTAAACACCGGCACAAGCGATGCAAGCACGGGAATGCACAAGCTCGCAAACGCCTGAATCAGCAGGATAGGTGGCGGAAATGGTGCGCGTGAAAGATCAAAATTAAAATAGTTCGCCACATAAGTAACAAAAACCCTCGTCACAAGCATCGTAAGCGGCAAAGCCAACAGCATCGCAAGCGCACCAAAGCCAAGCACAAGAACCATATACATACCCATCATCTGATGATTGCGTGCCCCTATCGCCTTCATAATACCAATCTGCCTGATCTGCTGCGCCAGCAATGCAGCAATGGTGTTTGTGACGAGGAAGCCGCTGAGAAAGAGCGACATCACACCAAGAACACTCATCATCATCGAAAGGTTCGAGATAAAACTCGTTGCCCAATGTTCATTCGACGGACCACCATGCGGACCCCGTGGCATCTGCGGATCACGGTCCGATTTCTTCACCTTGTCTTCAACCGCACCAAGCACCCGACAATCTGCGCATACTGGTGCATCCCCACGCGCTGCCAGAGCCATGCCCGCCGGCCCCTCTGCCGGCGACGGCTCCTTCGCCACCCGAATAAGCATGCGTGTATAGTCGTTTTTCTCGCCGAGCCATTCCATTGTGCCGGGGGTGACAAAGCCATAGTAGCGGCCACTCATAGATGTGGGCTGCACAGAAAGATCATGCACAACGCCGGCCACCTGCATAATTTTTTGCTTGCCATCGGCGCGTTCAATGACAATTGATTCGCCAACTGCCACATGCAGCATCTCGACGCTGGATCGTTCAAGCAGCACCTCTTTATCGCGCGGTTTGCGTGCCCCCTGCACCGGCCGTATTTTGTTGATACGGATATCGTCAAAATCGGGAATAGCCATCAGTTGCATGTCTTGCCAGGTACCTGGCATTTCTTCGATACTGACCATCGCCATACGCCGCCCTTCCGCATCCGCAACCCCATCTATCTTGCGTACCGCTTCAACGAGGTCGTCGCCAAAACTGTCGTCGTCAGAGACGTAGACTGTTGAGTGGGCGGGGGCGGTATCTTGGTAGCTTGCCTGAAGTTCGTTGACGACGATGCTGCGTGAGCCGTTGATCACGCCCGTTGCAAACACACCGATCCAGATGGATGCGACGACAAGCACCGTGCGCGTTTTGTTGATCCAAAGATCACTGAATACTTTTTTCCAGCGCGGTCCAAGCATATGCAACCCTTCATCCGAACCAAAAACCACAGATGAACACAGATGAACACAGAGACCGGACAAGATGGAACCACGAATACCACGAATTTGTACGAATTTTCGAGCAGCCGGACGACATCATAAACATTATTTGTCCAAATTCACACAATTCGTCATTCATACTGTCCGGCTGTCCGGTATTCGTGTCAATTCGTGTCATTCGTGGTTTATTGTCCGGCTGCCCGGTTTTCGTGCAAATATTCGTGGTTCACCTATGAAATATATTATACCCCGTTTCGGCATCAAACAGGTGCAGCTTCTCCATATCAAACACCACCGTCATCCACTGGCCCGGCAGTGCAGCAGTGCGCGGATCAAAACGTCCGACCAACTCCATCCCATACCGTTGGAGATAGACAAACACCTCGCTCCCCATCCGTTCCATCACACTCACCTCAGCCTGCACAGCACAGTGCGGAGACACACCGGGTGGCACATAGCTGGCATCGTGCATATGCTCCGGGCGGATGCCCAAGATGACGCGCCGGCCACAATATGGCTCCAATCCGGATGTTCTTGACGGCGGAATGGACAGCGTACCAATGCCAGATACATCTAGCACCAGTTCATCATCCGTACACACAAGCTGCACAGCAATCAAAAAATTCATCGCCGGACTACCGAATAAAACCCGCCACAAACGGTGTTGGCTGGCGCGTCATAGAGCATCTG
>JAAUSQ010000339.1 GCA_012033195.1 Chloroflexaceae bacterium
TGAGCGATGCGAGGAGCGTGCCCTCGTTCAGGGCAGCGCGGATACACGTGGCAGCCAGTGTGATGAGCAACTCCTCACGCGAGGGCATGGCGCTTCAGAGAGCGGCAGCAGGTCATCAGCGGGCAGCGTGAGCACGCGACCAGATGATGGCACAAAGACCTCGACTAGTTCCTGCCCCCAGAGCGAGTGCCGACTGAGGAGGTGCACTAGGGCGGCGAGGGTGCGGGAATACAGAGAGTCGGTGGTCATGATGGAGCGATCTCCACGAGCGCATCAGCAGGAGTACGCACCCGCACGACCGGGGCAGCACGGGTGCGCATTTCCTGATCAAGGGTCACTAACTGGCACCCAAATCGTACGGCGACGGCCACATACACAGCATCAGCCCCACGCAAGGCACGATCTGCGGCCAGGTATGCGGCTTCGGTGGCAAGGGTGTCATCGAGGGCGACCAGCGAAAGGGTGGGGAGTGTTTGTAATGCCTCGACAAACGAGCCGAGCGCGGATCGGTCGCGGAGTTCGCGGCTCAACGCACCAGTTACCTCAACCAGCACAAACACCGGGACGATAACGGGCAGCGCATTGGCAGCGAGGTGCTCCAGCAGCCTGCGACACGCTGCATGCTCCGGGTCACGTGGGTCGGCATCGCGCATAAAGACGCTTGCATCAAGGGTGTACATCGTCAGCTCCGTGCTGCCCACCGAGCATCGTGTCGCGCTCACGCCGATCTGCTTCCAGCCGCGCTGCCGAATTCGCGTCCGGGTGGGTGGCGCGGATGTCGTCGCTCACGGCGAAAAAACGCGCCCAGGCAGCCGTGCCGGGTTGCGTGGTGGGCGAAGCGGTGCGTGCTGCCAGCGCCAGCCGGCGGGACAGGTGTTCAATCAACCGTGCCTGGTCAAGGGGCGGAAGCTGGTCGGCCATGTGCAGCACGGCTTCAAGGGATGGTGCCATGGTAATTCCTTTCTCTGCGGTTGTCGTCATCCTGAGTACGATTCATCGGTGCATTACCGAGTTCTGTGTTCCGTAATGATAGCATGTAAAAGACCTCGATCAGTCCCTACCCCAGAGCATGTGATGCGCGAGGCGGTGCACCGGGGCAGCGAGGGTGCGGGAGTAGGTGTTAATCATCGTCTTGCAATTTATGATTACAATAGCTACAGTATCCGCTAACGCTTTGTTCGTCTACGCTTATTGTATTATTACATCTTAGGCATGTAGGATTACCATGGACATAACCACATATCACACAACAGTCCTCAGAAACAATAAAAGTGTTTCTGTAGCATGCTGGGCACTGCTCAATTGGCATAATGTCACCATCTTTATAGTGCAATATTATGTCATATCGATAAGAAGGCCTAATAGCTGTCTCAACTATGTCATCCTCATCAGAGGTAATGCCACATGCCCTGCATTCAAAACGGCCTTGATACGTTCCGTTATCAAACAAAGCCATAACCAATGGGGAATGGCACTCAACACATCGTGCCTCCTCTATAATATCTTTCAGAATTTCAAAATCCCAAGTAACTTTCTGATGGCTTAACTTGCACTCAGCTAACTCCTGCTCAAAAAACTCATTTTGGGCCAGCATCACTTGCCAACAGTTTTGTCCCAACAATGCCTGTGGGTCTTCATCGAGTTCTTTTCTAATAAATTTCTGTACAACCACAAATGTATTAGCAATGGCCTCGCCTACTGCTTTGGGTTGAGTATCGGTATAGTAGTGTTCTAATTGGTCTCTTATATGTTTGACTTGACCCACCCTGTCCCAATCAGCATCGATGCGTAACTTCTTAAACCTATCTTTTATCTCGTCATAATCAATCGTTCTCTTTCCAACGCCTTGAATTTTTACGCTCCCATCAGCCGCTATAATTGGTTCAAACTTCACACGCAACAGAATCTCGTCACTATCAGGCGGAGACATATCACGTAATTTCTCTTTAAAAAGCAGCAATATGCCCGAATACAAATTGCGGGTAGCCGAAAGCATGCGCTCGTCTCGACCAGTCTGGAAGTCTTCGACTCCCATTTGAATGGATGTTATTGCGTTTTGAAGCAGTGGGATCCATAGTTTCATTCCCCCATTTCTATACTTGCCAGTTCGTCGTACCTCGGGTCTGCTTTCAGTAAGTCGCACGAAACACATCCCGATCAGCCCTCACCATCAATGTGCTTCTGTTCTGGTGGGTCACCATAACGAGCAAGCTCGGCCAGCAGTTCTGGATTGGTGATAGTGATGGTTAGCGAATTGGTCATTGGGTATGTTCCTCCGTCGACGCAGCAGGGTCCGCGGGAGTAGAGCCACTGGCTGTCAGTTGTACCGGGATACCGGTGAGTGTCATAACCCGCTCGATGATCTGCGACGCGAATGGAAACTGACACCTCTGCTCGTGCGCACGTTTCACGATCTCGCTGACGACAGCGTGGCTTTTTAGTTCTCCTCCAATCTGATTGCAAACCTCGTCCCTCAACGCTGTCCAGTCGATACCTGCCTGCCTTACATCATCTTCGATGATAGCTTCGAGCTTTGGTGAGAAGATGGCATGCGTGTCGTGAATTCCCTCTGGCCAATCTTCCTCCTCACTGCCACACAAGCGGAGGAGCTTTCGGTTGGTGGAACAGGCCTGTGCATTCGGTTTGTCATTGTCCCATACAGGATAGACTTTTATACCAAAGCTGCGAAAGACGACCAGCGGTTTCTCGATGTTCCCATTTCCTCCGACCGAGATTATCACGATGCCATGTGCTTCTAGGGACCCTTTATAGCGGCAACGTGCGACCATTTGCAAGTAGGCTTTATCACTGTCACCTTCAACCACAATAACCCATCTGGCAAAAAACCCTCGTTCACCACTGGATTGAGCATGATGCTGAGCTTTTTCTGATCAATATCCGTGATGTCCTGCATGCGCTTCCTGGTTACGTCGCTTTGTTTAGGACATTGTATGGTTGGTCCATCGACTTTACGGATTAGACGGATGTTATCAAATGTATCAATATTGACAAAGAGGGGGCTATGTGTGCAGTAGAGCACTTGTGTGCTGCTGGCGACCCCTGGTATCTGACCGTGGGCGAGTTCGTGGAGCACCTGTGCAAAGTGCCGCTGGCGCGATGGGTGCTGAAACAACTCTGGTTCTTCGATGGCTAGAATAAGGTTCATGTGCTGGTCGACAGCCGTACCAGATATTTCCTCAGAATCAGCCTCTCTACCTTGTCCATCTGAACCAGTTGGGATTACTTCCTGGCTCGCTGGTTTATCTCCGCGTGTATCGCTCATCGCAAGATGCTGGAGCAACGTGATAACAAAGGCACGTTGTACGCCGTGTCCAGTGCGCTGGATGCGTGCCCGATATCCATCCTCACTGATATGAACATCCACCTTGGGAACGGGGATAGTGAATGCCATTGTAGCCCAATCCAGGTGAATGGCGGTGGCTGGAGCGAAACGCTGCATTGTTGTATTCAGTTGGTCTTTAAGTGGCTCTAGCGCCACGAGTTGGGGTATTTGTTGTAGTTTCTCATTCACTTCCTGCTGAATTTCGCTCACTTGCGGGTTGGTTGCGAGCACACTGCGTATGACGAGATCAATGAGTTGGTTGATGACACTTCCGCGCTCATCTACGCTATCGGCGGCAGCATCACGGATGGCTGGTACCAGCAGAAACCGGGTATAGTTTTCAAGTTTTGCTGCACTCACTTCTTTAAATCCGAAAAATTGATGCTCACTCCATATCGGCTCACATCGATCTGGATTATCGGCTTCCCATTGATCAAGTGCTTCATTCACTTTCGGTGCAGAGGATGCGGTTGGTAGAGTACTGTATGCGGGCTGCTGCCGTAATTCATTATACTTGCTGCGTTTATTCGTTGCAGTGACTTGGCTGCGTACAGACTTAAAATCGTGGTTGCCGCGTATCTGTCCATAGTAGCGCTGTGTAATCTTGCCCTCTGGCGAGGAGACCTCTATTTTTTTCTCGACGACCAGGCGCTCATCGTGGTAGTAGGGTGAAAATGCCTGCTGTTCCTGTGGACTTAAATCACAGTAGGTGAGCGTGATTATGATAGGATGAATTGGGTCACAGTTGTAGAAGTCATAGTTGTCGAATTTTGCATTGGGATTGTAGAACATATCAATGGCCCGCAAGAACGAGGACTTGCCCGCCCCGTTCGCGCCGATCAGTCGCCGTCAGTTTGTCACATTCAATGTTGCATCGTAGATGAACGAA
>JAAUSQ010000340.1 GCA_012033195.1 Chloroflexaceae bacterium
CATTGGAGCGCAGCAGGTTGCTCTGTCGGGGGGGTGTTTTCAAAATCAGTTGTTGACCGAACGGCTGGCGCAGCGCCTGAGCGAGGCAGGCTGCACCGTACTGTTGCATCGGCAGGTGCCTCCCAACGATGGCGGCATCAGTCTGGGGCAGGTGGCAGTGGCCGCCGCACGGCTCCAGGCAGGTGTGTGAGGGTGCTCTGCCTGAACTCCTCGCCCCTTCAGTGGGAGCGGGGCAGGGGTGCGGAGACAGCCCCGGCGGGCTTTGTGTATGAGACTGGTGCTGTAGCGCTGGGTGAGTGATGACGTTCTAACGAGCGAGCAGAGAGGAGCACGCTATGTGTCTGGGAGTCCCCGGTAAAGTTCTTACCATCGAAGAGAACCCGTTTGGTATGACGATGGGACGGGTCAGTTTTGCGGGCATCATCAAGCACGTCTGTCTGGCGTATGTGCCCGAAATCCAGATCGGTGATTATGTGGTGGTGCATGTTGGCTTTGCTATCAGCAAGATTGACGAAGCAGAGGCCGCGAAGGTGTTTGAGTTTCTGCGCGAGATGGGCGAACTGGATGAACTGGAACTACCGCAACCCGCCGATACGCCGGTATCGACGGCCTGATAGGGCCATACACAGCCCCGTTCGGGGACAATTGCCAGATGGAGAGGAGAGCGCATCAATGAAGTTTGTAGATGAATATCGCAACGAAGCCGATGCCCAGCGCTTTGTGCAGGCCATCCACGAGGTTGTAACACGCCCCTGGACGCTGATGGAAATCTGTGGCGGGCAGACGCACACCCTGATCAAGTCGGGCATCGACCAACTCTTGCCGTCCAGTGTGACGCTTGTACACGGCCCCGGTTGTCCGGTGTGTGTTACGCCGCTCGAATGATAGACCGTGCAATTGCGATTGCGCGCCGCCCCGAAGTCATCTTCACCTCGTTTGGTGATATGTTGCGTGTTCCCGGCTCCAGCACCGACCTGCTGAGCGTGAAGGCGGCAGGCGGCGATGTACGCATTGTGTATTCGCCGCTCGATGCGGTGAAGCTAGCCCAGCAACACCCGGATCGGCAGGTGGTCTTTTTGCGGTGGGCTTCGAGACGACCGCGCCTGCTAATGCGATGTCGGTGTGGTACGCGGCGCAGCAAAGCCTGAGCAATTTTTCAATTTTGTGTTCGCACGTGCTAGTGCCGCCCGCGATGGTAGCGCTGCTCTCGTCGCCCGATACCCTGATTGATGGCTTTCTGGCGGCGGGCCACGTCTGCGCAGTGATGGGCTACGCAGAGTATGAACCAATCGCCGCAACATACCAGACCCCGATTGTAGTGACGGGCTTTGAGCCGCTCGATCTGCTGGATGGGATTTACCGCACGCTCACGGCGCTAGAGGCGGGACAGTATGGCGTGGAGAACCAGTACAGCCGTGCGGTGACGCGGCAGGGCAATGTGCAGGCCCAGGAACTTGTGCGGCGGGTGTTTGAACCGTGTACGCGGCAGTGGCGCGGTATTGGCCCCATCCCCGCTAGCGGCTACCAGTTGCGCCCGGAGTTCCGCGCCTACGATGCCGAGCAGCGCTTTGAAGTCATCAACCTGACCGCGCAGGAGTCGCCGCTGTGTATTGCAGGGCAGATTATGCAGGGCCGCAAGCGACCGAGCGACTGTAGCGCCTTTGGCACACGCTGCACACCCGAACACCCGCTCGGTGCGCCGATGGTATCTTCGGAAGGCGCGTGCGCAGCCTATTACCACTATGGGCAGCATCGGCAGGCCGCCCAACCCATGCCCCACGAGGTGAGCATTGGATAAGCATGGTGTCCCGGCACAATCCATCCAGACGGCACCGGATGATGTGGGCGCGGCGCTACTGGCGCAGACCTGCCCGATTCCGCTCAATGATTACCCGCACATTCTGCTCGCGCACGGTGGCGGCGGCAAGCTCACGCAGCAATTGATTGAGCGCATGTTTGTGCCTGCGTTCGGCAGTGGCACGCTCGCCAACCTGCACGATGGTGCTATTCTGACACCCGCCATCAGTAACGGGGCATTGCGGCTGGCTTTCTCCACCGACTCGTATGTCATCAATCCGATCTTTTTTCCGGGCGGCGATATTGGTTCGTTAGCGATCCACGGCACCGTGAACGACCTTGCGATGTGTGGTGCGCAACCGCTGGCGCTCTCGGTGGGCTTCATCCTCGAAGAAGGGCTGCCGATGGTCGATCTGTGGCGGGTAGTGCAAGCGATGCAGCAAGCCGCGCAGCACGTTGGTGTACGGATTGTAACGGGTGATACCAAGGTAGTTGATCGCGGCAAAGGCGATGGCATCTTTATCAATACGTCGGGGGTGGGCATCATTCCCGATGGCATCGAGATTGCGCCACAGCGGCACAGGTGGGCGATGTCATTCTGGTGAGCGGCGATATTGCAACGCACGGCATCGCTATTATGTCGGTGCGCGAGGGGCTGGAGTTTGAAACCACAATCCAGAGCGATAGCGCCTCATTGGTAGAGATGGTCGCGGCGGTGCTGGCCGTAGCGGGCCGCGCTGTCCACGTGCTGCGCGACCGACACGCGGCGGGGTTGCCAGTGCGCTCAACGAGATTGCGGCCCATGCGGGGGTTGGTATGCTGTTGCACGAGACACAGATACCGATTGCCGAAGAGGTGCGCGGCGCATGCGAAATCCTGGGGCTTGACCCGCTGTACGTCGCTAACGAGGGCAAGTGTCTGCTAATTGTTGCGCCAACCGTTGCCGACACTGTGCTGGCAACGCTGCGCCAGCATCCGCTGGGGCACAACGCAGCAATCATCGGTGAGGTGGTGGCGGATATGCCCGGTAAGGTGCTCCTCCGCAGTCGCATCGGTGGGATGCGCGTGGTCGATATGCTGAGCGGGGAACAGTTGCCGCGCATTTGTTAGGGAGTGCGGGGCGGGGGATTATTTCTTCCGCCCGCTGAGCCACAACAGCACCGCGCCCACTACAAAGGCCAGCAAGCCAATATCACCGACGCGCCCCAGTGTCTCGCGGCTCACGCCAGGGTGCAGCACTGCGCCGAATTCCTGCGTCGGTTCGATATAGGCGCGGCACAATGCGGTGGGTGATTGCTGGCGCAGGCAGGCCAGCAGCGGCAGGTTGAGCAGCGCCCCACCCAGGCAGTAGGCGGTGATCCAGCGCTTCCAACGGGTGAAGCGCGGGTCGTTGGTGTACGAGGCGTGGCGCAGCGACCACGGGATGAGCAGCCGCGCCGCAATACCACTGACAAAGGCGGTACGGCGTTTGCCAATCAGCAGGTACACCGACACCATCAGCAGGCTCGAAGCCCGCCAGTAGCCCAGCAGGTCGGCGACCTGTTCGCGGCGGGAGCGTACCGCCCGCACCAGCAGCACCAGCGGCAGCAGCACCGTCAGTACTACAGCGGCGATAAAGTCGAGCCGCACCAGTATGCGGAGCAGACGCGGGACAGAATGCATAGCGTTTCTCAGCGCTTCTCTTGTTACCGCACCAGTGCGGTCATATCCATCATATTATCGTCGAACGTGCCTGGATACCAGATCAGCGCCGCGTTGAACACCAGGAACAGCAGCACCGCCCACGCCATCGCCCGCCCGTGCATGGTGTGGCGGGCCAGCCTGTCGAGCAACAGCGCCGCCCCGATACAGACCAGCGGCAGCAGCAGATAAACATAGCGTACCTGCAATGCGGTCAGCATCTCCACTGCCCAGAAGAACACCACCACTCCAAGCCACCCGCCAAGCACCGCACCCGCATAGCGCGGCAATCGCCGCAGCAGCAATAGCACGATGCCAGCCGCACCCGTCAGTAGGCCCCAATCGTGGAACGATACCCGGAACGCATTCCACACCAGCGACCAGTACCCAACTGATACATGGTCTTCGGTGGCAACCTTCTCGCCGACGGTCAGGAACTCGCCGAACTTGAGGAACACTACCGCCGAATAGGTGACGGCAAAGCTAAACAGCCCACACAATAGCAGCAGTCTGGTAAATGTCCACAGTGTAGCGGGAGACGTATTGCGCTGCACCAGCACCAGCAGCCACACCAGCCCAATTACCAGCCGAATTTGCCAGGATTTGCCACCCCAATATGGCTGAGCAAGGACACGCCCCAGAAACAACGCCCACCAGTACCCACGCCCACCGACTCGCGGCCCGCTGTGGGGTGGCGCTGTGCTGCAACGCTACCAGCAGCGCAATCGCCAGCGGTAGCATCCAC
>JAAUSQ010000341.1 GCA_012033195.1 Chloroflexaceae bacterium
GTTGATAAAGCTGGGGCTGCTGTCGAGTTGACACCCCGCGCCGTCCAGTCTGCCGTGTTGCCGCTGAGTGGTGACGTTGGTGAAGCTGGGCTGCCGCCACTGTTGTACACCCCGCCGCCGCGGAGGAGGCAAAGTTGCCCGTGATGGTGAGATTGGTCAGCGTTGGGCTACCGCTATCGTTGGAGACCCCGCTGCCGCAGTCATTCGGGCAGGCAATGCCCCCGCCATCATCCGCATTGCCCGCTGTAATTGTGAAGCCATCTAGTACGGCGGTGCTATCGGTGCCGCTGCCCGTCACCACGTGGAGGGCGTTGTCGGCATTGTTGCCAAAGTTGGGCGTGTCGTTCTGTTGCAGGTCGCCGCTGAGGATGGCGACATTGGCTGCCACGTCGCGCTCACTCAGCAGCGTCTCCGTACCCGCAAAGCCGCCATAGATCGCCACGCCATCCTTCAGCGTGAAGGTACTGGCGCGGTTGTCGTTGGTCTGCCCCGTGCCCTCGTCGGGGTAGTACGTGCCATCCGCAACCCAGATTTCGGCCCCTGCACTGGCAAGGGCAAGCGCGGTCTGGAGATTGCGCTTGGCCGTTGCCCACGTCAAGCCGTCGCCGCTGTCATCGGGGCGGTCCTTGTCTACGTAGTAGATCGTGCCCACCTGGGCCTGCACAGGGGCGGGCGGGTACAGCAACACCCCACTCCACCCCAGACAGAGCAGCAGCACGAGCGCTGCCCAATCATGGCCCGAACGTCTCCGATGCCATAGTGATCCAATAACCGGGCACTGATCCTGTCGCATAGCCGGGGTACTCCTGGTAGGTATGGCGCACGCAGGCTGACATGCAGCACGCGTGCAGAAGATGCAACGAGCCGTATCATCTACACTGGGTGGCGCAAAGTGTATTAATAGAATGTGCAGTGAGGATTGCATTTATCTGTATACACGAAAAAAGACCCTGTGTCAAGCCTGAATATCGGGAATACAAACTATTGGGGCGACAGGAGCACAGACGCTGCAAGGTGTGCGTGGGCGGGGATGCTGCGGCAGCGAACAGCATCCCCGCTGGTGTTGTGCATAAGTCAGGTAGTGTGCTCGTTTGTCCGGACGGGATATACCTGCCCTCTTGTAGAACGTTGCACACCGTGACGAGTGTGCGCTACTCCAGATAGCCCTTAACGTCGTTGGATCCATTTGACGAGTTCGATTACGCCGAAGACAATCAGGCCCAGCAGTACGGCAATTCCCCAATCAGCGCCGGACAGGGGGTGCAGATCGAGGATGGCGCGGAAGGGAGGGAGTGTGACGGCAGCGATCTGCAAGCTCACAATAGCACCGATCAGCCACCACATCAGCCGATTACTCAAGACCCCAATCTGGACGAGAGACTCGGTTTGAGAGCGGGTTGCCAGTGCCTGCCCGATTTGCATACTCGTCAGCACCGTCACAATCATCGTCTGCCACTGCGGTAATCCTTGCATGGCATACCATAGGCCAGCGCTGATAGCAAGTACCCCAATAATCGCCCCGATCCAGAGCACCTGCCAACCGAGGCCACCGCTAAAAATCCCCGCTTGCGGGTGGTGGGGTGGTCGCTGCATCACGCGGTGCTCCGCAGGCTCAACCCCCATGCCGAGGCCCAGCAAGCCGTCGGTCATCAGGTTGAGCCAGAGCAAGTGCAGGGGTAGCAATGCAATCGCGGCTACACCCGTCACCGGGAAGAGCATGAGTACCACGGGCCAGAGCAGCATCACGGCAATCTTGCCAATATTTCCCGCAACCACAAAGGCAATGAACCGGCGCAGGTTATCATAGATCACCCGCCCCTCTTCGACAGCAGCCACAATCGTTGTGAAGTTATCATCACGTAGCACCATATCTGCCGCTTCTTTTGATACGTCGGTGCCCGTGATGCCCATTGCAACGCCAATGTTGGCCTGCTTCAGTGCGGGTGCGTCGTTCACGCCATCGCCTGTCATCGCCACCACATGCTGCTGCTGTTGCAATTGTTTAACAATGCGTAGTTTGTGCTCTGGTGAAACCCGCGCATACACCGAGACTTCCTGGACGGCAGCACGGAACGCGGCAGCATCCATCCGGTTCAATTCGGCCCCCGTCAGCACCCGGTCACTGGTTGTAATGCCCAGGTCGCGGGCTATCACCTGTGCGGTCAGCGGATGATCGCCCGTAATCATGACCGGACGGATACCGGCCTGCTGACAGGTTTGGACTGCGGCCCGCACTTCAGGTCGTGGTGGGTCGATCATGCCAACCAGACCTACAAACACAAGATTGTGCTCAACCGTTGCGATATCAGCTTCGGCACTCATCAGCGGGCGGAGTGCCACACCAAGCACACGCATGCCGTTGCGGGCTAACTGATCATTAGCATTGGCGATGCGAGCAGTAAGCACATCATCAAGCGGGTGCAGGGTGCTACCATCCCAGACGTGGGTCGTCTGCTCCAGCAGACCATCTACCGCTCCTTTTGTGAATGCTACATAGGGCGTTGTAACAACCGTACCGAGCACGGCCAGCAGCGCCATCAGTGTTGCATCATCGGGCGTGTCCGTTGCCTGGGAAGCAGGCATCTGATGAATAGTGGTCATGCGTTTGCGTTCCGAGTCAAAGGGGAGTTCGGCAACACGTGGCAAGGCACGCTGCAAACTCTCCTGTTGGAACGCAAGGCGGGTTGCTGCTGTCAGCAATGCGCCCTCGGTCGGGTCGCCCTGCACCTGCAATGTCCCATCGGGAAGCGACTGGATGGTTGCATCATTACACAGCATGCTCCCTGCCAGCAACACCTGCACGGTCGGAGTAGGCGACAGGGGTTGATCCGTCAGATCGATCAGATCGATCTGCTGATTGGCAACGTCGAGGGTGGTCACCGTCATGCGATTTTCGGTCAGCGTGCCCGTCTTATCCGAGCAGATGACAGTCACCGAGCCAAGCGTTTCGACGGCGGGCAGTTTTCGCACCAGAGCCTTCCGGGAGAGCATACGCTGGGCACCCAGCGCCAGGGTAAACGTCACCACGGCAGGCAGACCTTCGGGGATCACCGCCACCGCCACACTGATTGCCGTCAAGACCATATCCTGCCACGCTTCACCAGCGATGATACCAACCACCATAATGAGCACGGCGACGGCAGTGCCGATACCAGCGAGGAGCTTGCCAACCTGATCAAGCCGCTTTTGTAACGGGGTCAGATCGTGTTGGACAGCTTGCAGCAAGGTGGCAATCTTCCCCAATTCGGTTTGCATGCCGGTTGCGACGACAAGCCCGGTACCACGTCCATAGACGACGTGCGTCCCCATAAAGGCCATATTCCGACGGTCACCAATCGCAAGGTCGGGTCTATCAAGTGCGGCAGCGGTTTTTTCGACGGCTTCCGACTCGCCCGTCAGCGCGGCTTCCTGCATCCGCAATGCGGCACTCTGGAGCAAGCGCACATCGGCGGGCACCACATTGCCTGCTTCTAACATCACCACATCACCGGGAACCAGTTGCTGAGCCGGAACTGCGATCAGGCGTCCATCGCGGTAGGCCCGTACATCGGGCACCGCCAGTTTTTTGAGGGCCGCGATAGCTTTTTCGGCACGATATTCCTGGAGAAAGCCAAGCAGGGTAAACAGGAGCACAATGGCGAGAATCGCACCGGCTTCCAGGTATTTGCCGAGGAGGAGCGAAAAGATTGCCGCTGCGATGAGGATGAGCACCATCACGGCGGTGAGTTGTTCCCAGATAATCTGGAGGGGGTGGCGGGCGCTGCGTTCCACCAGTTCGTTGGGGCCATACTGTTGCAGACGGGTAGTAGCTTCCGCCGAAGTCAAGCCCGTCTGTGCGCTCTGCATCTCTTGCAGAACGGTGTCCGGTGATAATCGATACCAAGCGTGCATCCCACAATCCTTTCTGTGCAAGGGTGTTCTGGTAACAAGTCCCTGCGAACCGTGGGCGACAAAAAGGGCGCGCCAACCACGGCAACAGGGTGCGTGGTGGTCTCGCCCGTCGTGTATCATATTCACGCTCGAACTACCGCGTGCAGATGCACGGTCTTGACGACAGTTCGTCCTGCCCGACGGCAGGCGGCTACTCCCCAACCAATCTTATGTCTGACAACCTCAGTATATCACCATTTCGTGTCTGCGAGCATTGGGAAATCCTATAGATCTGCGCTGAACCTATCGGTATTTCATAGGGGTTGCGCTATTGTCTTGGAAAT
>JAAUSQ010000342.1 GCA_012033195.1 Chloroflexaceae bacterium
GGCAGCGCGTACGCTGCGGGCCGATGGTGCAACCTATGCCGCTGTGGAGTGGCACGGTGTGGACTTCCTGAGCATTGGCGACCGTATGACGCTGACCACGCCTCTCAATTGAGGTGGGCGGCAAGGCGGGCATTGTGCCGCCGACGGGCGCACCAGCGGCGCATCTGGATGTTCTGGCGTGGCTTGCTGTGCAGGAAGGGGCCACCTATAGCCGCACTGTTGAGGTCGATCTCGATACACTGGAGCCACAGATCAGTGCGCCGCCGTTTGTAGACAATGTGGTTGACCTGAAAGACCTTGGTAAGGTTGCGGTGGATGTGGTTTATATGGGTACCTGCACCAACGGGCGCTACGAAGATATGGCGGCTGCGGCGCAGATTATGAAGGGCCGTAAGCTGGCGAAGGGCGTGCGGATGATTGTGGTGCCTGCCAGCAGCGCGTCGTTGCAGCAGGCCACCGAAGACGGCACGCTGGCGACCCTGCTAGCGACGGGTGCCACCATCGGCACACCCGGCTGTGGGGCCTGCATCGGGCGGCATATGGGGGTGCTGGCACCGGGCGAAGTGTGTGTCTTCACGGGCAACCGCAACTTCCGGGGCCGCATGGGAAGCCCCGATGCGCAGATTTATCTGGCATCGCCCGAAGTTGCCGCCGCAACCGCCCTGACGGGCTATATCACCCATCCGCAGGACGTGATGGTATAACGATACTGTCCCGACCTTGCAGCATAGATGCAGGCGAGGGAGTATACTTGACTATGAAGGAGTAGCAGCAATGGCCCGTGTCTGGATATTTGGCGAAGATATCAATACCGATCAGATTGTGCCCGGTCGGTATGCGCCCTATATGCTGAAGAACGAAGACGACCTGCGGAAGTATCCGTTTGTAGAGGCGCGGCCCGACTTTGCGCCCACGGTGCAGCCCGGTGATATTCTGGTGGGCGGCAAGAATTTCGGCTGCGGCAGTTCACGCGAGTACGCACCGCTGGCCCTCAAGATGGTGGGCGTTGGGGCTATTATTGCGCCACTGTTTGCGCGGATCTTCTTCCGCAATGCGCTCAACTTGGGCATTCCGTGCTTTACCGCCGACCTGACGCAGACCCTGCACGATGGGCAGCAGGTGGAGCTTAATCTGGAGCGGGGCCTGCTCACCACCGACGACGGGCAGACGATCCAACTGCCTGAGCCGCCGCTCTTTATGCGCGAAGTGTGGCAGGCCGGCGGTATTGTGCCGTTCTATCGCACCTACGGACGTTTTCCGGGCGAGCCGGCAGCGTAACAAACAAGATGAAGGAGCAGTCCTGTGCAACTGTGTATGATCGCGGGCGATGGCATTGGCGGCGAAGTGATGACCGCAGCGCAGCGGTTGCTGGCGACCCTGGCCCCCGAACTGGAGATTGTAGAAGCACCCGCCGGATGGGGCACCTTTCAAGATATGGGCGTTTCGCTGCCTACCGGAACACTTGCCCTGGCCCGTCAATCGGATGCGGTGCTGTTTGGCGCGGCAGGCTCACCGAGCTATCCGGTGGAAGGCTACCGTAGCCCGATTGTGGCGCTGCGGCGTGAGCTTGATACCTATGCCAATATTCGCCCGACGCGCAGCCTGCCCCGTGAAAAGCGTAGCGTTGACCTGGTCGTGGTGCGCGAAAACACCGAAGATCTGTATGCCGGGCGCGAACGCTTGAGGACAACGGCGACACGGCTATTACCGAACGGGTGATTACCCGCCGCGCCAGCGAACGGATTGCACGCTCGGCCTGCGAAGTGGCCCGCGACCGTGCCCGCACCCGCCCCGACCGCCCAGCAAAGCTGACGATTGTGCATAAGGCCAATGTGATCCGGGCCGGCGATGGGCTGTTCCGGGGCGTGGCGCTCGAAGTGGCCCGCGCCTATCCTGATATTACCGTGGAAGAGATGCTGGTTGATGTCGCGGCGATGCGGCTGGCACAGTCGCCCGAACGCTTTGATGTGCTTGTGACAACCAATATGTTTGGCGATATTCTCTCGGATGTTGCCAGCATTCACGGGGGCGGCCTTGGCCTTGCCAGTAGCGCCAGCCTCGGCACCCAGCATGCCATCTTCGAGCCAGTGCATGGTTCGGCTCCCGACATTGCCGGGCAGGGTATCGCCAACCCGATAGCCACGTTTGGCTGTATCGTGATGCTGTGCGACTGGTTTGCGACACGCAGCCGCGAAGCCGCTACCGCCCAACGGTATACGCAGCGTGCCGAACGGCTGCGTACAGCGATTGCAACCGTGCTGGCCCATGGCCCATATACCCTTGATATGGGGGGCGATGCCGCGACCGAGTCGGTAACCACCGCTGTTATTCAACAACTGAAGCCGGAACCAACAATCAGAAGCAACTGATGAGGAGAACAACGTCATGGCGATGACCGCAACGTGTCCCGAATGTGGAGCCAAGATCGAACTGCCGGAAGATACCGTTGAGGGTGAAATCATCATCTGCCCCGACTGTGGCGCAGAGCTTGAGGTGGTTTCGCTCGACCCGCCCGAACTGGCACTGGCTCCTGAAGTGGGCGAAGACTGGGGGGAGTAGATGCGGATCGGGGTACTCTGTTCGCGGGTGCGGGTCGAAGAAAAGCTGCTTTTGAGCGAACTGGAACAGCGCGGTCTGCAATACACAGTGCTGGATGACCGCGAGATGGTGTTCGACCTGAACAATGGCACCTACCCGTTTGATGTCATTCTGGAACGGTCGATCCATCATTCTCGCGCCTTGTATGCGCTCAAGGCTTTTAATGACCGTCATATTCCGACCGTCAACACCTACCACGTCGGGCGGATCTGTGGCGACAAGGTGCTGACGACCCAGGCATTGGTCCGGGCCGGGGTGCCGTCGCCGCGCACCCGTATGGCGTTCACGGCGGAATCGGCGCTGCAAGCGATTGAAGCACTGGGCTATCCGGTGGTGCTCAAGCCCGCGATTGGCTCGTGGGGGCGGCTGATTGCCAAGGTGAACGACCGCGAGGCTGCCGAGGCGCTGCTGGAACATAAAGAGATCCTGGGGTCATACCACCATTCAATCTTTTATATTCAGGAGTATATCGACAAACCGCACGGGCGCGACATTCGCTCGTTTGTGGTGGGCGACGAGTGCATCTGTGCAATCTATCGCACCAGCAAGCACTGGATTACCAACACGGCCCGTGGTGCCGCAGCATCCAACTGCCCCGTAACGCCCGAACTGGCCGAGATATCGGTGGCGGCGGCGCGGGCCGTTGGTGGTGGCGTGGTGGCGGTGGATGTGCTGGAAGCACCGGACGGGCACCTGCTGGTGAACGAAGTCAACTATACAATGGAATTCCGCAATAGCATCGACACAACCGGCGTGAATATTCCAGCGCGCATCATTGAATATGTGCTGGCAGTCGGGCGCGGCGATGTAGTGCCGTATGCGATGAGCGATGGCTGAGAGGATATGCTATGCGCCTGCGTGTATCAATTGTCGGCGGTAGCGGCTATGTTGGCGGCGAACTGGCCCGCCTGCTGCTGGCGCACCCCGATATCGAACTGGTACAGATAACATCCGAGCGGCTGGTGGGGCGGCCCATTGCCAGCAGCCATCCCAACCTGCGTGGTACAACCAGATTGCAGTTTGTCTCGGTTAAACAGATCGAGCCGTGTGATGTGATCTTCCTGGCGATGGCCCACGGCGAGGCTGCCAAACAGATTGAACATTATGCAGCACTGGCCCCGCGTATCGTTGATTGTTCGGCAGACTTTCGGCTGAACGATGCCGAGACCTATACACGCTGGTATGGCGAGGCCCACCCCGCGCCAGAATGGTTGGGGCGCTTTGTGTATGGTCTGCCCGAAGTGTATCGCGAGCAGATCCGCAGCGCTTCGTATGTGAGCGGGGTCGGCTGCAATGCAACGGCGACCAACTTTGCAGTGCTGCCGCTGGTGCGGGCGGGCCTGCTCGATGTGCAGCGCGATGTGGTGGTTGAAGTTAAGGTCGGCTCATCGGAAGGTGGGGCGCAGTCCAGTGACTCGTCGCATCACCCCGAACGGAGCGGCGTGGTGCGCTCGTTTTCGCCCACTGGCCACCGCCACACCGCCGAGGTGCAAATGATTACAGGCTTGCAACGGGTGCATCTCTCGATTACCAGTGTAGAGCTAGTACGCGGCGCACTGGCAACCGCACACCTCTTCCCATCG
>JAAUSQ010000343.1 GCA_012033195.1 Chloroflexaceae bacterium
TCTCCACCGGATAGGGCGGGGGCGTTGCCGTCGCAGGGGGGCAGGCCGCGACCGGGATATGGGGTGTTGCACAGGTCGGTTTCCATACGCCCCCATGTCGACCGTCGCGGTGCCGTTGAGGTCGCCATCCACGATGCGGGGCTGGCCCGCCCGATCCGTCGTCAGCCCGGTCGGGAGCAGGCTATTGTCCCCGCCATCTATCGCGGGTGACCCCTCCTGGAGCTGCAGGTTGCCATAGGCGTCATCGAGCGTGCCCCACACGCCATCGGCCCCCGGTGCGGGCGACTGCCGAAACAGCGGAGCGACGTCCCAGTTGCCGCCGTTGTCCGTCCCAAACGTGCTGTTCCAGGCCGCGCTGCCCCCAGAGCCACCCACGATGCTGTGGGCAAAGCCGATGGTTGACAGATTGGTAGACCTCACCGTATTCGGGGTGTTGTTCCACACTATGCTGTTCTGCACCGTCAGCGCTGTTGCATCGAACGCCACCAGCGCCCCACCGACCGAGCTAGCTTGGTGCTGGACGACCGTGCTTTGCACCAGCGTGACGCTACTCCGCGTGCCGGCATAGAGCGCACCGCCCGCATCTGCCGCCCGATTGCCAACCAGCACACTATTGGCGAGCTGCAACGTGACATCCATCGTTGCATAGAGCGCACCGCCATCGTCGCTCGCCTGATTGCCCTGCAGGGTTACGGCTGCGAAGACCACCGGCGCAGACGCTTGCAGATACACCCCGCCGCCGCGTGCGCCCGTGTTGCGGGTGAACGTTACCTGGGTCAGGGTGGCCGGGCACTGGTTGCCATAGAACCCACCGCCGCGTTGGGCGGTAGTGTTAGCGGCGATCACCACCTGTGTGAACTGCGGTGTGCTCGTGCGACAGGAGACACCTGCCCCTTCCCCATCCGGACCCAGGGTCTGGTTGTCCTGGATCGTCACGGTGTCCAGGGTTGCATGGCTCTGATTGGCCAGGTACAGCCCGGCACCACGTTGGGCCGCATTGTTTTGAATGATAAGATTGCGGAGGGTTGGGGCGGCGTGATCGAGCAGCAGGATGCCCCCACCTGTTTCATGGGCCGCACCGTCAGCAACATCCGCATAGCCGAACGTCTCCGGCTGTGCGCCGCTCTGCGGGATGCCGAAGGGGGTGTACGCCTGCGCCGTCGTCACATCAGTGTCGGGGGTGGTCGGGGTGTACGTGCGGCTTCAAGATATGTACAAGGGTCTACTGACCACCCCGCACGATTGGGGCGGTAAAAATATACTCCTCCCCATTCACATAATACGACCAGACAAGCTGCTCACCGTCCAGCCGCGGCCCTGTCACGCGATCCCAGCGTACATGCTCCCAGCCAGGTGGTATCAAGGTATCAATGGTAAACAGCGTATCCGTGACCAGATCATAGCCCCACCGCCCCCAATAACTGCTCCAGATGACCATTGTCGCTGAGGTTTCCACCTCCTGCACCATATCCAGGATAAGAGGATCGGGGGTGATGGTGGTTCTTGTGCGCGAGTTCAGATCATAGATATGGAGACCATTGTGCACCCATGCCACGGTAGGTGCATGCAGGCTATAGCGCTGTGTCAGATCTGTAAGATGATCACCATTCCAACCGCGTGCTGCAAACTCATCAGCCACCTGGATCTGTTCGCCGGTGCGAAGATTGTGAACCTGAAGCGTTTTCACGTTGTCTTGCTGTGCAAGGTGGAGTATCCACTCATCAGCTAGCACCGGATCTCTGCCGCGCCCAATAGGTATGGTTGCATTTGTGGTACGGTCGTACGCATACAATCCAGTGGGGAGTACAGCAGTCGCATCGCAGCCATAGCAGGAAAATGCGTAGACAATATAGAACTCATTGATTGCTTCTACAAAGGCAACACCATCATCATTGCCTAACCGTATCGTGCGTCCCGTCACATCGCGAAGCACATGTTCGGGGAGGCCGGCATCGGTCGTGCTGTTCTCAACAGTATATTGGGGCGTCGGGGTCGGTGACGGCGTCATCTGTGCCATAGGCCCAACGACAAGATTGGTAGATTGCGCCTGGAGTGCCTGGACGGTGGCAATTGGGGGGCGGGGCGACGCACTGGTTGTTGGTTCGGCAATGGATGAGGAGACTTGCTGGGCACCGATTGGTGTCGGGAAGACAGTCTCTTCCCCATTCGAGCTACTGGCCAAATCCTCGCGTGCCACAACGAATGTAGTGGCAAAGAGCAATGCAACTCCGCCCATTATGAGGGTGTATACTATCCTTTTTTGCATGAGGTTGTCTCCATTTCCACTCTATTAGTCAGGGGCGCTGCCAGAGATCAGTAAACCATTGGCATTCTGTACCATCTACAAGATAGGCCATGTGCCATTGCGTTTCTTCTTCAACAGTTCGATTATCGCCAAACCGCACGTCTTCGCAACGGGTTGGCACTGGCTGGGGATTGCTCGCGAGCAAGTCCTGCGTGAGCAGCCATATGGCAAGAGCTTGAGCCCCGCCGTTGCGCCCCTCTTCATTGACGAAGAAGAGAATATGGTCTGCAGTATCGGGGTCATCCACCTTGGCTATCCCTGAACTAGAGAACACATCGGCTTCCGTTATCACTGCGATTCGTTCTGAATCATTGACGGCATTTCGTATACGAGTTTGCATATCAGCGGGGAAAAATTGAAAAATGTGATGGCTGTCTGCTGGTATACGAGGCCTTGCACATGCCACACCGTCACCCCAAGGAATAACCGGCTGATTTTCCGCGTTTTCAACCCGCCAATAGTTATTCCAACTATATCCGTCATTTTTACCAAAATCATTCGTTCCTGTGCCGAAAGTTTGGGGCATAAATTCATAACCACCCGCACTAATCCCTTCCGATCCCGATACAGAATCGAGGATTGTTTCGTTGCATCGTGGATCACCGAATGGTTCTGCAAAATTCCATTGAGACATAGGAGGTGTTAAAATTCGCACATCTAGGCGCTTGTTTGGTAAATCGTACAATGTAGCAAAATAGCCGTCCATGGATTGCCAAGCTTGCGTAAATGCGTTGTCCGCCAATTCATCATCCGGATCAGGACCAGCACGCCATTCATTGTACCACTCATTATTGGGCTCATTCGCTGGAATGAAGTAGACGTTATCGGTGTTAAACTGGTTATCAGGATTTTGCTCATTCCAACGCTCAATGGCAGCCATAATGCCATTCATCTCGTCCATCAGATCACCTGTGGTGCGGAACCCCTCTTCGGGATTTTGATGTCCACTGCCTTGCCGAATATTTGGGTTTGTTGTGGGGTTGCCATCACCATCGCAGTATGTGGCTTGCTCACTTGTGCCTGGTATTAAGGGGCGCACTTGTGAAGGATTGATGGTATGTGGACGTTCAACGTCGAGCGCATCTGTATAGTTGCCAGGTGATGGGGCAATACGAAACACGATTGGTATTTCAGGCACATCTTTCAAAAAGTCAAAAACGTGCTGTCGACTAATGCGTACCTCGCGAATACTACAGTAGCCGTCAAAATCCGGGGCGGTTTCCTGAAATCGAATTACATCGAAGACTTGATTTGATAGGACTACTACAACAGATGGCCAGACTCCAGTGCTTGTATTTCCCCGTAGTTTCTGTAAAAAGTCGATGTCTGGTCCTATTTCGTCCGAGACATTGTCCCAACCAATTGCTGGGCGATTCCCTAAATGTATACCCATGTGCTCGAATTGTATACTTGTCACTGGGGGTTCGCGCACCACCAGCGGCAGATACATCACCGGCCCAGCCTGCAGCGTTCCTCCGCTGCCCGCTGCCGCCCGCTGCCGCCCGCCCCGCAGCATCACGAGGTGGGTACCGTCTTGCGGGATCTTATCACGGCTCACGCGAAAGCGGACATCGCTCTCCTGTTGGCTGAGCGTCTCCAGGAGCGTGTGACAGCTACTATTGGCGCTGGGAACGGTCATCTGCCCGGTGCCACTGCTTACGGCATAGGTACAGGCCGCATTGCCCAGCGTCGTATAGCCCCCCCCAGTGGGGGCGGTGCCCCAGCCACCGGTCACGGTGCGCTGGAAGGCATCAACGACGGCGAACAGCGGGCTGATGGTGTTATCTTGCAAGGTCATTGGCAGGGGCGGCGATTGGGACGCCCGGCGCGTTCCCCCAACCACGG
>JAAUSQ010000344.1 GCA_012033195.1 Chloroflexaceae bacterium
GTTACCAGTATCAGGTTGCAGGAATGGATTGTTGCTGCCGGAGTTGGGCAACCCCGCGATGCTAGCACTGCCGCCGCTCCGCTCGGTAGGGGTGGGCACAGCAGTGTCAAGCTCGTTCTCCGCCGCGCCGCCGCGCTCCGTCGGGGTAGGGCTGCTGACGGCCACTTGCTGCGTGGTCGGGGCAGGGATACGAGTAGGTTGTGCTGCGTGTTCGCTGGCGGGGAAGGCCGCGATGCCGCCCGCCCCGGCACAGGCTTCTGGATCGAATTCGACCAGATGCCGACACGATACCACAATATACGGCAGATATTGTGTATAAAGACCTCTTCCAGGGCAAGGTAATCAATAATGCCGCCTTCAATTTCGGGCGGTGGGCCGGGGTCAACTGCGGCAGGACGGGCAAAGGTATTTTCCCAGCGGCTATAATCGGCAGAGACCACCGCACTCAGATCGAGAGGGAAGGTTCGGATTGGCGCAATTGCGTTGAGTGTCAGCACCAGCAACCCCTGCACCCCAAACACAGTCAGCACGCATGCGCTCACCATCACCCAGAATAACAGGCGAGAATGGTGCTTGTGCGGTGCCGCGTTATATTCAGACGAGAGCACTATCTGCTGTTTGGAGTTCTTGCGAAAGTTCAACATTGCTACAGGGAAGTGTAATACTAAAGATACTACCAACGCCAGTCTTACTGATCACCCACACACGCCCGCCCATCCGCTCAACGAGTTGCCGCACGATAGCAAGGCCCAACCCGATGCCGCGATCCTGCGACGAGATGCCTTCACCCTGCCCGGATCCCCGTACAAAGCGCTCAAAGATTTTTTCGCGTAATTCCAGATCAATTCCTGGCCCGGTATCTGCCACATCAATCCGCACATCCGAATCTTTGACACAGGCCCGCAAGCGGATCGATCCAGTTTTGGTATAGGTAAGGGCATTATCAAACAACTGTGCCAGCACCGTCTTGAGATATTCGCTATCGGCATTCATCGGCGGCAGGTCGGGAGGTATGTCGATCTGCAACGTAATATTTTTGTCGCGGGCACGGCGCTGCAACTGAAACATCAAGCTCTGCATAACATCATCCAGGTATACTGGTTCTATCACTATCGGCATCGAGCCGGAGTCAATATTAGCAATGACAATCACATTATTGATAAGATGTGTTATATCAATAAGTTTCTGGTTCATCATCACCACCATATTACGCTGTTCGCTGCTAAGTTCGCCGCCGATATTGCGTAACAGCAGGTCGGAAGTGGTACGCATACTGGTAATCGGGGTTCGCAACTCGTGCGAGATAGTACTGATAAAATCGGTTTTGGCCCGGTCAATCTTAACTTCAGTGGTTATATCACGCAGCACATACACGCGCCCGTAGTGCTGCCCCTCAACAGAACGGACCTCGGCTTCCGACATACGCAGCACTGTATCGCCCGTAGTGTACAGTGCTGCTAATTGATCTAACGCATTACTGCCCTGATTTTGGGGCATCGGTGCAAGCGGTAATAATTCAAAACGTTCGGGCAGCTCGGAATCGTCGCGCAGGCCCAGCAAACGACGGGCTGAAGGGTTCAGCAGCAGCACCCGTCCATCAGGGCCACAGACCACGATACCATCGGCAATACTCTCAACAATCGCTGCACGCTGGCTTGCTTCGGCCAGCACCCGCCCGTAGAGTTGCACCAGATATTCGGTCATGGTGTTGAAAGAATGTGACAGGCTCCCGATTTCATCGGCAGTCGCAACCGCACTACGCTTTTGCAGGTCACCACGTGCCACACTTTCGGCGGTGGTCGCCAGTTCTTCAATCGGGCGGGTGATCTGGTGGGCAATATACAGACCAGTACTGAAGATACCGACAACCAGCATGGTTGCCAGAATAAGGACGGGTACCCGCAAACTGATAATTGAGTCGATCACATAATCACGCGAGAGACCCACGCCGATATAGCCGATAGCGACGCGGCGAATGACAAGCGGCGTATATGATAGCTGATACGACCGTCCATCGATCACGGCTTCATCCTGCGCCGACGGGGTGTCAGACTCGCCCGGTGTGCGCAGTGCTTCCAGCGTATCAATGCGAATATTGGGCACCCCGATCACGGTTGATACTTCGGCAGCATTGTTGCGCTCAAGCACATAGCCAATCGGCAGTTCTTCATTGGGGAGCGGCGGACGTGTGCGCGAACTGAACAGCGCCCGTCCATCGCTACTGTATACCGTAATGATGCTATTCTGGGTCACCTGGCTGAGTGCCTGTAAAAAGACATCCAGACGCATGCCCAGCAACATACCACCAACCACCTCGCCATTGTGGTAGATGGGCGCAACAGTCACAAAGAAAAACCGACCACTCTGGGCACTGGTGGGGAGAAACATCAGGCCAGCAAACTTATCACCGATATCGTCTTCTTCGGCTACCAACACCCGTGCCACCAGTGAGCCGGGGCGCGTGGGCAGGTTGAGCGGCTCGTTGCGTTCAAATTCGGTTTCCGACCCCTGCTGCCGCTCCATATCAACGAGGGTGCGCCCGTTGGTGTCAAAGGCAATCAGCCTATCGAGCCGCACCGAAGCTGTACGCATCCCGATAGTAAAAAACGGCTCTAGCGCACGCTCCAGGCCCACAATGTCTTCAGCAGCCATGGCATCGGCAACAGCAGGAATATCGTTGGTTTCACTGGCGGCGGCAGCGATGATCTGCTGCAAATAATCTAGATTCGCCTGTTCCTGCTCAACGACACTATCGTTGATAACGCGGGTAATCTGGGCCATCAGGTTGTCGAAGCGATTCTGGGCCGAAATTGCCGAAATCCAGATGACCGCCAGTGCGCCCGCCAGCACGACCAGCAGCGTCAGCACAATGAAGGGCAGAATGATTTTATAGCGAATACGCGAACGTATTTCCTGGTACATGTGCAAAACACTCCGTACCAAAACTAAAAGTCATTATAGAATGGAGGTTGGCGTAAAAGTGCGTGTTACGCTGTTGAGCGATTACAGAGCCAGAAGATCACGCATTGCATCCAGAACTTCCTCTACATCAAACGGCTTTGGAAGATATTTTCTGACACCGATTTGCTTGACTCGATGCCGCAACTCAAAACTGTCATACGCGCTTAACATGATGGTCGGTAGTGCAATGTTGCGCATCTGAAGATGCAAGATCAACTCTAACCCATTCATCCCTGGCAGGTTATAGTCGGTCAAGAGGATATCCCAGCTATCCTGTTCGATCAGTTTTAGTCCCTCTTCGGCACTTTCGACAGAGGAGGCGGTGTAGGGGACATCGAGCAGGCTGAACGCGGTCTGTAGGATATAAACAACTGTTTTGTCGTCTTCTATCAGCAAAAACCGCAGTGTTCGCTGTGCCGTCTTGTTTGAGCTTAGCTGCATTGTCTGCTTCCTGTTGCGACTCTGGGAAGAGTACATGCTGGTGTGTAATCCGAGACGGTCATTTTATTTTGTAACAGCATAACACACTTTCCGCGAATACACTATTACCTTTTGCGATGAACTGACACAATTACGGATCTGTTTACGAAATTTTAACTTCATAGTGCTTGATAGTCGGGTGTGTGTCGCTCAGTTCTGTATACTACGCAGATTATAATACATGTGGTAACATCACCACATACCCATGCTCATACAGATGAACGTATAGCCATCCATAATTCGATACACATCAATAAAAATTGAAGAAAGCAGACAGGAATATACGCTTAACCACCTGAATGGTAATAATTATTCTACCCTTTCTTTATGTGTTCATTGCTTCATATGGGTAATAATGAAACAATATTATGAGAAGGATGTTTTTATGGCAATTACCATACAGCGGCTTGTTCCCGGCGATGAGCCGATCTTGCATCAGTTGGCAATCGATAGCGCCCACTTCGAACAGCCGGGCCATGGTGCCCCCTGCAACCGCTCGAACCGGACGCAGCGCAGCGCTACCTTGCCAACCCTGCGGTATTACACTGGGTTGCTATGGAGATACCACGGTTGTTGGATCGCTTTACTGCACGGTGATTCCGTGCAATGCCGAAGAAGTATCCGAAGTATTGCTCTACGAAATCGGGGTGCATCACCAGTGGCGCAGGCATGGTGT
>JAAUSQ010000345.1 GCA_012033195.1 Chloroflexaceae bacterium
GCCCGACGGTGCAGTACCTCACGGGTATTCTCTACCCTTCCGGTGTCGAGATTGATGCTTTTGAAGACGAGAGCTTGGGTGTGGGTGGCACCGACGAGGATGACGAGAGCAGTACCGAGGTTGGTGGCCTTCTCGCAGACGATGAATCCCGCTTCCATCGGGCTGTCGTTCGCCGTGCTAGATACCGTCACGCAGCTTGACGTCGAAGTTACCTATGGCCTCTATGAAGATCAAGATGCTCAGGATGAGAAGGGCAAGACTGTAAAACGCTGGCAGCGTCGCCCATTTAGCGAAACCGTCACCATACCAGTGAATACCGGCACTTACACACAGGAACTGGATGGCGGTGGCAGGCTGGAATGGGTGATCCGTTCCGGCACTGGCACCCGCAACATTACACTGTTTCTGGTCAACCGGAATACAACCTCCGACCAGTCCCGTGCTGATGATACGCTCTGTCTGTTCCAGCCACGTCTGGTCGTGCGTGGCACATCAGAGACCTATCCCTTTGTCCATCGCGAACCGGGTGGAATGCTGCCCTATGATCCTGATCTGGAGTCGCATCGCCTGCTGTACCGCGATTGTTATGAATTCGCAGTTGGGCATGGTTGCTCGGTGGATTGGAACGATATCCAGCACGACCGAGCAGGTATGCTGGAAACTACATTCATTCCCGCCTATGAACTGCCTGCCACCACCCCAATACGTATAATCGGGTTGGAGATGCAAGTGCTGGCTGATGCTGCCAACCCTGCCGTTGTGAGAGCTGCGCTAACACCGCTGCTCGGATGCCTACGCCTGCCTGGATCAATCAGCAGCGTGGCAACGTGTCGGCACTGGCGACGGGTGCGCTACAGAACATAGCCACCGTTCACCTGAACCGCTGCGATGAGGCGCTACGGCGTATGCGAGATGGGCTGACGCTCCTCCAGCGTGATACACAGGTCTTTGATGCATTTCGGTTTGCTAACCGCGCAATGCTGCTGCAGCGTTCCTATGGGCAGTGGGCACAGGACTATCGGCAAACGGGTACGCGAGCAACGAAAACCCCACCGCTTGCTGGCACATGGCGGCCCTTCCAGATTGCCTTCATCCTGCTCAATCTGGTAAGTATTGCCCGCCCTGACAGCAGCGAGCGTGACATTGTCGACCTGCTCTGGTTCCCTACCGGTGGCGGCAAAACCGAGGCATATCTGGGTCTGATTGCCTTTACTATCGGTCTGCGGCGGCTACGTGGCACGATTGAAGGAATGCAAGGCGATGGTGGTGTGACCGTCATTATGCGCTACACACTGCGCCTGCTCACTACGCAGCAGTTCCAGCGTGCTGCCACACTCATCTGCGCCTGTGAATATCTACGCCGCCAGGCTCCAAAGCAATGGGGTGAGCAACCCTTCCAGATTGGTCTGTGGGGTCGGAGCAGGAGCCACGCCCAACAACCTGAAAGATGCTGGGGAAGCCCTGGATAAACTGCGGGGTGGCAGCGAAGTACGGGAAGGCAATCCCGTGCAACTGTCCTCCTGTCCCTGGTGCGGTGAGACGCTTGATCATCGCCATTACCACATCGACAAAGACCGTGAGCGGATGGTGTTGGTCTGCCCACGACCCGCCTGCACATTCCATGGCACGGCAAAACAGCCTGACAGGGCATCCCGGCCCTGCTGGTCGATGACGATATTTACCGCCAGTGCCCGACTCTGCTGCTGGCAACCGCAGACAAGTTCGCACGCCTGCCCTGGAAGCCGCAGACGATGGCCCTCTTTGGCAGAGTTGATCGCTACTGCCCGCGACATGGCTATCTGGTACATACTGATGCGAACCACGCGGTGAGCCATCGAAAAGCAGGCAACCTCCCGGCAGTGAATGTTGGACAGTGCCAGCCGTTCCTGCCGCCCGAGTTTATCATCCAGGACGAGCTCCACTTGATATCCGGGCCGCTTGGTACTTTATCTGGCCTCTATGAGGTAGCGATTGATGTGCTCTGTGCGCGTCCTGGCATTGGGAACACGCTAATCCGCCCAAAGGTAATTGCCTCCACTGCGACTATCCGCCGCGCTGAAGACCAGGTCCGGAACCTGTTTGCACGCGACGTGCAACTTTTTCCGCCCGCTGGCCTGGAGGCTGGTGACTCCTTCTTTGCTACAGCCCAGCCCCTCACAAAGCAGCCAGGACGCTGTTATGTTGGTATTTATGCTCCAGGACGAAGTGTTAAAACAGCGCTGGTGCGGGTCTACGCTATTCTGCTACAGATAGCCGGTGAATACCTTGCTGTCTACGGATCTGGCATAGCAGATGCCTACACGACGCTGGTAGGCTATTTCAACAGTCTGCGTGAACTGGGCGGTGCGTTGCGCCTGCTGGAGGACGACATTGTGCAGCGCATTGAATACCTGGCAAAGCAACGTAATCAACCACCGCGTACTCTCCACAATGAGGATTGTGAGTTAACCAGCCGTATTCCTTCCCGCGACATCCCGAAAATCCTGGGGTTGCTGGAACAGCCGGTTGGCACCCCCGGCGCGCTGGATGTGCTGCTGGCAACCAATATGATTTCGGTCGGTGTGGATGTGCCGCGCCTGGGACTGATGGTTGTCAATGGACAACCCAAAACCAGCGCTGAATATATTCAGGCAACCAGCCGCGTAGGGCGTAAAGTCAGTGCACCAGGGATGGCGGTCACCGTCTACAACTGGTCACGTCCGCGTGACATTTCGCACTACGAGCGGTTTCGGCCTTACCACGAGGCGATCTATCGTCACGTCGAGGCAACCAGTGTAACGCCGTTCGCACCCCGTGCTCGTGATAAAGCTTTGCATGCCATCGTTATCGCGCTGGCTCGGCTGCTGCACGCGCAGTGGGCTGAAAACAAGGCTGCCAGCCGGTTTGACCGCAGTCATCCGATAACACAACGTATTCTCGATTATCTGCGTTCGCGGGTGAAAGCCATTGACCCTAGTGCCCTGCCAGAGGTCGAGCAGCAGCTTCAGACACTTCTCGACTGGTGGCAGCAAATGATTACACAAAATGGCACCGATCTGCGGTATCAACCTAACCCGTTTAAACCAAACGAACCCATTCCGGTGCTGATGCATGCAGCAGAAGAGCGGGGCAGAGGAGGATCAAAGAACCGATCCACATCCCTGCGCGAAGTTGAGGGTGAGTCACAGCTTTTTGTAAAGTGGTCGAACTGAGGAGTCAATCATGGCAATATCATCGCAGCAGTATCTTGCAAAGGGTGGCAAAATCCGTCCCAGCCAGATCATTACCACATTCGGACCAGGTGCCGTGGTTGACCTGCCCGAAGACTCAGTGATGATTGTGGGTATCGATGACTGGCCACAGGGTGCAGTTATTCGCGAGCCACGTCTGGAGTCTGCCCTTGATGTAGCGTTTTTTTCGTGCTCCAGCTATGAAGCAGTACGATGGCGATATTCCCTGTGTTCGCTTCCCAAAGAATCTGGTCTGTTCAAAGTGTGGCCTGATCACCTGGAAGAAGAAGTGTCCTGACTGTGACAGTGCTACCTATCCAGCCCGTCTGATTATCATCTGTTCAAAAGGCCACGCCAGCGAGTTTCCCTGGCACTGGTGGGTGCATCGTGGCAATTCCTGCCACTCATCACGTTTGCGACTCGATAACCAAGGACGTACTGCAGCCCTCGCTGACCTGATGGTGCGCTGTGATACCTGCAAACGACATGCATCGCTGTCTGGTGCAGTTGGCCCGAAGGCCTTGGAGCATTTTTCCTGTGAAGGCAAACGCCCATGGCTGATCAATGCCACGGACGAAATTTGCGATGCACAGCCGCGTAGTGTGCTGCGCGGTGCCTCGAACGTCTACTTTTCCAGTATTCTCAGCGCCCTGTCAATCCCGCCCTGGAGCAGTCCTATTCAAACTGTTCTGAATGATCACTGGCACACATTACAACACATCCCGGACAGTGCACTGGCTTCACTTATCCAGGCATTACCAGAGATGGTTGGCTTTAACGTGCAGGATGTCATCCAGGCTATTCAGGAGCGCAAAGCGAGTACCACCACGACGACTAGCTTGCGTAAGGATGAGTTTCTGGCCTTTCGTAATCCAGGGAGTGGGGTCGGGAGTGAACATTTTCACG
>JAAUSQ010000346.1 GCA_012033195.1 Chloroflexaceae bacterium
TGCGCAGCAGGATATTCAGCTGAGCGGGGTGTTCTATTGCCCGCACCACCCCGAAGGGATTGTGGAGCGATTTGCCCATGTCTGCAACTGTCGCAAGCCGCAGCCGGGGATGCTGATCAACGCCGCCGAGCAACTGCGGATCGATCTGGATCATTCCTGGTTCATCGGCGACATTCTCGACGATATCGAGGCGGGCAATCGGGCCGGATGCCGCACCGTGCTGGTCGATCTCGGCACCGAAGCGCGCCCGCAAGATCCGATTCGCAGGCCGACGGCAGTGGCGCGCAACACCGCCCATGCGCTGGCGATTGTGGCCGCACTCAGCGATCTCGGCCCGGCGGTTGAACTCGATTACCAGCGGCGCTGTGGCAGTGAAGATGGGGCGCAAAACCGGTTTCCAATCTCCCGCAGGCGCCCAGACCCACGATGCAGGTCGTCCGTCCGATCAAGCGCGTAAGCAGTGTCAAGAACAGGAACCTCGATGCACACGATCACCGACATCCCCGAAGCATGGCGGAGCGTCAAGCGAATTCTGGCGATTCGGCTCGACAATCTCGGCGATATGTTACTGATGACGCCGGCGCTCCACGCGATCAAGGAGTCATTACCCGGTGTGGAACTAAGCGTGCTGGCAGGCCCGGTGGGCGCGCAGGCCACCCGCCTCAACCCCGATGTTGACGATGTGATCGTCTACCACTCGCCGCAAATGGATCCCTGGGGGCAACTGCCGCAGGATCCCGAGCGCGAGTTCGCGCTGATCGCGACGCTTCGCGAACGCAACTTCGATGCAGCGGTGATCTTCACGTCGTTCCGCCAGAGCAGTTTGCCGCAGGCCTATGTCTGTTACCTGGCCGGCATCCCATTGCGGCTGGCGGCATCGATCGACGGATGCGGCTCGCTCCTGACCACCCGCCATCGCCATCCCGAACATCTGATGCACGAGGTCGAACGCGCACTCGATCTGGTGGGTGCGGTCGGTTTCCGCAGCAATCAGCGCGATCTGGTGTTGCAGGTGCCGCCGGAAGCCCGACGCACGGCTGAAGCCTGGCTCGCCAACGCATGTGCCGGCGCTATGTCGCGGCCGCTGATCGTCATCCATCCCGGTTGCACCATGCCCGCCCGCACCTATCCCTGGCAGATGTACAGCGAGGTGGCCGATCTTGCGACAAGCCAACTCAACGCAACCGTCGTGGTCAGTGGAACCCAGGACGAACACGAACTGGTCGAGCAGATTCGCAATCAGAGCCGCTACCCGTTGATCTCGGCCGCCGGCGCCCTGGCATTCCCCGAGTTCACGGCCCTGGATCGCAATGGCCGGCACATGAACCTGAACAACACCAAGGATTTCATAGACTTTCTGGTTCTTCGTGCAAACAGCCACCTGATTGCCCCGAGTTGGGCAGAAAGGTATGACAGTGGAGAGTATAAGTTTGCCATTGTTTTTGAAAGCGAGAACCTGAAAACGGAGGTCTCCAAGGTGGATGAGAAGAAAAAAGCTTACGCCTACCTTGGTAAGAATCGATCACAGCGTAACCCAGATGACCGACTTTTTGTTTCTGTATTACCTGCATCGCAAAGAGGCCAAGCGGCCGCCAAGGGATGCAACAGCAGAATGGTTGAAAAAAGAAGTAGGAAAGATTATTGATGAGGATCTTTCGGCCTTTCTGGAGATCATCAGCGATGCGGATTACACCCTGAAGCTTTTGATCACTCGTGCAGTGGATAGTGGGCTCTTTTGAAAACCGGCACCTGTATCAAATGCCCGGATCGGATTCGCCCATTGGAAATCTTGAAGAGACACTGGCCTATCTGGATGATCCAAAGAACCAGAGTGAGAGGATGAAGCTGATGCATCATGTTGAAAACAAAGTTGAGGCATGAATGGAACAGGAATAATAGAGGCTTTCAAGACATACCTGGATATCAAGACCAGCCTTACGGCTCCTGGATATGAGGATGATGAGGTTCTGTTGTTCCTGAACAATGCCCAGGATCAGTTTATCAGTCAGAGATTATTTGGTAAGAATTTCCAGCCACCTGCCTTTGAGGATAATCCCAAGCGGGTGGCTGATATTCTTCCCCTGGTACGCCGTCAAGGACTGGCCAGTGCGCTGATCTCGGCAGCTACCACTTATGGCAGTGGAGCCTATCTGATCGATAAGAGCACGTTGTATAATGGAAGAGTACTTTACAATATTGAATTGGATGTTCGGGTTACCCGTTCCAACCCCGTTTCGGTAGACGAGTTCTATCGTTGCGAAAGGATCAAGCATGAATCCATAGGACGGTTTATTCAAAGCAAAGCCAATAAGACCCATTTTTTATATCCAAAGATCACCGAAGACAAGGATTATTATTATGTGATCTGCGACAGCCATACCACCCTGGTTGATTATGCAAGGGGTGTATTTATTGTAAGGCCCTATCCCATCACAGCAACTGGTTTGGAATATGATGGGACCTATGGAGCCACACACATGAGCCTTCGTCCTGAAACACATCAGGAGATTGTTGATATTGCAACCACTGACGCCCTTCAAATACTTGGTGACCCACGTTGGCAATCCAAGCTGAGTAACGAACAATTACAGACCAACTAAAGTGACCCTGCTTGAGTTACAGATATTGTTTCACCAGAAGATCGAGGATGTAAATGCGGTCTTTGCCGTTGAGCAACGTCCGGATAGCTATACAGTGGTTGGTTATCTGAACAGAGCGATCATGGATTACCTGAGAAGGACATTTTTGGGATTATCAACCTTCGAGGAGCAGCTCATTGCCATCGACGCCAATAGTGAAAACCTACGGTATCTGATACAGTCAGAAAAACAGTTGATGTACCATAAGGACATGACAAGTCAGAACTGGGGCGTAAGGGCACAAAAACGCAGGCTACCTGAAGATTTCCTATTACCATTGAGTGTTACAGTAACCACCAATCGGACAGAGGTTGCTGCTCACAGTGACTACCAGCAATTTGCCAAACTTACCACACGTCGACAGGCAGAAAAATTAATGCGTACCCCATCAGATCGGGTTATACATATTCAACCGGTAGCCTTTATTGAGGATGAGTTTTATATCGTTGTGGTGGGTGACTCCTATGTCACATCCATTGTTTTAAGCAGTCTGAATTATATCCGTAAACCGGACAAGTTAAGTTTCGAATATGCAGAACTTACCGGAGGAAGCGCTTCCTTGGATATATCTAGTATTCCTGCCGGAGTATATATGCGAGCATTGAGTTATCTGAGATATGTCAATTCGGCTGGGAGTACTGTGAATTTTAATCCCGGGGATAAGGTTCTTAAGATTTCAGGTTACAACACTATTTTCTCTATCGACAGCGAACCGGTTAAGATTGGTCATCCCTGGGGATATACCGATACTCCGGACTTCCCTGAATATATGCACCAGGATATTTTGGAACGGGCTATTCAGATGTTTCTTGATGAATCCAAACTCAAACTCGTTGCTCAACAAAAAACAGTTTAATAAAAAAATAGACGATGAAATCATTAAAAGTTACTGCCGCCAACCAGGGATCAGGATTACAATCAGCCGATGATGCTGCTATTGTAAGAGCTGGTAAGTTTAACAATCTCAAAGATGATTGGGATGCTCATGTTTCCTCTGATGGAGTTGCCAAGTTTAATACGATAGGGGAATATACCGAAGGTAACGGAGTCGCCATTGACGGAGTTACCTGTAAGGATGGAGCAATATCCTTACAAACGAGCGTGACAACTCATGTAGCAGTGAAAACCCTTACGGCCACACAGATTGTCGGAGCCGCCGCAGGAGATGTTGGAAGTACTGCCGGAGCCGAACTGGTTGCTGCTCCGGGAGCAGGTTACGTTCTCCAACTTGTCAATGCCGTGCTCATTTATGATTATGCCACTGCAGCATATACAGGTGGGGGAGATGATAATGTGATCCAAAACGGAGATGGAGCAGTGGCCCTTACTGCAGTGATTGCCGGGGCGGATCTGCTGGAAGCTACAGGTGATAAGATCGTTCAGGTCACCCCCACTTTCTGCAACTGACCAGGCTCTTACGGCCAATAAACCCCTTACATTGAAAGGCACGGC
>JAAUSQ010000347.1 GCA_012033195.1 Chloroflexaceae bacterium
AGCAATGCGCCGCCACGTTGCCACACTCGCCCGGATGGGTCGCGCACAATTGCAACCAGCAGCCGCCCAAACGTCAGCGCGGGCAGCACCAGCAGCAGCGCATTGACCCAGTAGATCACCAGCATCAGCCCTGCTGCAAGGCCCAGCAGCGACCAGCGCCAGAGTGTGGGCCGTTCTTCCAGGCGCAGCCACGCCAGCAGATATAGCGCAGTGCTGGCCGTTGAAACAGCGTGGGCAAAGCTGCCCTCACGCATAGTGTAAAACAATAGATTGGTGCCGATAAACAGACTTACCACCGCCAGCACTGCCAGCGGCGGCGCAACATAGCGGCGCGTAATGCGATAGCTTGCCAGCAGCACCACCAGCCCTGCCAGCGCACTGGTTGCCATCGCAAAGGGAATATATGGCCCGCTAAAGCCATCGGGCAGCCAGCCAGTACCAAGCACCTGCCCCACCAGCACCAGCAGATGCGCGACCACATACAGCGGCAGCCACACCAGTGCTGGCCCGACCGACCACGGGTTGGCGATGTGCTCGGTTGCGGTGGACGGCATGCTCCAGGGGGCACGCTGTACCTGGGGCGCGGCGTACTCGTTGGCAAATTGCAAATCGCCATCGATGAAGGCCGAGCGCAGATAGGCATAGTAGCCCACTCCATCGCTATTGACCAGCGGATCGAAAGTGAGTACAAAGGCCAGCCCGAACATCACCGCCAGCCAGCGCAGCGCTTGTCGGTCGCTGATGGGGCGCAGGGTGGGCCAGTGCTGCAACGCCAGCGCCGCCAGCAGCACCAGCGCTACTACTCCCGCTGCAATGCCCAGATACCCCGTCAGGAGCAGCCCGCTGATCGGGAGGGTTGGTAGCAGCGCCGCAACCACAAGCAGCAGCAGGGCAGGCACACCGACCACCACGACAAACGGCAGACGCAGCGCCATGCTCGCCACTGTCAGGAGCAGCAAGCACGTTGGTAGCCAGGGGAAGAGCCAGAATTCTTGCAGCACCAACAGATCGGGCTGCGCCAGCAGTTCAACCTGCACCTGATCGACCGCTACGCCTAGTTCGCGGGTTTCCCCCTCGATAACAAGCGGCGCACTCTCCATCGTAATAATTAGGTCGCGCCCGGTGGCGGCAGGCAGCAACACGCGATAGGTCGCAAATTCAGGATCTACTGCCAGCGTTGCCAGCGGTTGCCCATCGAGGCTAAGGCGTGTTTGCTGGAGTCCATCCGGTTGGGGAGGGGCCTGCATTCGCAGCGAGAGCACCGCCGCCTGACCAGACGGCAGGGGCCACAATCGAAGCTGGCTCCATGTCTGTGCCCAGCGAAAGCTAACCGGCGGCTGCGAACTGCTCTGCTCACGCTCGGAAAAGTAGTGTACATACCCCTGATCAAAGACCGTGCCAATCTGCACCTGTTGCTGTGCCCGCGCCCGATGCTGCACCAGGGCTGCCCCGCCTACCACCACACAGAGCAGCAGCACCCGTACCAGTACCCACGCCCACAGGCGCAGACCTGCCAACACGGGCGCAGCGGGGCGTGGGGCAGCATTGAGTTCAAGGGGCTTGTGCATGATTGCCGCTTTCTGGTATGATACCTGCGATATATGCTGGATTGTACCACGAAGCACACACCGATAGCGCATCGGGTGCGCGGCGTGAGGGGTACACCAAGGCTGACTGCTGACTGCTTATGAACTCAAACCAGGATGTACAGCTTACCAGGGCGGGCCGCTGCTGCCCCGCCGGGAGCCTGCTTTGCTGTCCCTCGTGCGCTACCGTACGAGCAATATCTGGTTGCGCCCCTTTACCCCTGATGCCATCTATCACCCATTGCAACATCTCTATGCAGCCTGCCAACACCTGGTTGAGCGATAGCAGCGGATACACACCTGCTGCATCGGGCGGCAGGCGCTGCCGAGGGGTATAATACTGATCGGGACAGGAGACCATACCACATACAACCCTTATGCGGTTTGTATGCAGGAACACGCACTTAATTGAACAGGAGACACACAATTATGTCGAGCCAAAAACGTGTACTGGTGACAGGAGCAGGCGGGTTCATCGGGCATCACCTGGTGGGATATCTCAAGCAGCGCGGCTACTGGGTGCGCGGCGTCGATATCAAAGAGCCAGAGTATGCCACCACCGTAGCCGATGAATTCGAATTGCTCGATCTGCGGCGCTGGGATAGCTGTCTGCAAGCCACCCGCCAGATCGATGATGTGTATGCGCTGGCTGCCGATATGGGCGGGATGGGTTTTATCTCCAAAAACCATGCGCTGATTCTGCACAACAACGCCCTGATCAACCTGCACACGCTCGAAGCGGCCCGCGTCAACGGGGTGCAGCGCTACCTCTATACGTCGTCGGCCTGCATTTACCCCGAATACCTCCAGACTGATGCCAATGTTACACCGCTGCGCGAAGAAGATGCCTACCCTGCCCAGCCGCAGGATGCCTATGGATGGGAAAAGCTGGTTTCGGAAAAGCTCTGTGAATATTACAGCGCCGAATATGCCATCGAAACCCGCACCGTCCGCTTCCACAACATCTTCGGCCCGCTCGGTACGTGGGATGGTGGGCGCGAGAAGGCCCCCGCCGCGATGTGCCGCAAGGTGGCAATGGCCAAGCTGACGGGCAACCCTGAGATTGAGATCTGGGGCGATGGCGAACAGACCCGCTCGTTCTGCTACATCGACGATTGTCTGGAAGGGCTGTACCGCCTGATGGGTTCGGACTATGTCGAGCCGCTCAACCTGGGCCAGGATCGCATGGTCACAATCAATCAGCTTGTGGACATTATCGCCGAGATTGCTGGTGTGAACGTGATCAAGAAGCATATTCCGGGGCCGCAGGGCGTGCGCGGGCGCAACTCCGACAACACCCGGCTGCGCGAGGTGCTCGGCTGGGAGCCGGAGATCGCGCTGGAAGAAGGGCTGGCTCGCACCTATGCCTGGATTGAAGATCAAGTACGCGCCAAGCTGGAGCACACCGAGGTACTGGCAGGCGTGGCCTCATAAGCCGATTTATTGATGAGCGACGCGGCCCCCTCTTCCTGACGAGGAGGGGGCCGCGTTGTATGGTGTTGTAGCACCTGGTATAATAGTAGTACATTTGAGCAGCAACCCCAACCACCCGGAGAGACCTATGGAAGCAGTTGCCATTCCGCATATCACCTACCCAGAAAGCGATGGGCAGCCGATGGCTGAGAATACGCGCCAGTTTCGTTGGATTGTGTTCATCAAGAAGAACCTCGACCTGCTGCTCCAGCACGACCCGAACGTCTTTGTGGCAGGCGACCTGCTGTGGTATCCGGTCGAGGGGCGGCCCGACATTCGCCGCGCCCCCGATGCGATGGTCGTGTTTGGTCGCCCCAAAGGAGATCGTGGCTCGTACAAGCAATGGGAAGAGGACGGCATTGCACCGCAGGTTGTATTCGAGATCCTGTCACCCGGCAATACCTTCATAGAATACGACAAGAAGCGGCGCTTTTATGGAACGTATGGCGTAGAAGAGTATTACGTGTATCACCCCGATGATGGTATGTTCCAGGTCTGGGAACGGAAAGGCCATAACCTCGCCTTTGTGGAAGATGTAGAGGGGTGGGTCAGCCCGCGTCTCGGCATCCGCTTTGAGCGCGACAACAACCTGGAATTGCACATCTACCGACCGGACGGCAGCAAGTTCGAAGAGTTCGAAGACGTTGCTGCCGAACGCGACCGACTGCGGCAGGAACAGAACCAGATGCGGCAGCGGCAGGAGCAACTTGAAGCCAAGTTACGTGAACTTGGCATTGACCCGGCCAACGTGTAGCGCAGCCAGGGGTGACAGGCTTACCCTGTCATCCAGCGACCGTTTGCCGTTGCCGCTTCAATGCGGGGGGTGGGGCAGTTCTACTTCAAGCAACAGCCCCCCTCCCGGCTGATTGTGCAGACGCAGCTTGCCCTGCAACAGTGCGACCCGTTCGCTGATGCCAAGCAACCCGTAGTCGCCCATGCTCTGCCAGCAGTGCCAGGTCGAAGTCGGGCGGGAGGCCACGGCCCATCATCGGCAATAGTAATCCCGTTAGCGCACGCGGCGA
>JAAUSQ010000348.1 GCA_012033195.1 Chloroflexaceae bacterium
CAGGTGGCCCCGATGAGGCGGCTCTGGTCGAGCAGATTGCGGCACTGCTGCATCAGCCGCCGCTGGTGCTGGTCGGGCAAACCAGCGTTGGACAGCTTGCCGCTATCCTCCGACGGGCGCGGCTGGTGCTGGGTGTTGATAGTGGGCCGTTGCACATTGCCGTCAGTCAGGGCACGCCGAGCATTCATCTGTTTGGCCCCAGCGATTCCGGACGCTTCGGGCCGTGGGGCAATCGGCATATACACAAAGTGATCCGGATGGGGTTATGGTGCAGCCCGTGCGGTGTCTTTGCGGCGTGCCCCCGCGATACTAGCCCACCAGAGTGCATGGAACGCATCAATAGCACGGTAGTAAGCAGTATTGCCCTGCAATTGCTTGGGTACGAAAAGACTGCTTAACGCTGCGTTTATTAGGCAGTTGTCGTTTGGCAGAATAGCTGTATAATATGGCGTCTGCAATTACCTCTACTGGCTATGTCGAAAGTAACCTCACGGTTTCAAAGGAGCACAACGTATGCAGCGCAATGCCCGCTCTCGTGTCCTGCTGGTAAGCAGCCTGCTGGCTATTGTCCTGATGCTGGTATCGAGCCTGCCTGTCACCCCTGTCGCGGCACGCGAGCAATTTGAGCCAACCCAGCAGATGCGTGCATTCTGGGTTGATTCATCGAACCCCGGCTTTCTCAATCACGAACAGGTGGATGAACTGGTTGCAAATGTCAAGCGATCCAATGCCAATACCATCATCGCGCAGATGCGACGGCACGGCGATGCCTGGTACAACAACAGCATTGAGCCTCGCGCACAGCGCACGCGCCTGCCGTCCCCCGAAGAGTTCGACCCGCTGGCCTACCTGCTGGAACGCGCTCATCAGGAAGGCATCCGAGTGCATGCGTGGCTGGTCGTGTCGGTGGTGTGCCGCCGCTCCGACCCGCTCTGGGGGCACCGCAGCATGTCTGTACCTCGCATGGCCCCGAAACACAGGGCACAACCCGCTGGACTACCGAAACGTATGGCGGCCAGCAGATTGGTGACCTCGACTTCGGGCACCCTGGCACTATCGTCTATTTTGAAACACTGGTGCAGCATCTGGTCCAGAACTACCCGACGCTGGATGGTGTGCATCTTGACTTTATCCGCTACGGCGATCAGGCTTATGGCTACAACGCGGTCAGCCTGGATCGCTTCCGCCGTGTGCATGGCCTGCCCGCCAATTATCGCCCTACGCCCGCCGATGGGCTATGGAGTGCGTGGCGGCGCGACCGGGTAACCGAACTGGTGCGGCGGGTGTATATTCGCACCAAAGCATTTGACCCGACCATCGAGGTGAGTGCGGCGACGATTACCTGGGGCGGTATTGGCTCGTACAACGAGAGCGACTGGCCCAACTCGGCAGCGTACCGCACCGTGTTCCAGGATTGGCGCTCGTGGCTCGCAGAGGGTATCATCGACTTTGCAGTGCCGATGCACTACTTTGAAGAGGGCAATGCCCGCTCGCAGGCCTGGTACGATGGCTGGATTGCGTGGGATCACAACCATACCGGTCGCCGTGCGATTGTGCCCGGTGTGGGTGCGTGGCTCAACACCGATTTGCAGGTGATCCACCAGATTAATAAGGCGCTGCGGCCCAACGAGAACGGGCAACGGCTGGCAGGGGTGGCGCTCTATTCGTACAACGAACCACTTGCGGGCACCACCTTCGAGCGCCGCCGCACCTTTATGGATCAGCTCAAAACCAGCGAGTTTGCGCTGCCCGCCGCCGCCCCCGACTGGCCCTGGATTGTGAACCCGACGACGGGCCATTTGCAGGGCATCGCGATTGTGGGCGATACGATCCTCTCGGATTACAAGGTATCGCTGCTGAAGGATGGGCAATGGGTGCGCGATATCCCCACCTCGTATGATGGTTGGTATGGTACTATCGACCTGGAACCGGGTGCATATTCGATCTACATCGAAAACCCGCTGACCAGCGAGTCGGTGCAGCACGAGGTGATTATTGAGGTAGGCCGCGTCACCAACGGGCCGTAGGGTGGTTCAATGCCGATGGGGAGCCGGAGGTGCAACGCCTCCGGCTGTATGTTGTCTGCATTGTACGTGCCGTCCCTATCACCCCTGCCAGCGCTTGCTGGTGACTTCCGCCCTTGCCCCCTAGGAGTTGTCCTCAAATCTGATCCTGTCTCGGTCTTCTAAAATCCCTGCTACATACCCATACAGGTTGCCATAATGGATGGAACGACGATCCCGTGCCACCAGAAATTGCCCAACGCCAGGAACACCATCGTCGCGTTGTAAACTAACAAACACTGCACGGTTATTTCGACTTTGCACCGTGCTCAACGGCTCATCCACCGCCCGTTGCAGCTCACCCATCGTGGCACCATACACCAGCAGGATTTTGCCGTTATCGAGCAGCGCATTCAGCAGCGCACGACTTTCGACATCTGCGGCGATCTCCGTCAGCATCGCACGACTGATGAAGAGCGCGTGGATGGAGGCCGTGACCGCCTCGGAGAAGGTCAGCGGCGGGTAGTCGGCCATAATCGGCTCCGCAAGGTCGGCAGGCAGGCGCTGCATATCAGGGCGCAAGATGGCAATGTCCACGGTGTCCAACGCGCTAGGTTCCGCCGGAGGCGTGGCCCATGGTGCGGGCACCACCCCTGCGAGAACCCCCATGAGCGCCAGTATCCCGACCAGCACCAGCAGCACGCTGCCATACCAGACAATTGCAAGGCGTTTCATCGTGCATCCCTTATTCAAGATTATTAAAAACACGAATTATTAAGAATCACTATAATGGATTGGTTACCCATTGTCAATAAGCATTTGCATGCCGTATTGTCGTATTCAATACAAGTAAGGGATGAGACCAGTGGGCACATGCGGTTGAAGCGCTTGCTGCGAAACGCTTCCTACGCTTGCCAGCGCAGCAGCGAGGCGGCTACGTCGTGTAATTGCTGGCGGGCGGTGCTGGCGGGGAAAGCCTCCAGGTGGCTCTGGGCCGTTTCAATCAGGCGGCGCGCCTCGGCCCAGGCACGCGGCACACCCAGGCGCTGCACTTCCTGCACCGCCCATGCCACCTGCGCCGGTTCGTGGGTGTCCACCACCGCAGCAAGGTCGCTGCCGCCGCCGGCGTGTACCGCGTAGATCAGTGGCAGCGTAATCAGGCCGCGCTGCACATCGCGCCCGGTCGGGCGGTCGGGCAGGCCGGGGGTGCCGCTGTAGTCGAGAATATCGTTCACCACCTCGAACGCCAGACCAAGCTGATAGCCATACTCACCGAGGTGCTCAATCTGCGCATCGCTGCCGCCACCGATTGCCATACCCGCCCGCGCCGCCGATGCAAACAGCGCCGCCGTCTTGCAGCCAATCTTGTAGAAATACTGCTGCAACGCATCCTCAAGCGGCGTGGCACTCATCACCGGGGCTAGTTCGCCCTCACAAATCCGCATCACCGCCTGCGAGTAGTAGGTAATCACCCGCGAGTCGGGGGCCAGCGCCATTTCGCCCGCCGAGAGCGCAAAAAAATAATCGCCCAGCATCAGTGCTGCGCCGTGCTCCCACTGGTTCTGCTCGGTAACGGTGCCGCGCCGTCGCCGCGCCTCGTCTACCAGCTCCTGATGCACCAGCGCCGCCAGATGAATCAACTCTGCCGCCGCCGCCGCGTGGCCCAGATCCGCAATGGTGGCCGTACCAGGCCGCGCCGCCAGCAGCACCAGGGCGGCCCGCAATTTAAGATCTTCAACGCTTGCCAGGTAGCGCTGCGATAGTTTGGCGACTTCGGGCCGTGCGCCGAGCCGCTGCTGCACAAAATGATCGGCATACGCAAGCTCATCGTTGAGATCGGGGGGCAGAGCTAAGAGTATCATGCAATCCTACGTAATTCCATACATTGAAACCGCAAGGAATTGTACACTGGATGCACACGCCGCGCAAACGATACACCCTGTACAATACAAACAATGGCACCCTTATCGCCCCATAGCACAGGTCGCCCCTACCGAAAGAAACACCCGATGAACCAGATACTGTTGAACCGAATACTGACCC
>JAAUSQ010000349.1 GCA_012033195.1 Chloroflexaceae bacterium
CCAGTTGCCAGGTACCGCCGGAACCACGTGATTTGCTCCTGGGCGGCGGTAATCTGATTTTCGGGCAGGCCTAGACCGTGCCCTTCACCCTGGAACTTCAGCATGCGGACGGTTGTGCCGGTTGCCGCAATCCGCTCGTGGAACGTTTCGGCAATGCTGACGGGCAAGAAGTCGAAGTCGCCGTGGAAAATCAGGGTTGGTGTGCGGACATTCTCGGCACCATACAGCGGCGAGTTGCCCAGGAACGTGTCAACCGACAGCGGCGGTGAGGTGCCAATCAAGTACGACATAAACCAGGTAAAGCCGGTTTGCCACTCTACCAGCGTATCAAGCAGCGAACACTGTGTATTGGCGGCGGCGTACAGGTCGGGGTGGCGCACAATGCTCTGGCTGGTGAAGTAGCCACCGTACGAGCACCCTGTTACGCCAGTGCGGTCGGGCGATGTCCAGCCAAGCGCGTGCATCTGACGTACAATCTGGGCCATCTCATCAATGTCTATCGAACCAAATGCTCCCGGCTGCGCCAGTCCATTGTAGAACTCTGGCCCCCAGCCTTCGCGTCCGGGCAGCGGCACCACCAGCACCGAAATACCAAAGTTGGGCAGCAACACATAGGGGCTTTCGACATTGGTCGCCCATGTGCTGGTCATAAACAGACCAGGGCCGCCCTCCTGCCAGATGACCATCGGTGCATTCTGGGGTGGGAAGGGTGCGCCGGCAGGCTGCACCAGGTAACCCCGTCGTACCGCACCATCTTGCAGGGTGAACGCGACTTCATTTACCTGGGTCTGGCTCATCTGTTGCAGTTCGACGTTGTTATACGTTAGGGCAGTGAGTGCGCCACCTTCCCAACTGTCACGGTACAGTTCAGGTGGGTTCTGGAACGAGGTATACAGGAAGACCAGTTGCCGCGAGAGCCGCGAGGCAAAGACCTGCGTGTAATACCCGGAGCGGTTTGAAATCTCGCGGAACTCGCCGGTGCCCACATTGTAATAGAAGATGCGCCCACTCAGACCGGAGATACCATCAAAGATGACCTCACCCGGCGAGACAAACTGCGAATTCATAAAGTTGGGGGCCGCGATTTCGGGTGCGACAAACTCGCCGACCGGCTGCAAGGCGTTGTTGTAAAACCGGACATACGAGCTTTCGGGGTAGGCATAGATCGGGTAGGTACGCCCCTGCAAGCGGGCCGGACGCTGCATCTTTGTCATCAGCAACTGATTGTCGGTGCTCCACGATACAGAGCCGAAGGTATCGCCATTGCCCTCGCCGGCTCGCAACTGCGAAACCCGGACATTGGAGCGATCCGAGAGATCAAACACATCTACAACATTCCCTTGCAGCAGTGGGTTCTCGGCGGGTGGCAATTGCCCTAGTGTGTCGCGCACCAGCGTGTTTGCAAGGCCCGTGTTACCTCGGAAAATCTCGGTGATGCCATCGAAGGTCAGGCGGGTGATTGCCAACCGCGACCCATCCTGCGACCACGCGGGCAGGCTGGTCAGGCCGCTGGTTTCGGGCAGGTTGATCAGGTCAATCACTTCCTGCGTGTTCAGGTCAAAATACGACAGGCGAATTTCATCGCTGGCTACTTCAAGCGTATCATCGTCGCCTTCTTGCAGCTTCAACAGCCGTTGCACGTCTTCGGGAATGCGATTGACACTGGAGGGGCGCAGTTGCAAGCGGATATCAAACGGCGACTCGAGCAGGTGGCTATGGTCGTTGGTGGAGCCTGCACCCGGTGCAGAGGCGGAAGGCGGCTCGGTCGGTACAGTGGTTGGCTCCGGGGTCGCCGGGGCGGGGGTTCTTCGGGGCAATGGCTCTTCGGGGGAGCGGCTCTACCGTCGGCTCTTCTTCGAACAGCGGCTCTTCGGGCAGAATGGCAATCAGCAGACGGGTGCCGTTGGGCGACAGGCTCACCGGAAAGCCGGGGATCTGTTGGAGTGGCGTGGACGAGATCGCACCGGTCGTGCGGTCAACATAAATCACTGCCGGGTTGAAGTTCTGATCAAACCCCACAAAGGTGAGGGTCTGCCCATCGCGCCATGCAAAGTTGCTCAGGGCGAAGGTTGTTTCTAGAAAATCTCCGGCGGGTGTTAACGAACCATCCTGAATGTTCAGAAAGTTCACCTGCGTTTCAAACGATGAAAAGTCGACGGTCGCCTGAAGCACGGTTGTATCGTCGGGACTGATTGGACTGAGCACAAACGATACAGTCAGGTCCTGTAACATACTGATTCGTTCAACTTCTTCCTCAGGAAGGATCGGCTCACGTGGTTCTTCGTCGTCGGGAAATTCGACACGAACAATTTCAGCCTGGACTGGTGCAAGGGTGCTGAAGAGCAGTAGACAGATAATCAGTGGAAATAACCAGCGATGGCGCATACAAATGCTCTCTTTCGATTCATAGAGAAGGATGGATGGGCAGGCGACTGCCGACATTGGTAGTGCTGCCCCATTATACCAGCATCCGTCAAAGCTTCAACAAAAAAGCGGGTCTGCTCTGACAGACCCGCCACGGCTGCGCTGATTGGATATGCAGACAGGTTACTGAGATGCTTCCATCGTTGCCTGCATTTGCTGGCCCATTGTATCAATTGTCTGCTGGGCTTGCTGGATGCGGGCGAAGGCATCCCGCAATTGCTGATTGTTTTGCAGCGCCATTGCCTGACTATAGAGGCTGATACCTTGCTCAAGGGTGTTCATGGTATCGAGATAGCGCTGATGAAAGCTAGCAAACTGGGCAGGCGGTGTTACGGTGCGTATTTCAGCGATCTGCAATTCCAGGGCCGCCAGTTGGCCATTGACATTGGTTTCCCACACCCGGTCGCCCAGGTTGGCCTGCGTGGTCAAGGTTTGCAACTCTTGCAGAATCTGGGCGGTGCTGCGGGCGTGGGTGACAATCATAGAAAGGTAGCGCCGCTCTTCGTTGAAGGGCAACGCACAGGCCGCAAGCAGCAGTAGCACACCAAGCAGCGCCGCGAGGCGGTGCAGCATGCGGGGGTAGGGGGGGCGCTTAGCTTGCATGTTGTATCTCCGTCACCACATTCATGACATACCTTATCCGCACGCTATCGCCGGGGTGGGGGTCGGGGTAGATATCATCCTTACCAACGCGGGCGCTCCGAGGAGTAGTATCATCGGCGTGGGTATACGTCAGGTCATAATAGAGTGTTCCGTGTATATCAACGAGGCGTACCTGCGTAAGGGTAGCATCCTTCGCACCAGAGATCATCATAGTTTGTTCCGTCCTCTTGAGAGCAGTTGCTTTATCCGTGGCTCTCATTATAATACACCAATCTATTTAAATGCACTGACAATCTTCTGGTGTGTGCCTTAAACGGGGGGCAGATGAGCGAAAAAACTACTTGCAAGAACGGAATGTTATGCTAAAATGTAAGAGTTGTGAAGAGAGGCCCCCATAGTCTAGCGGCCTAGGACGTCACCCTTTCAAGGTGAAGATCGCGGGTTCGAATCCCGCTGGGGGTACCACTACTGAATTGCTGAAAACACGGGTTGATGTCGTAACGACACACGGGTTCGTGTCGCAACGTGATACAGGTTGATGTCGCAACACATGCATCACACGGCATTGGCCTTTTTTTGTTTCGATATATTGCTTATCCTCGTGTGCGTTCCTTCGTTCGCCTCCGCTTTACGCGGTCTAGCATCTCCCGTGTGACCACCCGTCGCCCTTGGGAGAAGCTCAATCCATTATCAAGCTCATCAGCAAACGTTGCAATATTGTTCCAGTCTCCCCTGTTCAACTGGTGGAACTCCACCGTGACCTTGCGCACATCCAGTCGCGACCCAATATCACCGCACAGATTGGCATCTGATCCAACATCTCCGCAACGACGGAAGAGATATTCGATGCCTGCTGCGCTGCCGGGCCATCACCGCCGTGCCAGCGCACGGGCTTGCTTATCATATTAAAGATGACTTTCGCCAGTTGTGACGAGGGTGGAACCAGCCCAATGATGCGGCATACTGCTGGGTTAGGTGGAGCACATCCATCTAGCC
>JAAUSQ010000350.1 GCA_012033195.1 Chloroflexaceae bacterium
CGCACTGCATTTTTTGTCGGCTGGACACGCAAAGAAGCCTATATCAAGGCACGGGGCGCAGGGTTAGCCCTCAGCCTCAAGCAGTTTGTAGTCAGCCTTACACCCGCCGCACCCGCTCGCCTGCTGGCAACCCACGACGACCCCGCCGAACATACCCGCTGGACACTTGCCGACCTGCCGCCCATACCGGGCTATGCCGCAGCACTGGCTGCCGCCGGAAACGATTGGCATAGCTCTTGCTTCGTATTGCCCGAAACATCGCTGGAGATTCTTCGGGTATAATAGTGTCATTCTGTCAAGCGGCGAAGCAGCCGAGCCTGTTTCGCATTGATATGCCTGCTCCTGGACAATGTCGAGCATACACGCCCGAACTGCCAGCGTGCATTCGGTGGTCTTGTGTTGCCTGCAATTCTAGCCCCACACAATGATCAAAAATCCGATCCTGGAAAAGGGGCATGTAATGTATCCGACAGACAACTGGCAAACTTTGTGCGAAACTGGGTACGGCTCACCCATAGCGATGAGGAGTAGGGAACTACTGTAGAGAAAGGATTGGAGCATAGTGCGGCCTTTGCAGCTTCCCCCGATAGCCATCATCGGGATGGCAGGTATCTTTCCGCAGGCACGCAACCTGCGTGAATACTGGCATAATATCCTGCAAAAAATAGATTGCATCATTGATGTACCCCCTTCACGGTGGAATAGAGATGATTATTACGACCCCGACCCGAAAGCGCCCGATAAAACATATTCGCGGCGGGGGGGGGTTCTTGCCCGATATCAACTTCGACCCGCTTGAGTTTGGCCTACCGCCCAACATTCTTGAAGTCACCGACGTTTCACAGTTGCTTGGTCTGGTGGTGGCAAAAGAAGCCATGGAGGACGCGGGCTATAGCGAAGAACGTGACTTCGCCCGCGACCGTACCGGCGTAATCCTGGGTGTCACCGGGGGGCAAAAACTGATTACCCCGCTGATCGCCCGGATGCAGTACCCCATCTGGGAGAAAGCGCTGCGCAGTTCGGGCGTTGCCGAAGAAGACATCACCCGTATTGTCGAAAAGATCAAGCTCGCCTATGTCAAGTGGGAAGAGAACGCTTTCCCCGGTCTGCTCGGTAATGTCATCGCCGGACGCATCACCAACCGCCTGAACCTTGGCGGCACCAACTGTGTCGTTGATGCAGCCTGCGCCAGTTCAATGGCCGCGATGAAGATGTCCGTCAGCGAACTGCTAGAGGGCCGCTGCGATATGGTGATTACGGGCGGCGTGGATACCGACAACTCGATCCTGATGTATATGTGCTTCAGCAAAACGCCCGCCTTCTCGCAGGGCGATCAGCCGCGCCCCTTCGATAAAGATGCCGACGGGATGATGGTTGGCGAGGGGCTTGGTATGATGGTGCTCAAGCGCCTGGAAGATGCCGAACGCGACGGCGACCGTATCTATGCCGTGGTGCGTGGGATCGGCACCTCCAGCGACGGACGCCATAAGAGCATTTATGCGCCCCATGCGATGGGACAGGCGCGGGCACTGCGGGCCGCCTACGAAAATGCTGGCTTCGCGCCGGAGACAGTCGGCCTGATTGAGGCACACGGCACCGGCACCGTCGCGGGTGATATGACCGAGTTTAATTCACTTCGCACGTTTTTCGCCGACCGTACCATGCCCGCCAGCACGGTAGCGCTCGGCAGTGTCAAGTCGCAGATCGGCCACACCAAAGCTACCGCCGGAGCCGCCAGTCTGATCAAGACAGTGCTTGCGCTGCATCACAAAGTGTTGCCGCCAACGATTAACGTAAGCGAACCAAATCCGAAATTTAAAATTGAAGAAACACCTTTTTATATTAACACCGAGACCCGCCCCTGGCTGCGGGCGCAAGACGGCCCACCACGCCGCGCAGGTGTCAGCTCCTTTGGTTTTGGCGGCACCAACTTTCATATTGTGCTTGAAGAATATACCAGCGAACACACCAACCCGTACCGTCTGCACGACACGGCCCGCCCGGTTGTGCTGTCTGCCGCAACGCCCGCCGCACTGCTGGCCGAAAGCGAAGCGTGGGCCTCTCGTCTGAACAGCGCCGAAGCCGCACAGCATTATGCTACACTGGTTGCGCCACCCGCAACGCCACACATTCCGCAGGGGCATGCCCGCCTTGGCTTTGTGGTTGCAACGCTGGACGAGGCCCGCACTGCCCTGCAAAACAGTATCCCAATGCTGCGCCGCCAACCAGATGCCGAACAGTGGCAACATCCACGTGGCATCTTTTATCGGCAGCACGGCCTGCCCACCGAAGGGCGTGTGGTGGCGCTGTTCTCCGGGCAGGGGTCGCAGTATCTCGAAATGGGCCGCGAACTGACGATGAACTACCCAATCTTGCGCCACGCCTTTGCTTATATGGACAGCCTGTTTACCAGCGCCAACCAGCAGCCACTCTCGCAGGTGGTCTACCCTGCGCCCGCCTTCACCGACGAACAGCGCGAGGCACAGACCGGCTTGCTGCAACAGACTAGCTATGCTCAGCCTGCTATCGGCGTGCTGAGTGCCGGGTTGTACAAGCTGTTGCAGCAAGCCGGATTACAGCCCGCATTCCTGGCCGGCCATAGCTTCGGCGAACTGACCGCACTCTGGGCGGCTGGCGCAATTGACGACGGCGACTACTTTATGCTCGTCAAGGCACGCGGGCAGGCTCATGGCCCGCTGCCCGACCAGCATGCGGATGCCGGAACCATGCTGGCTGTTTCGGGCAATCTTGATTTGGATACGCTCCAGACCGACCTGCAACACTTCCCACAGGTGCAAATTGCAAACTGGAACTCGCCGCGTCAGGTGGTGCTGGCTGGCCCGACCGCCGCTGTCCACGAGGCGCACGAGGTACTCCGCAGCAAGGGCTATTCCTGTGTGCTGCTGCCAGTGGCCGCTGCGTTCCATACCGCGCTAGTGGCCCATGCGCAGCACCCCTTCGCGCAGGCTGTGGCGCAGGCAACCTTTCATGCGCCCGCCCTGCCCGTCTATGCCAACGCAACCGGTCAGCGCTACCCGACCGACCCGGCTACCGTGCAGCAGATGCTGGCACGTCAGATGCTCGAACCAGTGCTGTTCCAGCGCCAGATCGAAACGATCTACAACGATGGCGGCACCATCTTTGTGGAGTTTGGCCCGCGCAGTGTGCTAACCAATCTGGTAAAGGATATTCTGGGCAATCGTCCGCACCTCGCTATTGCGCTCAACGAGAGCCGCAAGAAGGACAGCGACCGTCAGTTGCAAGATGCAATTGTGCAGTTGCGCGTGGCAGGGGTGCCGCTCCATCCCACCGATAAATATTATGTCGAGCCGCCTGCGCGATCCACCAGCAAGCGCAAGGGTGTCCCGGTGCGTTTAAGTGGCAGCAACTATGTCAGCGACAAGACCCGCCGCGCATTCGAAGAAGCCCTCAATGATGGGCACCGCGTCGGCAGTCTTGCCACACCTGCTGCACCAGCGGCAGCAGCACCAGCGGCAGCAGCACCAGCGGAGCAGCCCGCACCGCCTGTTGCAGTTGCAACAATGCAACAACTTGTATCAATACCCGCGCCCGCCGAACCTGTCGCACCTGCTGAAGTACTGTCAGCGCCCGCCGCACCCGCGCCAGAGATGCCGCACCCTGTTGTTAGCTTAGAGAATGGAGAGAATGAGTTTATGCCAATTGATTACACTGTGCTTCTGGCAAGCCTGGAACGCAGCCTGAAGCATTTCAGCGACCATCAGGCCGAGACGCTGCGGATTCACGAGCAGTACTTGCAGCAGCAGGCCGAGTTCTCGCAGACCTTTTTCCAGTTTATGCAGCAGCAGCAGCAGTTCTTGATGAGCGGGCACGCTCCGACCCCCGCCGCTATCGAGAGTCTGTCGCGCAGTGCCGAGATGCTGCGCACACACCAGGCCGAAACGCTGCGTGTTCACGAGCACTACCTCACCCGCCAGGATGCCCACACCCGCGAGTTTTCCAGCTTGTGCA
>JAAUSQ010000351.1 GCA_012033195.1 Chloroflexaceae bacterium
TACCGTGTAGCTCGTCGTGGTGGTGCCGCGTGTCGTCGCCACCAATACCCCATCGCCATTATACGTGTACTGAATAGCCCCCGCCCCCACGCTGACCAGCCGATTGAGGGCGTCGTAGCGGTTGTCCAGCGCAGCCGGGGCGCTGCCCAGCCGATTGCCCGCCGCATCGTAGTGCCAGGCGACCACTTCCTGGGCGTTGTTGTACGTCTGCACCGTGGTGGTGATGCCGTTGACCTGCTGGCGCAACAGGTTGCCCGCGCCATCGTAGCGGAAGCCGTGCGTGTTGCCCGGTTGCTCCACCGTCCCGGTCAGGCGATTGAGGCCATCGTAGGTGTGGGTGAGCACACGGGTGCCGCTGGGGGTGGTGGCCTGCACGGTGCGCCGGTTGCCGACCCGGTCGGTGGTGTACGTCAGGCTGAGCACGGTGCTGTCGGCCACGGCGGTCGTCAGTGTGGCAAGGCGGCCCACCTGGTCGTAGATGTGGGTGGTGGTCGCGCCATTTTCCCGCGTCAGGGTGTGCGGGCGTCCGGCGCTGTCGTAGGTGTAGGTCGCCAGGGGGGTGCTGTCCGCGCTGACCGTTTCGAGCCGCCCCGCCGGGTCGTAGGCATAGGTCAGCGCAGTGCCATCGGGATAGGTCAGCCCGGTGCGCTGCCCGCGCCGATTGTAGGCATAGCCGACCGTGCCCGTGCCGGGGGCGGTGACCGACTCGATGCGGCCCAGGCGTCGTGGGCGAAGGTCGTCGTGCCCGTCGCATCGTGCAGGGCGGTGCGCCAGCCCAGCGCGTTCGGGGTAATCACAATGGTGGCCGCCAACTGCGGTGCGGTGATCGTCGTGGTGCGGCCCAGCGCATCGTGGGCGTAGGTCACATCGAAGGCCGCCCCGCGTGGGTCGGCGCGGCGGACCACCAACCCCCCGCCGGTCGTACGTCCAGCGCGTCTCCACGCCCAGTGCATCCGCTGCCGCGACCTGCACGTCGACGGCGTTGTAGGTGAAGACGCGGGTGTGCCCCAGCCCATCGTGCTACTACATCATTGTGGCTCAGTACGTACCCGGAAATGGTTTAGCACGATACGCCTTGACACGCGGCGCAATCCGACGAAAGTAGGTGATTATCTGCCGCATCGACACCACCGCTTCCCGTTGGAGAAAGCGGGGGGAGATTACATACAGTACCCCGCCATCTTCTAATACTTCGGTGTACCATCCTGGTGCAGCCAGCAGATACTCCTTCCCGTAGTGGGCAACATACTCGGGACCAAAGAAGTTTGCCCATAAAATGGTGGGAAGCGCTTGGTTCCGAATCTGGTGCTCGGTTGGCAGATGTTTCCCGTGAATGTCAATACATGCAAAGGCGGGCTGGAAGCACGTATAGAGCTTTTTTGCTAGCGCCAATTGGCCTGCCGCTATCGCTTCAATAACGGTGGGACTATCAGTATAATCCATATCCTGCGACAAGCCTACATAGCCAGTGTGCAACGATACAAAGAGGCTGCCGCTGCCCCACGGTCGTGATGGAAATGGAATATCGTGCTGCAGGTCGGGGTGCTCAAGATGGAGAAGGGGGAGGTGCTCCGCTTTCGCCCAGGCCTCCACAGGATTGGGATCCAGGTGTTTACGCCCACTATCCACAAAATTGCCGCCTATTGCGTGCACACAATCCACGAGCTCGCGTGGTTGTGAAAGATTCCTTGCCCCGGCACAAGCATAGTATGTTGTACCGATATCCCGAATCCATTGCTCGTAGCGCGGATCTTTCTGCATCGGTTCGACCTTTCTTATGGAACTGCCACCCAGGTTAGTCGTCCTGGGTAATTTGTTTCTAATCTGAGCAAAACGGCTTCGATTTGTATAGGAATACGAGTACCCTTCACTTCAACAAGCAGTGTATAAGTTGGATCACTGAGATAACGATTCACTTCGCCTTCCAGACTTGTTATTATACCTTGTTGCTGCGATGAAGTCTTGTGTGCCCAGTTGTCGAGTGCTTTTGTTTCAACGAAACGGTTACCTGAAAGCAGTAAGTCTGGTTTACCAGGATGCAAATAACCCGGAAAGGGTATCTCTGGTTCAATCTCAATCAACTCACCTCGCTCGGCATAATGCAATGCTCGTCGTGCTTGAAAAGCATAACCAGGTCGCTGTTTAAGCCGTTTTTGAAATAATGCTTCCCCACCAGGAATATTATCTATCGCCTCCAGGCTACGCACTCGAATTGCACGTAATGCTGGGAGATTATTAATTTTGTACCCCGCTTGCTGGAGGAGGCGTCCTGAGTCACTGATCCAACTGATGGCACCTGTACTAGCGAGATATCTTGCTAATGCCCCCTTTGTTATTCCAACGATAGGAGCACACATACCAAGGGGACTGGGATCCGCGATCCCAATATCTTGCGTAGATTGACCCCACGGTACCGATACAGGTCCAGGTAGGAAGGAAAAGATTTTGACACAAACATACCGACCAGTATCCTGGTCCAGCCCACTAAAATACCCAAAAGGACAATACATGTGACTTGAAGGGGGGACAGCTTCCCCACTCGGATCCGTCCACAGGGCCGGATTGCTATAGCCGTACTGGTACGGATGCTGGCTGTAGGGGATGGTGGGATAGCCCGCGAAGGGGTCTCTGCCCAGGAACGTCCCGCTCGCCGGGTCGTACCAGCGTGCTCGCAGATACACCAACCCCCGTGTCCACGTCCCACTGCTCCCCCGCACATTGGTTTGCGTTGTGTTCGCGAGCTAATCTGCCATTTCTTGTCGAAACTGATCTAACACTGTTTGCGGAACAACACTATATGATAATGCCATACCATATAAGAAGGCATCCACAGATTCGCGTGACGCAGCTCGAAAAATGGGTTTCTCTCCAGCACGCACAAACCAAAAAGACCCATCGTAAAAAGTACTGATGTCCCATCCAAGACTATCGAGCATGTCAATACCGCTTTGCATCGTACCGATGCGATCCATCCACAGAAATTCTTGCATGTCGTTCTCCTTGTACTTTCTTTATCTGAAGTGACCCCCTGAGATTGGACACGGTACTAAATGCAGTATCATAGTCCATGAAAGGAACAAGGTCACATGAACAAGCGACGCAAGGTTACCCCACAATTCAAGAGTCAGGTTGTCCTGCAACTGCTGTCAGGCGAGCGGAGCATGGCGGAGTTGTGCCGTGCGCATCAACTCACCTGTACATCAGGACAGTAGCGATGCAACTTCGGAAAATCGAACACCTGACCCGCCAGAAACTGCTTAAACGCGGTGGTGACGTCCAGAAAGCTGGTCAGCTTCGCCCACGGTTGCCGCACAAACGTCTGCGCCTGATGCCCGATGTCTTCTAGCGGGTTCGGGCTAGGGTCGTGCAGCGCAAACCCCCGCCATCTGATCGACCACTCCTCCTCGGTCTTCCCGGCCTTGACCTCCGCCAGATACTCCCGCACCGCTGCCGCTTGGTGGTGGCTGGCATTATCCCAGCTGATGGTCAGCTGCGTGTTCGGACAGCGCAATTGCTGATCAAGCAGGAAAGCGGTGGTGGACAGGGCCTCCGCCGTTGCATAGGGCACCAGATGCGTGGTGCGGGTGCTCAGATCGACCACGCCATACGACGGTTGCCGCTCGCGGCTGTTGCCCACCGGCAGGCAGACCCGCGCAGCGCGCGACCCCCACCCAGAGCCGCAGGCATCGCCCCATCGGGGTGGGCTACCATTTCTGTCTTTCCTTGATACTACTCCTTATTGGAGCATATGACAAACGCAAGGAACACGGAATCACCATGCAGCGACACTGGGATCTTGAAGACGTGCTCGCACACTTCACCCGCACCGACGAAGAACGTGCCCTGGTTCAGACGACCCGCGTGCCCGCCTATTCCTGGAGGTTGGTCCCCATTGGTTCGTGCGTCCCGGTGGTTTGGGCATTCCAGTAAATCTCTTGCGAATAAGTAAACATGTTCACTTATATGTTGCTATACTACTGCACAGGCT
>JAAUSQ010000352.1 GCA_012033195.1 Chloroflexaceae bacterium
TGATGAGTAGTATGCTTGCTTTTCCGTTAATCTGGTTTCGCCACCACAAAATGGCTTTGAGCAGTTCCCTTATCATATTACTCTGTCACCAGAAATGTTTCTTTTCCCATTGTTGTCCTTACTTGCCATCGCAACGGTAACAGTCGGAGCGAAAACGTTCCACTGCGCTTACGCCAACCCAATAAACTCACTTAGAGAATGAGCGCATCGCCATCCTAGTTAATTCATGCCTTCCTCCTAAATATTTTTCATTCCTTACTAAAAAATAGAACCTAATATCATCTTAACACGTATAACCTCTACAATCTAGTAACTAATATATGATCGAAACCCGCCTGGGCGACTTTGAAGAGGTCATTTTGCTGCTTGTTGGCATTTTGGGAGAACAAGCATATGCCTTCAGAATCGCAGAAGAATTTGAATCGCAAACTGGCCGAGGCATCTCCATTGGTGCGGTTCACTCAACCCTTGTACGCCTTGAGGAAAAGGGATTTCTTAAATCTGAGATGGGCCTGGCGACGGCAGAACGTGGTGGGAGAAGGAAAAGGATTTTTTCAATAACAGCCTATGGCAGAAGGGCGCTTAAAGAATCAAGGGATTTCAAAGTTTCCCTTTGGGAACAATTTCCTGCATTATCACGATGAAAGAAAATACGCCTCCCACTCTGGCCAGAAAATTCCTGCGCTGGTTTCTGAGAAGCGACCTGGCTGAGGAAGTAGAGGGTGATCTGGAAGAAAAGTTTGTTAGCACACTAAAAACTAAATCCGGCTTTCGGGCTCGGCTATCCTATTGGATAGATGTGATTTGTTATATACGGCCTTTCGCTATCCGCAAATCAAGATATACAACATTAAATTATTCTGATATGCTACGTCACAATTTTTTAATCTCCTTTCGCAGTTTCAGCAGACACAAAACAACTTTTTTTATTAACCTCGTTGGACTGTCTACGGGACTGGCATGTGCTATACTTATCTATCTCTGGGTAAACGACGAACTGCACATGAATAAATTTCATGAAAAGGAAAATCGCTTATACCAGATCATGGAAAACACGGAACTCTCTGAAGGCATTCGAACACAACCGTACACACCTGATTTGCTCGCTGAAACTATGCCGCTGCCGCAGCTCTGGTATCACTCGGCTGCGAGCCGAACGACTCTGGTGCTTACGAGTGATTCGCACGGCAATTCCCCTACCTACGAGCGCTATTACGAATTGCTTATCGATGCGGTCGAGGCCTATGATGCCGCGATCACCATTTATGTGTCGCGCTATGGCATTCCAGATCCGGCAACCCTGGATGCCTGGCGGGATAACGGTCACGAGATTGCCATCCATCCCTACGGCCCCGGCAGCGATGATGATATTCCCGATCTCGCAGCCGGGTATCAACGCATTCTGGATGAATTCAGTAGCGGCGGTTATGGTACGCCTTCGCAAACCGTTCGCGCCCATAAGGTCGAATGGCCGGCATGGACGGCGCCGGCCGAAATCGCTGCTCAGTACCTTGGGGCCAACGACCGCGCCGTTTTAAACACCGATTTCTACTCCTGGGGGCCGTCAATGCTTGATGAAGACGGCACGATCCACTTTGGCTATATCAATGGTACCGGCTTGCCGATGCGCTTTCTGGACGCCCAGGGTCACTTGATCAATACCTTTCAGCAAACAACCTCGCTGATTGATACCCAGGTGGTTGTTTACCTTGAGCCGCCGTTTGATCAGTATTCCGCAGCCCTCGATAATCCTGAAGCGGCGGCTGTGAGTCGCACCATGATCGACAACAGCCAGTCCGGCGGCTACACTGCGGTTATGACTCAGTGGCATACCGACTATATCGCCTATGGGCATCTTGATTGGGTGAACGATACGCTTGCCTATGCGCGCAGCCTGAATCTTCCGATCTGGACGGCCGAGCGCTGGTTGACGTTTACCGAAGCGCGCTTTGCAAGTTCATTGTCGCAGTTGCATTGGGAGCCGAGTACCGGCATTCTGCAATTTAATCTCGCTATCCCGGCATACAGTACCGATGCCCAGAGTGTGCGCTTGCCTACCACCTATCACGGGCGTACCCTGGCTGAGGTGCGAATTGATGGGCTGGTGGTGGATATGACGACCGAAACGATCACCGGCCGGCAGACAAGCTTTGTGAGTGTTCCGGCAGGCGAACATCAGATTGTTGCGGTCTATGCCGGTGAAGAGCCGACAGCGACGAATACAGCGACGCCAACCGAAACACCGACGGCGACAGCGACGAATACGCCGACGCCAACCGAAACACCGGAGCCGACAGCGACGAATACAGCGACAGCGACGGCGACAACGGGGCCGGAGACAGGTACGGAAAACCATACTATCTATCTCCCATACCTCAGCAACTGTGCCGGCGGATGTTGCGCCTGCGCCCGTCAATCCTCGTTCCGGTTCAGCATTCGCTAAACCTATGCCGCTTTCATGACGATCCGCATGGGGGTCTGTTAATAACCATTGGTGATGTCGATAGCATATAGCGATCCTATTCGGGTTGTGCAGTCGGTTCTGCGCCTTGCTCCAGCGGTTCCTGGTTCTCGGTTCTCGGTTCTCGGTTCTCGGTCCTGGAAGGATTGCTATATTCGATCTTGCTGGATGCTGCGGTTCGGACAGTCGATAAGGAATACCGCTTTATGCCGGAACCAATACTACAAGTCGAGAATCTCACCCTCACCTATCGCACCCGCGCCGGCGATGTAAGTGCCGTCGATGGGGTGAGTTTCAGCCTGGATGCGGGCGAATCACTGGGCCTGGTCGGTGAGTCGGGCTGCGGCAAGACATCGGTGGCAAGTGCGTTGCTGCGCTTGCTGGCCGAGAACGGCGAGATCACGCGCGGGCAGATTCGCTTCAAAGATGTCGATCTGGTGGCCCTAAGCGAGTCGCAGATGCGACGCTACCGCTGGCGCCATATTGCGATGGTCTTTCAGGCGGCCATGAATGCGCTCAACCCGGTGTATACCGTCGGCGAGCAGATTATCGAGGCCCTGGAAGCGCATCAGGGCGTGGACACCTACGCCCAGTCCCGCAATCGTGTGGCCGAACTCTTCACCCTGGTGGGGTTGGAGCCGCGCCTGATGGATCGCTACCCCCACGAATACTCCGGCGGGATGCGCCAGCGCGCCGTGATTGCCATGGCGCTGGCCTGCAACCCCGACATCATTGTCGCCGATGAGCCGACCACCGCCCTTGATGTGATTGTGCAAGACAATCTGCTGCGCGAGTTGAAGCACTTGCAGCAGAAGATCGGCATGAGCATGATCTATATCTCGCACGACATCGCGGTGATCGCCGAGGTGAGCGACCGGATCGGGGTGATGTATGCCGGGCGGATTGTGGAGTTGGCGCGTGCCGATGCGATCTTTCACACGCCGCACCACCCATACACCAACGCCTTGATGCACGCATTCCCCAGTGTCACCGGCCCGAAACGCCCGCTGATAAGCCTGGCCGGCGAGGCGCCGAATCTGCTGCATCCGCCGGCGGGTTGCCGCTTTCATCCGCGCTGCGCCCTGGCTACCAACCGTTGCCGCAACGAAGTTCCGCCCCTGGTCGATCACGGCGACGGCCACCGCGCCGCCTGCTGGCATCCACTCAATTAGCGCGGCTTACGCGGATGGAAAGAAACAAAATGACGAGAACGCAGGTCGAACCGACCCAAAGCCCGGCAGGCCTGACCCATAATCGAACTGGTGCGCGTCAGCGCACTCACGAAACGTTCCAATCGGCGGCGGCGCTTCCGCGCACCGATCTCCTTCATCCATGCCGTCGATGATCTGAGCTTCAGTATCCAGCGCGGCAGCAACCTGGCCCTGGTCGGCGAATCCGGTTCCGGCAAAACCACCACCGGCAAACTGCTGGTGCGATTGCTCGATCCAAGTGCCGGCAGCGTCCAGATGCATTTCGACGCGCCGTGAGTGATCTGGCGTTGATGCGTGGCCGCGAAT
>JAAUSQ010000353.1 GCA_012033195.1 Chloroflexaceae bacterium
CCCACAACAGGCGACTCGGATGGTGTGGCAGTCGGCAGGGTCTGTTGATTGGGTTGCTGAAGGGGGGTTGCCCAGGCGCTGGTGCCAAGTTGCAGTACAACCAGCACACCTAACAATAGCACCACCACCACCACCCGCGCTCGTACTGATCGGTGTTGAACGTCCATAACCAGAAAATTCCTTTCCTCACTGTCTTGCCACACCTTTTGCGTGCACGAGACACAAAACTGCCCTGCTCGAAAGGGCAATTTTCATTATACTATAGGGTGCAACATCTGACACCTGTTTTCAGGGTAGATCTGGTCAATAAACTGAGGAGAATTGGGATAGTTATATGCGATACATTATAATGCCCCTGATCTGCATTGTGCTGCTTAGCGCCGCGTGCAGCCCGTCGCCCGCTACCAGTCCGCCTGCCGCGCCTGTGCCACCCACCAGCGCCGATGCTGCGCTGAGCATTCCACCCACCACTGTGCCGCCACCTGCACCGCTCGACCTGCCCGAACTGCGAGCCGATGCACGCTTGCCGATTGCGGCCCCGACGCCCAAAGCTACGCCCGTACCTGGCGACCCGGTCCGTATTGTGATTGATACTATTGGCATGGATCGCCCGATGGTTGGTGTGGGGTTGGATAGCAATTACATTCCGATTGTCCCCAAGCACGATGTTGGCTGGTATTTCTACAGCGCCCAACCCGGCAGCGGCGAGAATGTGGTGCTGTGGGGCCATGTGCTGCGCTTCCTCGATGCGCCCGATATCGGCGCTCCATTTGCACGTATGCACGAAGTGCCGATTGGGGCAACTATCACGCTCTACAACGATCAGGGGAACGCCTACACGTATGTTGTGCGCGAACAGGTCTGGGCACTGCCCAACGAGGTTGACTATATTCTGCCCAGGGGCGAAGAACTGCTGACGCTGGTTTCGTGCATCGGTGACAAGGTCATTGTTGACGATCACGTGCAGATGACACACCGCCTGATTACGATTGCCGAACCACAAGGTACCTGAGACATAGCTGAACTGGAGTACATTGACATGACACTACATCTTCAACCCCGCCGACCGTTCTGGAACCAATTCTGGCCCCTCTTTGCAGCAGGCACGGTGGGCGTAGCCTCGCTGGTGCCCGTGGTGGTACAACAGGTTACTGCGCTTGAACTGCCCGAAGGTGCCCCGCCCGTTGCGGTGCTGGCAGCGATCTCGCTGATTCAGACTGCTATACTGGTCGCTGGAGCCGTTGCCATTGGTGCGGCGGTGGCTCCACGCATCGGCCTGCGTTCGTTGCTTGCCGAGTGGCGCACCAACCCGGAACCGATCTGGCCTGCGCTGCGGGCCGCACTCCCCATCGCACTGGCTGGTGGCGTGGTTTCAACCCTCGCCGTACTGGGCCTTGATATGCTCTTCAAGCCGATACTGAGTGCCGAGTTTGCCGCTGCCAGTGCTGAAGCGCCCCCGTACCATCGGGTATACCATTATGGGTGTATTGTATGGAGGTATGACCGAAGAGATTCTGCTACGCTGGGGTGTGCTCTCGCTGCTGGCGTGGGGCCTGTGGCGGCTTGCTGGTCGCCCTACCGCCGCCGACCGTCGCCCTGCTGCAGTTGTTATGTGGGCCGCAATTATTGGTGCGGCGGTGCTGTTTGGAGTGGGCCACCTGCCCGCCGTCGCTGCACTGGCCCCGCTTACGCCCATCCTGATTGCACGCACTATCGCCCTCAACAGCGTTGCGGGCATCATCTTCGGGTGGCTCTACTGGCGGCACCACCTGGAAGCGGCAATGGTGGCGCATGCGACGTTCCATATCGTGTTGACAGCGATTGTCTGGACAACCGGCAGCGGGGTATAAGTCGGCTCAGGCACGCGGCACCGGCCGAGAGACTAGCCGTTAGCTCGGTGCTTGTGTTGGGGGTGCGGCCTCAGGCGATGGCGGTGTCGTCGGTTGCGGCGACGGTGTGGCGGTTGGCGCACGGGTGGGTGTCGTGGTGGGTGCGGTCGTTGGCTCGCGGGTGGGTGCGGTGGTCGGTTCTGGCGCAGGCTCAGCGGTGGGTTCGGGTGCAGTGGTTGGTGTTTCCACCGTCCCCGTCTCAACTGGTACCAGTGCGCGTAGATTCTCGCCCAGGGCCGTCACGCCTTCCGGGTCGAACAGGAAGATTGCGGTGCCACTGACTGCCAGCGCCAGCACCACCGCAACCAGCATGATGATCCAGCGCGGCACCCGGAACGGACGATCAACCCGAAACGCCATCGGGGTTTCCATCATGTTGGTCGAGTAGTGCCGCTGATACTCGGCCATTATTTCGCTGGTGTTCAACCCCAGATATTGCGCATAGGTGCGTAACATCTGCGAGGCCATCTGCCCACGTGGTAGCAGGGTAAACTTCTCTTCTTCCATCGCCTGCAAATACCACATGCGAATATGCAGATCGTTTTCGGCCTGCACCAGCGTAATACGGCGGCGCTGTCGTTCGAGCCGCAGCCGTGACCCCAACGAGTCGCCATCGGGCGGTAGCACATCTTCCGCCGGGGCAGCGGTGGCAGGCTGTTCGGGCGCACTGTTGCCGACTGCACGGAGCAGCGCCATCTCTTCTGTTTCCGACATAAACACGGGCGTTGCATTGGCACGCGGTGCAGGCGGCGGGGTGGCCGTCAGCGGCACAGCATCCAGTTCGGCGGGGTCGGGTTCCTCAATGGTGTTGGGGTCGGGCGGTAGTTCATCGGGTGGCACCAGCACCGGACGCGGCGGCGCGAGGGTCAGGCGCAGGCGCACCCGGGCCAGCAACTCTGCTGAGCGGTAGGGCTTGGCAATATAATCAACTGCGCCCGCCTCCAAGCCGCGCACGACATCTTCTTCGCGGCCTTCTGCACTGATGACAATGACAGGGCACAGCGGGGCAACCCGGTCGAGCAACTGCCAGCCAGTATCGCGGCTCGTTTTCACTTCGAGCAGCATCATATCAGGCTCGTGCGCGGCAAGCATTTCTTCGGCCTGCACGACTTCGCTGGTTCGCAACGTATCGTAGCCTGCCTGTTCGAGCAGGCCGCCCATCCGCGACAGTAGCGCTACATCATTATCGACAATCAGAATAGTTGCCAATGCTCCCCCTTGCATTGCTTTGACAGGCCCCACGCGATTGGCTATTATAACATGAGAATGTAGCGTACCAAAACGCACTACAGGCCAGAGGCTATGGGAAGCGCACAGCACGAGGCACGATAGACGAGCGCACAGCCGCAGGGGCTTGGTGTATCAGCCCGGTGCTTCAGTGCTGTGCACCCCGCCTCGTAATAAGAGAGCAGTCAAAGATTTTACGTTATGTTTATCACACCAACCAGCATATACGACCTGATAGTTGTTGGCGCAGGGCACGCCGGCTGCGAAGCCGCACACGCCGCTGCTCGTATGGGATGCCGCACCCTGCTGCTGACCATTGACCTCGATAAAGTGGCGCATATGTCGTGTAACCCCAGCATTGGCGGGCCAGCCAAGAGCCACCTCGTGCGCGAGATTGACGCAATGGGCGGGTTGATGGGCCGCATCACCGATGCCACCTTCATCCAGATCCGGATGCTGAACGAGAGCAAGGGACCAGCGGTGCAGGCGGTGCGGGCGCAGGCCGACAAGCGCCTGTATGCTACCCATATGAAAGAAACCCTCGAAGCCACGCCGAACCTGCATTTACGGCAGGCGATGGTTGAGCGCATCATTCCGCTGCATGCCAGCGCCGACCGCACCGAGCAGATCGAAGGGCTACCCGACACACGGCAGGGCTTTGTTGTGGTAACGCATACCGGATGGCTGTTGTATGCGCGGGCGCTTGTGCTGACGACGGGCACCTTTCTGCGCGGGCGGATGGTGACGGGTCAGACGACGTGGCAGGGCGGGCGGGCCGGCGAACAGGCTGCTGTTGCACTCGGCGAAGACCTCTCGGCACTCGGCTTTACCGCTGGTGCGCCTGAAGACGGGCACC
>JAAUSQ010000033.1 GCA_012033195.1 Chloroflexaceae bacterium
ATCAGGGCTGAGGTCGGCCCAACGGATTGCCCCCCCCCGGCCCAGACTACCCGATACCGATCACCAAGCCAGATCAGTTCAGGCTGCAACAGGCCAAGCGGCACATCGTCGCTCAATTCGTACAGCGGACCCGCCACATTCCCATTGCGGTCGAAGCGCCGCGCTACCAGCCGATTGGTATTGTTGGTGCGGTTCTCGCGGTGCCAGACGGCCAGGAAGTCGCTGCCATCGCTGGCAACAGTGGGGCGACTATCGCCTATCAAGCTTGTGAACAGGTTTGTCAGCGAGAACTGCGCCCGCTGCTGGCTGGCGTCGGCGTTCACGATGGTGCCCACTACATCGGATAGCTTGTGGTCGTTGACAGTGAGTTGCTGTGTGCCAGACATCTTGCAGCGCCGCTTGCCAATACCAATGAAGCCGCCGCAGTCGTCGCCATCGGGGTCTTCGCCACTGAACGACCATGTAAAGCTGCCGATGCTGGATGCATTGATGTTGTAGGTGCCGTGTGTGTCAATATCCGGGCGATTGTCAACTTCGGTCATCTCAAGGATAGCATTGCCGCAGAAGGTGAGCGAACGGTTGATATTGATCGGCGCTGCATCAACATTGGTATCGTTGCCAACCGAGTCATACCATCCCCACGCAATCTGCCGATCCGGGGTACCGCTGGCACTGCCCGTACGGGTAATGTAGATCTCTGGCTCGACACCGCTGGTGCCGTGGTCTTCCGTCTCGCTAAAGTCGAGGTTGCCAAGCGTGACCGTGGTGCACTGTTCAAAGTGATCCCAGACTACAAAACACACGCCCGCATCGTTGCACGCTACCTCTGGTTCACCGCCGAGCCGCTTGAAGGCATCGTCGCCACCATAGGGAAAGAACGGCCCGCTATCCGACTCGACGGCACCCGCCTGCCCATCAAACAGGCCATAGGCACGAATATCGCCATTGCCAAGCGGTGTATCGCTGTCCGAGGTCAGCGCCGAGAGCAGATACCGATCCTGGCGGTCGCTCTGGGCGGGGCAATGTCAGTCAGGCGTGACGGACGGGTAAAGCCGCCAAGCGGGGTCTCGGTGGTTACGTCGCGCCAGCGCCAGCCAGCAGCACTCAGGTTGCTCAGGCGGGCGCGTACCAGGCTAGCCAGATCAACTTCCTGGGTGGTGGCATCATTTGCGGCGGTCAGGTCGCGCCGCACGCTGAAGTCCTGCGCCTGCGACAGATCGATTTGCTGCACTTCGATATCGCCGCCCAGCACCCCTGGCAGTGCCACTTCAAACACGCCGATGCCTTGCAGCAAGGTGTCGGGGGTTACTTCAACCGTCGTGGTGTATACCAGTGCGTCACCTGGCCCGACAATCCCATCCAGGTCGCTGATCTGGGCACGTACCGCAACCGGTGTGCTATTTGCGACCAGTGGATGATAAGGCAGGCCCTGCTCGTTGTACAGTTGATACTCGGCAAGGTCGTTCCAGCCGTCACCGTCGCCGTCGGCCTGCAACGGGTCGGAGGTGACCAGTACGGTTGAGGTGAAAATCGTGCCCACGCTATCTGTTTCGCTGATTGTCATCGTCCAGCCGCCGCCATACGTGCCCGTGCTGGTGATGGTGCCGGTGGCTGTATCGAAGGTGAAGCGCTCGTGGTACACTTCCTGCCCATCCTCAAGGCCGTCGTTGTCGGTGTCACGGCGGATCGGGTTGGTGCCGAGGCTGGCTTCCTGGCGGTCAGTCAGGCCGTCGTTGTCGGTGTCCCACAGGAACGGCGAAAAGGCACGCCCTTCTGAGCGCTGCGTCAGTTCGACACTGTCTGCAAGACGGTCGCCGTCGGCATCCCAGGTGGTATCGTCCGGGTCGATGCCGTCGTAGGTGGTGCTGAGCAGGGTGTCGCCGTCGGCATCTTGCAGCGAGGGGAAGGTGTCATCCCACGCTAGGCCAAGCGCCCCATCGCCCTGATCGACCAGTTCGGCAAACTCATCGAGCGTATCGGGGAAGATATCAAAGACCAGCATCTCCAGGCCGCTTGAGTCGAAGCCGTCGATCTGGCGCACATAACAGACAGTTGCTAGCAGGCCCGTTGACCAGCATTCGTAGGCGGGCAATGCATAACCCGTGTTGAGGAAGGCATCCGGCGACTGGTTGATGCCCGCTTCGAGCGTAAAGGTGAGCGGTGTATGATCGCTGACACTCTGGGCACGGTACAGTTGCTTGGCTGCGTAGGTCTGTGCGTTGGTCACCGTCCACTTATCGTTCATCTCATTGCGGTCTACATCCAGATCGACCGCGCCATCTCTGGAGATTTGGTACTCAAAGGTGGTGCTGCGGATATTGCTCTGTGAGAAGAGCCAGAGATATTTAATGATATGGATCACGTTTTCGGGAGCCGGGTCTTTGTGTACCACGGTTGTGGTAATCGGCAGGTTCACCGAGAAGGTATTGCCCTCCACATAGCCGCGCTGCTGGTCGGCAAGCGAGAGATCAAGCTCACCCAGCACGATCATGTCGGTACGGTCTTCGCTGGTATCGATCATCGAGTCGAAGGCATAGATCAATTTGGCAATGCCCGCTACGATAATACCGCTGATGCTGAAGCACGCCCCATTCAGACCGGGCACCTTGCGGAGTTCGTCCACGCCAAGCTCACAGATCGCCACCAGCAGCAGGTCGATTAAAGCCAGGATTGCAACGATGAAAAACCCGACGATAGTGAGCGACAGCGCAGTAAGGATCGCCAGATAAATAATCAGGGCGATGGTCTGCGCGAGCAAGGCGTTGAAGGTTGGCCCGAACGGATCTAGCCCCTCGACCACCACCACCGTAATAAAGAGCGCAATTGCAATAATCGCCCCGATAATGGCCGCCCCAATCTCGGCACGAGCCGATACCTTGATCAGCGATGAGCTTGCGGTCAGCGCCCGAAGTAGCGTGCTGCCATCTTGAATGAGTTTGCGAACTGCTTCTACAGCAGTGGCAACTTTGGTGATACGCCCGATGAACGAATAGAGGGTGGCGATCAGGCCGGAGACCGCAAAGCCGATTTCGGCCCCCGATTTGCCGGAGAAGGCAAGCCCGACAATCGCTACAATAGCAATTACCACAATGACAACGGTGAGTACAATTAGCGTTACCTGAGCAGCAGTGCCCAACCCCTTGAATAGTTCGGCGCGAATATTGGCCGAAAATGGCGAGGCGAAGACCTGGAAGCGCTTGTTAAACGACTTGCCAATTTCGATCAGCACCTTGTTGATCGAGTTGGCTCCGCCAATGTCAAGTGCCTTGATTACCTCCTTGATCATTTCGGTGGCGGGCGCAATGAGCCGCCGATATGCGCCGATATTCGAGCTGAGGGTGCGGTCAAGCGCGGTGGGCCGGTCGGAGATTTGCACCACACTATCACGCTCAACCATGCTGCTCAGGCCACGTGCCACGGCCAGGAAGTAGAGTTGCATCATCACCATTCGCCCGTCGGTGATCTCCGGGTCTTCGCCTGCAATAGCGATAAAGGGGGCATAATACGCGCCCAGTTCTTCCCAGTACGCAGCGAGGTCGCAGTTGTCCCAGCTCAGGCTATCGCCCGATTGGGTGCCGCAATAGGCCGACCACTGCACCGCCGCCAGTGTATCCAGCGGGATATTGGGGCGCTGCATCGGAGCAAAGTCGAGCGTGAGCACATCGCTGATAATCTCGGCATAGCCCGTGTTGTTGGGTATCTCATCGAGCGAGAGGGCGCGGAAGTTTTCTTCGTGAACATGCAGCAGCAGCGGTTTAATCGGGGCGGCGGCTGTCCAGCGCGGGGCGAAGGCCGTATCAAGCAGTTGTTTGGTCTCGGTGACAGTCGTGGTAAGCAGTGCCAGGTCGTTGTATTCATAGCTTGCTGTGGCAACCCGGAATGCATTGGGCAGGCTCCAGCGCTCCTCTGCCGATACATTGCCGTTCAGGGTGCGGTCAAAACGGCGTGCAATTTCAGCAACGGTCAGGTCGCGGTTGCCATCGTTATCCTGATCGCGCCCGTTGATAAACGAGCGATCCAGGCCATCAACCAGCAACCACAGCGGATCGTTGGCATCCAGGTCTTCATCGACTGCCGGATCTTCATAGACAATGCCCCACTCGGTGCCGTGGTCTTCGCGCACGGTCATACCCGTCAGGCTCCAGCTATCGTAATAGCTCTGCACCACCTGATTGGTATTGTATACTTCGTAGGTAGCACACTGGCTACCATCAGACTCTTTACACTCATCAATCAAGACCTGTACCACCCATACCAACCGCACCTGCTGCGCCTGCCCCCACGTGCCCGCCGGACGATAGAACATGCGCCCGTTGAAGGCTACTCGTTCGCCCGTGTTTTCGTCGGCAACCACCGACAGCGGCACATACACAGCCTTGCCCGTCTGCCCGTTGATGTTCAGATCATTGACCAGAATGTTGTAGTTGAGCAACTCATCCTGGGGTGGCAGATTATCGGTGCCGCCCATAATGGTCAGTTCGAGCATGGGGATCAGCTTCATGTCGCCGTACTCGTCGCTGGGGGATGGGGAGCGGCCCTCTTCGCGGGCAACGTCGGCCAGCGATTTGTTATCGGTCTCCTGGATCTGGCCCTGATTGTCTTCGGGCCAATCGTAGACGCGGGTGGCATACCAGAGATGTTCGGGGTTTTCGGGGCGGATCTGGAAGTCAACAAAGGTTGGTTTGCCAGGGGTGAGGTCTTCGATGACCAGTGCAAGCGGGTTCTCGTTGGTATAGTAGTCGGTGGTGTCGCTGCGGCTCGCAAAGATGGGCGAAAGGTCGAGCGTATCGGGCACACCATCGCCGTCGTTATCATCATCAAAAAGATCGGGCACACCGTCGTCGTCAGTGTCGTCGGGGATGTCGTCGCCGTCGCGGTCGGTGAACCACTCGCTCGAATCCGTCTGGCTGTCGTTGTTGGTATCCTGACTAAAGGGGTCGGTGTACCATGTACGCCCTGCATAGACAAAGCCCTGCACTTCGAGCGTATCGGTCACGAGGTCGCCATCCGTATCAAAACTGGTGGCACTGGTACCAACCAGCGCCTCAACATAGTCGGTCAGGCCGTCGCCGTCGGTATCGGTGCCATCGGCTTCCACATCTACCTGTTGCAGATTGGTGGCGGATGGTTCGGTGGCATACAGCGGCGGGCGTGATAGCTCAGCTTCGGCGGCGTGCCGCTGCTGTACGGCAGCCAGCGGGCTACGGTGCGGGTCGAACTGCTGCTCGGCCTGCGCTTTTGCCGTCTGGATCTGGCGCACCTCGGCCTGTTCCTGCGCTTGCTCGGCGGCGCGGGCGGTCTGTGTTGCCAGAAAATCGGCAACCCGAAGCTGCTGCAACAACGGGTTGAGCACTATTATCAGGCTGAGGCTGATTGCTAACACGCTGCCAAGCACTGGCGAACGCCGGAAGTTGACCAGCAGCAGCGCACACGCCGTCGATAACAGAATGCTGAGCAGCCCCATCAGGGTGGGCACTGGATCAAATGTGGTTGGCAGACCGAACCAGCCTTGCGGCGTGCCAAAGTCGGAAAAGTCTACCGTGATGACGGCAGAGACATGTTCCTGGTGCTGTTCCGGGAAGGCTAGTTCAAGCTGCTGGCGCACTGGCAGGCCATCTTCGCCAATCCACAGTTCGCCGTGCCCCGCAAGCCCAGCGTAGTAGGGTGAGATTTCAAGCTGCACCCCCGGCGGCAATTCGCCCTGCCGTTGCATTGTCGCCGCCACCTGATCGCGCATATAGGTTGCCAGCGTTGGACCATCCAGGCTGAAGGTGTAGCGGGTAAAGGTCAAACCGGCGCGGGTTTCCGGAGCGTGTGCAGTCACGTCGCGCACCGCTGCGAGGTAGGCCATAAAGTCGCCCTGCGGCATCATGGTGTCCGAAAAACCATCGGCTTCCTGCCAGATCCCATTGCCTTCGCGCACCCACGTCTTGCCGTCTTCAATCCGTACAGCAAGGCCGCTCGCTGCATCAAGCACGCTACCCGCGCCCGTCCACAGCCGGAGCGCTGCTGTACGTTCGTGCAGGTGCGTCTGCCCCTCCATATAAAGATGCTGTTCCTGACTCGAACGCCCAATGTTCAGCACGGTTGCATGCGGTGTTGTAATCTGGGTAACTTCGCTGCTAAAATGATACGAGCCAGCCGCCTGCACGCGCTGCCATGCCTGTGTAATAGGATCGGATGCAGCGGCACTGCGTAAACGCAGCGTGCTCATGACGAGAACCAGCAACACAAGACTTGCAAGCAGCAGGGCGGGCACCACGCGTTGGCGGCGAAAACGAGCCATGACAGATCTCCTTTCGAGAGGCAAGCCAGAGTTTCTTGTGCTGAACGACTTCTGTCGTACGAAAAAGATGGTTATTGGTAAGTTGAGGCAGTGAGTTGATTGTTCGGGTTATTCGCAACTTTAATTATACAGGATGAATGAAATTTGCATAGAGGCAAAAGAGATTATATTTCATATATATATGTTACAAGCGTTATACATTGTGATCTCCTTTATACGTATGCTCCTGGGGTTGCAGTACAATAGACGTATGCAGATCCTTTTTCTCAACCCGTTTCATGGTGGCTCACACGCGGTCGTTGCCGAAGGGTATGCAGCGCACAGTACACATACTGTCGATCTGCTGACGCTGCCGGTGATCGGTGGCTGGCGCTGGCGCATGCGTGGTGCCGCCATCACCATGACGCGGATGGTGCGGGCACGGGCACTGCGCCCCGACCTGCTGCTAACAACCGATATGCTCGATGTAACAACGTTTCGGGCGCTGACCCGCGATGTGTTGCCACCGACCCTGCCGATGGTGCTGTATATGCACGAGAACCAGCTTACCTATCCCCTGCCCGATCAGCGCGCCCGCGACCTGAGCTTTGCCTGGGTCAACTACACCAGCGCCCTGGCTGCCAATGCGATCCTGTTCAACTCTGAGTTTCACCGCCGCACCTTTCTGGCAGCGCTGCCGACTTGCCAGGGCGTTACTTCGATCATCAAGAGCTTGACATGATTGAGCAGATTGCAACCCGTTCGCAGGTGCTATCCCCTGGCATTGACCTGGCGCGTCACCAGGCGTATGCCCCTGCACCTAGAACAGACGACCCCAACCGTCCGGCTGTGATTCTGTGGAATAGTCGCTGGGATTATGACAAGCAGCCAGAGCAGTTGTTTGAGGCGTTGGAAGTGCTGGCGGTGCGCGGCATCGATTTCCGGCTGATTATGGCAGGCGATTGTGTTGATCCGGGTGCCGAGCGCTTTATGCTGGCCCGTGAGCGGTGGGCACCCTACCTGCTGCACTGGGGTTATGCTTCCGACTTTGCCACCTACAGCCGTCTGTTGCATCAGGCTGATATTGTGGTGAGCACGGCCCTGCAAGAGTTTTTTGGTATTGGCATCATTGAGGCGCTTTATTGTGGCTGCATCCCCATCCTGCCACGCCGCCTGACCTACCCCGACCTGCTGCCCGCCACTTACCATGCCGACTGTCTGTACAATAGCTTAGAAGAACTGGTTGACCGATTGCAGCACGCTATTGACCACCGCCATAGGCTGCGCCGCCTGCCGTGGCGCAATGTAGCCGCGCCCTACGATTGGGCGACAATGGCCCCGCGCTATGATGCAGTACTGGCAGAGGTGGCGGCGCAGAATCGCCGGGAAACTGAAGGCCGCGACTCCTGATTACGAAGCTCACCTGCGCTCACTGACCCCTTGCCTGCTATCAGGTTAACTGTATTTTAACTCCCAGTTAATATGGACATAACAGGCGCGTGTTACGTTGCATCAAAGTGATCAATTTGTGATATGCTTCAACCTAGCAAGGAGGGTAGTGATGTTTGTGACACATGCCTTTCGCCCACGACGGCTGCTTGTCGTGCTGCTGGCATTGCTGGTGATCAGTGTGCTACTCCTCGCCCTTACCGGCGCACCTGCGACCCGTGCTCAGTCGGAAGAAGATGACTATGCGGCCCCCTTTGTGACCCTGCTGGGCCGCGCCGTATTGCCCGCCGATACCTTCGCCCCTGGCCCGCCTTCAGGTGCGGCAGTTCGGCCCAACAACGGACGCACGCCGCCCTTCCCGTCGCAGCCGGTGCAGGGCGTGAGCGCCGTTATTCCCAAGTGGAACGGCAACTTCCTGGTCATGGCCGATAACGGCTTTGGTGCCAAAACCAACAGCGCCGACTTCCGCCTGCGCTGGTATGAGATGGCGATTGACTTCAATAGCGGTCAGGTTGCGGTGGTTGGCTACACCGAACTGAGCGACCCGAACAACCTTGTGCCGTGGCCGATTGTGAATGGCGCTACCGACCGGGTGCTGACGGGTGCCGACTTCGACCTGGAGTCGTTCCAGCAGGCCCCCGATGGTACATTCTGGTTCGGTGAAGAGTTTGGCCCCTACATTCTGCATACCGATGCCGCAGGCCGCCTGCTGCAAGCTCCCATCTCGATGCCCTACCCGGCAGAACTGGAACCCTTCGCCCGTGGCCTGCCCTATGTGCAGAGTCCTGAGCATCCACAGTTTGCCGACCTGCCCGACCGCGACAGCCGCATTGCCGCCGCCAACCTGCCCAGCAGCCGTGGCCTGGAAGGAATGGCCATCAACGAAGACGGTGACATACTCTACCCGTTGATGGAAGGCGCACTCCAGGACGACCCGATCCAGACCCGCCTGATGATCCAGGAGTTCGATCTGGAAACGGGCACCTTTACGGGCAACTACTGGTACTACCTGCTAGAAGATCCCACCTATGCTATCGGTGAGATGACAGTGGTTGAGGGTAATAACGAGTTCCTGATTATCGAGCGCGATCAGGGCCAGGGGGCCGAGGCACGCTTCAAGCGCATCTATCGGGTGAACCTGAACAGCTTCGATCAGAACCGGGTACTACGCAAGCAACTGGTGGTCGACCTGATGAGCATCACCGACGAGCGCGAAATTACCGCACCAGAAGAGGGCGCTATCGGTCTCGGTAACTTCTTCAGCTTCCCCTTCATTACTATCGAAAGCGTGTACCCCTTCTCCGACGGTAGCATGCTGGTTGCCAATGACAACAACTACCCCGGCTCGAATGGTCGCCGCCCCGGTGTGCCCGACGATAACGAGTTCATTCTGATCAAGCCGAAAAACTGATCGGCGCGTCTCCTCACACCTTTTCGCAAGACGGATCGCAACAGGGTGGGCACAATACCCGCCCTGTTCGTGTTGTGCCGCATGCCACCCGTCTACATCCCTTTCGCATAGTCTTCGCACTTTGTGGTATAGTAGAACGCACAGTATTCATAGCTACCCAGGGGAACCATACCAACCATCATGGCACCCATTCATTCGAACCAGCGTGTAGCGGAACTGACAACCCTGAATGCGTTGGCGCATACGCTGAACAAAGCCGCCGACCTGCGCGACGTGTTGGAAGGTTCGCTGGAACACATTCTCGAATTGATGGAACTGCAGACGGGCTGGATCTTTATGTACGACGAGGGCGAAACGTTTACGCTCGCTGCTCGTCACAACCTGCCGCCTGCCATTAGCTACCCCGGCAAGGGTTGGGGTGGCGATTGTCGTTGCCACGAATTATGTCTCGAAGGCAAGCTCGACCAACGGGTGAACATTGTACGCTGTACCCGCCTGCGGGCCGCTATCGGTGATAAGTGGGGCCTGTCGCAGCATGCATCGGTGGCACTCCGCAACGGCGACGAGTTGATCGGTATTCTTAATGTTGCAACCACCGAATGGGGCGACCTGCAACCTGCCAAGCTGCAATTGCTTATGGCGGTTGGTTCGATGCTGAGTACCGCGATTGTGCGTACCCGCCTGCACGAGCAGGTCAAGATCCGGCGGGTGCAGGAACAGGCGGCGCTGCTCAAGCTTTCGCAAGAATTGCTGGTTGCCGACAACCTCGAACCAGCCCTGTATCGGCTGGTACGAGTGGGGGCGCGGCTCCTCGAAGCCGATGCCTGCGCGTTTATCGAAGCCGACGAAGAGGGCGGGCGGGCGTTGCTACGGGCGGCCTATGGCTGGAAGCTCCCCGACGAATGCCCCTGGCCGCTGGTGCTCGACCGGAAACGCCACATTTGTGGTACCTGCCTGATGCCGCCACCAACATATCGGAGGAAGCCTACAGCACCCTGCCACGTCTGCTGCGCGACCAGCACTTTATTGGGCATGTTGCGGTCAGCCTCGAAGTGGGCGGGGTGCCGATTGGCACGCTGATGGCAAACACCCACAGCACGCGCCGCTTCCTCGAAGACGAAGTGCAACTGCTTGGCCTGCTGGGGAGCCAGCTTGTGCAAACGCTCGAACGGGAACGGCTCTACCAGGAAGCACTCGAACGACGCAGCCTGGAGCGTGAACTGGAACTGGCCCGCGACATTCAGTCGAGCTTTTTGCCCAACCGCGCCCCGCAGGTACCGGGCTATGCAATCTCGGCTTTCTACGAACCGGCCCGCCAGATTGGGGGCGACTTCTTCGACTTTGTGCAGACCAACGAGCCGGAGTCGTGCCTGGGCATTGTCATTGCCGACGTAACCGACAAGGGCGTTCCGGCAGCGCTGTTTATGGCACTCTCGCGCACGTTGCTGCGTGCCACTGCCATCGATGGGCGACCGCCTGCCGCAGTGCTCGAAAAGACCAACCGTCTGATATTGGCCGACTCGCGGGCGGGGTTGTTTGTTACCTGCTTTTATGCGCTGCTCAACCCGCGCCAGCACCTCATCACGTATGCGAATGGTGGGCACAACTACCCGCTACTGTACCGTGCCGCAACAGGCGACGTTGAGTCAGCGCGTGCCAAGGGCATTGTGCTGGGCGTTATTCCACAGCCGCAGTTTGAAGAGCAACAGATAACGATAGCGCCAGGGGATGTGCTGCTGCTGTACACCGATGGTATCACCGAGGCGATGGACAGCGAGCGCAATATGTTTGGTGAAGAACGGCTTGGCTTACTGCTGCTAGAACACCACCACCGCCACCCCCGCGAAATCATCGAGCGGGTGTTATCTGCCGTCGCCGAATTTGTGGGCGACGAAGCGCAGAGCGACGATATGACAATGGTGGTACTGAAGCGCGTGTGAAAAATAAAATCCCCTCTCCCCGCGAGTGGGAGAGGGGCAGGGGGTGAGGGGTAAAACCGCTTCCCTACTTCACCATCTGCTCGGCCCACGCCTGATACAGTTCGTCCTTCGAAGATAGCCCCAGACGCGGCAGGGCGTGATTGACCACATAGGTAGCACCTGCCAGCCGATTCTCCCACATCGCCTGATGCGCCTCGGCAGTTTCGTGCCACGGCACTACCACCGGCTCATTCACCGAGAGCAGGCCTGCGCTGATATCGCCGTTCAGTTGCACCACCTCTGCCGCGTTCGAGAGGTGCGTCCCCCAGATATTGGCCGTTGGCATATAAATGCGGCGGTGGCGCGTCCAGACCTGCGGCGCATAGAACGAATAACGCCGCCCCGCCATGTTCTCGTAGTAGACTACGCGCCCCGAAAACGGCTTGATCAGCATGCTGCTAACGCCCAGCGCATCGTGTCCGGCTCGTTCGATGATCAGATCGGGGTAGCCACGTGGGTTGTCTGCCGAGCGCAGATAGCGCCCGATAGCCGTACCAAGCGGCTTGAAGGTCAGCTCGTTGAAGCGCCGCACCGCCTCCTTAAAGGCCGCTGTTTCGTAGCGTGCGTCGGGCATGTCGGGCATCGTGGTGGGCCACTCGAAATCGTCGCCGATACGCCGCTTGATTTCTTCGAGGCTGACCACGCCCTGCAACGCCGCCCCGAAGCCGAGGCTCAGGATAAAGTCGCGCTGGGCATCGGTGGCGGTCATCACTAGAATACGCCCACCCATCGAGCGGGCCGCCTCAATCGCTTCGAGGCCCACCTGATCGACCAGTGCCTCAGTATGTGCAACACCATAATACAGTGCGACCGCCTCACCTGCGTGCAGACGTGCCCGTTGCAGCATCGTCTCAGGTTCGGCAGCACCCGACTTGCCCATAAATGTAAAGTGATAGCCGCTGCTGGCACCATAGAAGGTGAGCGTGGGAATGTGTCCGTCGTGCGGTTCACCCAGCAACTGGAAGGTACGCGGGAAGGCGCGCTCACCCGCGTGCGAAACAACATAGTCCGCAAGGTGCCCGTGGTTCTGGGCGCGGTAGTCATCCAGCAGCACTTCGCCGGCTTCTTCCCAGGCTCGCCATGCCTCCGGCTCGGTGGGTACGCGGGTGAACAGGCCATCATAGCGCGGGTCGCGACGGTTGATGATGCCGACCGCACCAGCCTCGCGCACCGTGTCGGCACGCTCTTTGCTGCTGACCATACCCGTGACGTGCAGGCCGTTGTTCACCGAGATACGCAGGGCATCCCAGCCAGTACCCGTCGAGGCACCCTCGATGAAAATACGCCGCCCCAGATGAATGCCCAGCACGGTGAACAGGGCGCGATAGACGGTGCCCATACTCAGCACATAGCTGCCTGCCGCTTCGATGCTGAGGTCGGGCGGCGGTGGCAAACACTGCGGCCCCTGCACTAGCATAAACTGCTGATGTGAGCCGTCGGGCGTTTCGTTGCCCTGAATGAAGAAGTCGACAAACATCGGGTCGATACCTGCCAGCGGCGAGAGCAGCGTGCTCTGCCCACTGAAGATCGAGACAATATCACCGATGTTCAGGCGGGCTTCGCGGCGCACCTCTTCGCCCATTGCTACGACAAGGCCAATGCCACCGCTACCGGTAATGTGTACGTCGCGGTCGTGGTTATCGAACTGCGATACCGGAATACCTGTGATAGCCCAGATATCGTTGAAGTTCACCTCACTGGCAAGCACATACAGCAGTACTTGCTGGGCGTTGGGCTTCTCCACCGGAATAATAATTTCTTGCTCCGCCTCAATCGGGTCGCCGTGGTTGGGTGCGCCGGTCTGTTCGTCGCGCACTGCACCCTGGGCATACTGGAACGGCGGCACGGGTGTCACACCGGGGAAGAAGGGCGACCCGACCGGCAGCAGGTGCCCACGCTGCAACAATTGCTGCTCGGCTTCGCGGGCTTCGGCTGCAATCATCACCGGCTTGCGGGTTGGCAGCGGCGCACTGCGCTTGTCCATAAAGTCCTGGATACCGCGCTTGCCACCTTCCGGGTCAATCACGGCGTGCGCGAAGAGTTGCCCCTCATATGTCAGACCCTTAACAAAGCCGTTTGCATAGCCATACAGCACCGCCTCCTGAATGCGCTCGATAGCGCTGCTACGCTGGCCCAGCGCCGACTGCTTGACAACCCGTACAATGCGCGGGTCGTTAAAGAGCGAGCGCACAACGGTTTCGGCAAATTCGGGCTGTGGCTGGTCCCATTTCACATTCTGCGCCTGCCGCCGCTTGTAGGCTGCGCCGAGTGTAGTTTCGTCGGGGTTTTCTGCTTGCACATACTCGCGCACCAGCGCCGTCGCCATTGACACCACATGCTGATCGTCGTAGGCTACTATATCGACCACACCAAGCGCGGCACACTCGTCGGCGGTCACGTTGCGCCCATCCATAATGATCTGAACGGCCCGCAGAATACCTTCTTCGCCGTGGGCCGCCTGCAACAGACGCGGCAGGCGCTGGGTGCCACCATAACCGGGGAGCAGCCGCAGATTGATTTCAGGCTGCCCAAACAGCGCATGCACGTCGGCAATGCGGAAGTGGCACGACAGCGCAAACTCCATACCACCACCCAGCGCAACACCGTTGATCGCCGCGATGCAGGGCTTCTGCATGCGCTCGATCTTGCGGAAGGCAAGCTGGGCGTTGTTGGGCAGGGCGGCGGCATCCTCAAAGGTGTGCACCTCTTCGAGCAACTGCCGAATATCGGCACCAGCCACAAAGCTGCGGGTCCCCTGTCCGGTGAAGATAATCGCCTTTACGTCCTCGCGGCGCATCAGGTGGTCGAGCAGCGTGTTCAGTTCGTCCAGCGAGCGCTCGTTAATCGCGTTGACAGGCGGGTTGGTCACCGTCACTAGGGCTACCTTGTTGGTGCCGCTGATCGGGTGATACTCGGTGCGGAAGTAGCGCGAACTTTCGATCAGGCGCTGCTCTTCGGCAAGCCGCTGGCGCATCTTCCAGTCCTCGATCTTGCGCTTGATCTCGTCCAGCGATTCCGGATTGCGGAGGGTGGTTGTATCGCCCAGTGGCTCATCCAGCATCATCGAGCGCAGGAAACGCCGCATATATTTGCCGCTGCGTGTTTCGGGGAAGGCACTCACCTCGATATAGTCTTCGGGCACCGATACCACGCCCTTCTCTTCGCGCACCAGGTCGTTCAGGCGGCGGCGGTCTTCGGTGGTGAGGGTGCGCCCCGGTATATTCAGCACAAAGGCGACGGGCGTCAGACCCTTCTGGCTGTGCGGTGCGCCCACCACAATACAGTTTCCAACCGGCGAGTTGGCATACATCTGCTTGTCACGCAGGATAGCACCCTCGATCTCTTCGGTGCCCATCCGGTGCCCGCTCACATTGATCACATCGTCGCTGCGCCCGTGCAGGCTGAAGCTGCCGCCGGGGTACTTGCGGGCAAAGTCGCCCTGAATATAGGCCCAACCCTCGGTGCCCTGTGCATCTATCGGGCCGCGCTTCCAGTAGGTCTTCACAAAGCGATCAGCATCGCCGCGCCACGCCGCATGGATGCGGTCGCCTTCTACCTTGAAGTTGGCAACATCGCCCCACACCGTGCGGGTCAGGTAGGGGTAGGGGTGGGTAACAACAATCTCGCCCTTTTCGTCGTTGTTGGCAATGCGATAGCCCGCTGCACTGGCCTGATCGCTGCCGTTGCTGCTGGTAGTTTCTGGCACCCACACATCGCCCAGCACCCACGGCAGCGGGTAGGTGTGTGCATCGGCCCGCAGCGGGAAGTCGTCGTTGCCGTAGAAGTGCGTCCACACAATACCGCCGTGCTCGGTGGCCCAGTACGAGTTGATGTACTGCGGGGTCATCAAGTCCATGCCAAACTGCTGCACCGCCGGACTGACCGGCTCGGCGCAGAAGGTGCCCACCCGCAGCGTGCTCATATCATAGAAGTTCACGTCGGCCACGTTCTGCGGGTCGGTCATAATTGCCTTGAGGAACGTCACACCCGCCTTGAAGATGGTTACACCATAGCGCTCGATAATGCTGGCATAGCGCCCTGCACTGGGGAAGACGGGCGATCCTTCGGTCACGATGCCTGTACAGCGGGTCAGCATCGTGGCACTGAGCAGGTAGCTCTGCCCGGTGATCCAGCCGGGGTCTGCTACTACATAAATGACATCACCCGGTTCGTAGTCGAAGCTGACGCGCATCGTGTGGGCGATGCCGGCTGTGTAGCCGCCGTGGACATGTACCACGCCTTTGGGCTTACCCGTGCTGCCGCTGGTGTAGATGATAAACATCGGGAACTCGGCATCGAGCGGCTCGGCGGGACTGGTGGCGTACAGGGCGCGGATAAAGTCGGCAGTGGGCAGGCTCAGAAGCTCCTGCTCGCTCTGCACATTGATGCCCGCCGCCTGTGCATTCGTCAGGATCTGCTCGGTCGCCTTGGCGAGCAGGTCGTGGCTCCACACGTCGCGCTCAGTACGCCAGACAACATCCTGTCCGGTGTGGCGCACTACAATCACCGCCTCAACACGCGGCGGCGATTCGACCAGCGCCTGTGCGATGGCCGTACGTGCCCGTGCCTGCATCACCGCGTCCAGGTCGTTGATCTGGTCGAGCGCCGCCAACCCCGCGCATCACGTCGCGGCGCTCCACGGTAATATCGCTGCCTACGGCGGCGTCGGCTTCGCTGGAGATGGTGCTACGCTGTGCTTCGGTCAGGCTGTCGCCCATGCTTGCCAGCGTGTCCTGCACAATCTGCAACGCCATCTCCACCGGAATAAACTTGTCGAGCGCCTGATCGGTGTAGATTTCTTTGTAGGGGATGACCTGCGCGTTACGGTAGCCACCATCGCTGGTGATGACAATACGTGCGCCCGCGTTATGGATACGGTCGCTCAAGGTTTTGTCGCTGAAGCCACCAAACACGGGTGTGTAGATAATGCCGAGGCGCTTGGCGGCTTCGGTGTAGTAGAACTGCTCCATAATGTTGGGCATATTCAGGGCAATACGGTCGCCGCGTTGCAGGCCCATATCACGCAAGACTTGCGCCGCCTTCACCACTTCGAGCAGCAACTTTTTGCGGGTAACAGGATAGCTCACCACTGGCCCGCCGCGTCCATCGTTGAGCGTCGAGTCCCAGCGGTCGCCCTCAAAGTAGAAGGCCACCTCGTCGCCGTAGCCCATCAGCACGTGGCGGTCTACTTCGTTGAAGCAGGCATTGGTCAGGCCACCCTCGAACCAGCGATAAAAGGGGGCGTTGTCATCGTTATAGCCACGTTCCCAGGGGGTATGGTCGGCACTATACGCGACAGTTACGGGTTCGCCAGTCTTTGCGCTCAGGCCCGTCCAGCGGGCGGCCTCGCTGTCCCAGGTAATCCAGGCATCTAGTGCCGGATCGTACCAGTGCAATACTGAGCGGGCAATGTTTCCAAAAAAGGCACCAGGGTTTTGAAGAAATGTCTGGCGTTGCGCTTCCCAGTCGGCCCGCGTCAGAATCGGGTTACTACGGGGTGGGCGCACGCCCGAAGGTTTTGTTTCAGTAATAGCGGTCATCTGTCCTCTGCTCCTTACTACACTACATCGGGTCTCAGGTAATTGGTGCTTCCTGGCGGTGCCCCGGCCCCCTCAGCACAATCGCCGAAGGAGCGCGGGGTAGTCTCTTTATCCTGTGTGCATATTCGCTTGCTCAGACCGTGATGGCATTGCCGCGATAAATACGTGAGCGATAGCGACTTTCTTTGGCTTCGACCTGCGGCGAACTGACCAGCAGAATAGCATTGATGAAACGGATCAGTTCTTCGGCTTCTTCATCGGTGTTGCGAGGCTCTTCGGTGCGTGAGCGGCGGGTCAGGTCAACCTGGTTGACCGGGACGTTGTGCACAATGCGCTCGCTCTCGACGCCCAGGGTAGCGGTGAAGGCGTGCAGGGTCGTCTTGATAAAGTTTGCCATCGCAAACTCTTCGCCCGTGGAGCGCGAACCTGTGGCGGGGGTGACCAGCACAAGCTGTGCTCCATCAATCAGCGATATCTTGCGGGCCACGCGGAAGTGGTGGGTCAGGTTGTGCTCAACCAGTGCGGCGAAGTCGGCCTCATTCAGCACATTGTCCCAGTCGCTACCCTTTGGCCCGGTCAGCGCCAGTGATGCCGGAATGGGGCGGAACGGTGTACAGACCACCGGGCCGGGTCGCCCGAACTGCACATAGGCGGCATCCAGTGCGCCTTCGATATCGCCGCGTGAGGCAATGGTGCAGAGCCGTCCGCTGCTGGCGTGGTTGGGGAAGGTGGCCCGAATCGCCTGCTCTGCCTCTTCGGTCTCGGTAATCATCACCAGTCGCCCCACTTCGCACTCATCGAGATAGGTGCGAACCAGTGCCGTGAGGTACTTCCGCAAGTACTCGCCAACAATGTAGACGGTTGTTCCGCGCAGGCGGCCAATCGCGGCAGGGCTGGCCTTACCAAACAGTTCGCCCTCGGTCACGGTGCGCTCAAAGTTCAACCCGCCCGACGGGTGGAAGGTTTCGCCGCTCACCACCGGGTCGGCCAGATAGTAGACGGTCGCCCGCGCCACATCAATTTCCGACGGCATCTGCTGAAGGTGCAGCATGCCCAGCACCCCATCGCGCACCTTGCGGGCCTCGCGGTCGATCTGGCGCAGCGTAAAGAACGGATCTGGCGGCAGCACTTCGAGCTTGAGCGTGTCGCGCATCGTCTGCGGTTCGCTGGTGCCATTGGCGCTATCGCTTGAGAGCAGGTAGCCGCCCAGTTCAAGCCGTGCACCCAGCTTCTCAGCAATCTGCTCACTCAGCAGGAAGGTCCGCGACGAGCCATCCGGGTCGCTTTCGTTCCAGACCCGCTCGACCATTTCGCGCAACTGGCGCGGTAGGCTCTCATTCGTAAGCAAGCTCTGTACATCGTTGACAAACAGCAGCTTGAGCAGTGCCGCGACAGGCTGCCCGGTGGCACGCACCGCCCTGACCACTGCGGCGTGCACGTCGTTGAGGCGCTTGTTTTCGAGGATCAGGCGGGCGCGGCGCTTGAACAGGCCTGGTCGTTCGCCTGTTCCGCGCAGGCGGTCGCCATCGACTGGCCCCGGTGCAATTGCATTGATCTGCACCTCCGGGCCAAGGAAGTGGGCAAAGGCTTCCACCATCGCCCGTTGTCCGGCTTTGCTCACGGCATAATCGGCGCGGTTCGGGTAGGGGATGGCGACCGACTTTTCGCCGCCGAAGTACGAAGACACATTCAGGATGTAGCCGTTGCCCTGGGCCTTCATCAGCGGGGCGACCTTGCGAATGAGCGAATAGTTGCTGATCAGGTTGGCTTGCAATGTATGCCGCCACGCATCGATGGGCATATCAATCACCATCTCTTCGGCACCAGAGATGCCCGCGTTGTTGATCAGGTAGTCGATCCGCCCGAAGGTATCAATGGTGTGATCGACCAGACGAGTAAGTTGCTGCTCATTCGAAACATCACAATCGGGCATAATCTGCACACGATGCTCGGCATACGCATAGCCCGCATCGCGCAACTCGCTGACAATGGCATCACGCATCTGCTGAAGCTGATCAGCGCCACGCGCCGAGAGCAGCACCAGCGCACCGCTGAGGGCCAGCAAGCGCCCGACCTGCCCACCGATACCCGCACTGCCGCCCGTAATCAGGGCGACTTTGCCAATATGCAGCCCGATCAGCGATTCGGCCCACCCGAACGAGAGCCGGTGTGTGCCTGTGGTAAGTGCAATTTCTTTCGGCAGATACAGATTGATCTCGCTAATATGGCGGTCGCTGTTGAAGAGCTTGGCCGCCCACGCACACGAGAATGCCAGATTCTCGGCTTCGTTGTTGGTGTAGCGCACCATCTGATGCACCCAGACCGGTGCAAACTTGCGGATCGGTGTTGTTTGTTCGGCGGCTTCGGCTTCGCGATTGAGGCGGGCCACATCGAGCTTCGACTCGTGCCGCCACACGCGGGCCAGTTCTTCTACGGCAGCCCGCACCATATCGGCGTACAGGTTGCCGCGCCCGTCGTCGGGATTGCTCATAAAGAGGACGTGCGGTGCACCCGGCATAAAGTTGATCGGGAGGGCATCTGTGCCATACCAATAGCGGGCCAAATGCCCCGCCAGTGCAATGGTGCTGATGATCTCTTCCTGCATAAAGCGCTCAACCTGCTCGTCGCTTACCTCCACCAGCGCAGCAAGGAACTCTGGCTCGCTGCTTTCGAAGCCAAACGAGGGCATAATGATTGCATAGTGCGGGCCACCCGTCGACTCGTAGATCTCGCGCATGGCCTCATCCACGCTTTCGGGTTCGAGCGGGTTGAGATACTGGAATAGCGGTGGCTTAAAGCGCGAGTTGCCGTAGCGCCGTTCCTGAAAGATGTTGCGGGTACGGATCAGTGCGCCCCGGTCCCGGAAGGTCAGCGCTACTTCGGCGTGACACGAGTTGAGCACATCCATCAGGGCCAGCGCTTCTTCAACCTGATTGCCGACACACACCAGCACCACCTTGCCCACAGCATCAACGTTACGCAGACCGGGCCGCGAGGTGAAGGTTGTACGGCTCTCGACCGGCACATCCATGCCGTTGGTTACTTCGAAGGCATGCCCGCTGAAGGCCAGCGACTCGTTGCTGCCGAGGAACACGATTGCATTCGCAACATCAATCGGGGTGGGGAAGGTCTTCTGCGGTGCGCCGCCGTTGTTCTGGTGGGCCAGTCGCATAATGCTGAGGAAGTCGTTGGCGGTGGTGCCGTCCTCTGCGCCCTTCAGTTCATCCATTGTCTTGAAGACGCTACGAATGCGCTCGCTCTCAATCGGGCCGGGGTAGACAGTATTCACCCGGATACCACGTGCGCCCAGTTCTTTGGCAAGGCCTTGGCTCAGTGCGTTGAGTGCAGCCTTGGGCACCACGTATGGCACACGCCCGTAGTAGTCGGTGCGCGAAAAAATGGTCGAAACATTGATGATGCTGCTTCCCGGCTGCATATAGGGGGCCGCTGCCCGCACCATATTCCAGGTGATACCGAGCAAGTTTCCAACGCTCTGCACCAAGGTTTCAGTGTCGGGGGCGTGCAGGTCGGCAGGCCAGAGCGGAATGTCGGGCAGGCGTTGCTTGGGGCCAGCGCTGCCCGCATTATTGACCAGCACATCAATACGGCCTAGCCGCTCGATAATCTGGGCGATACCTTCGCGCACCTGTGCGATATTGCTGCCGTCCATCTGGATTGCGTGGACCCGTTCGGGGTGTGCGCCTTCGTCCTCGATCAGACGCTGCCGATAGGCATTGAGCTTCTCGGTGTTGCGGCCTGTAATAACAACGGTAGCACCTTCAGCGAGGTAGCGGTAGGTAATCAGTTCGCCAATATTGCCCGCGCCACCTGTAATAACTGCAACCTTGCCCGCCAGCCGTCCGGCAGCAAGTTGTACCTCATGCTCTGCGGTTTTCACATCCATGTGGTTAATTCCTTTTCTCCAATGCGTAAGCAACTTGAAAACAGACGTTTAGGGGTACGACAGTTTGGGTCGCCTGTTGTGCTCAGTTAACAGGGGTCCACCAGCTTATACCGTTCGCATTTTCACGATCTTTAGAGTATTGTAGTGCGTTTTTATTTTAGATGTCAAGTAACAGTTTAATTCTTGCACAGCTTCTGTCCGGTTCTGGCACAGCCCGCTGCAACCAGTTCAAAAAACCACCCCTCTCTATTGTCAGAGAGGGGTGGGCGCAGTCAGCGAGAGATTTTTGCTTAGCGCCGGATAACAACCGGCAGGTACAGCCGATTGGCTTGGCTGCCATCTTGCTGCGTTACAATCGCTGTTACCGGAATGGTGATCGATTCAGTTGTGCCGCCGGTCGTACTGACTGTCACGGTGGCCGTATAACGGCCCGGTGCCAATCCGCTGGTATCGAACGATACCAGTACCTCTGCCGGGGTAGCGCCAGCAGTTGCCGAGAGATTGACCCACGGCTCACTGGCGGTTGCCGTCCAATTGATTGCATCGGTCGATACCAGATTATCAAGCGCAATGCGCTCGCTGATGACCTGAGTTGCAGTATCGAAGATGATAGCACGCGGCCCGACGCTCAGGCGGTTGGTCGTGGTGGGCGCGTCGGTTGGCAGGCCAAGCACTTCTACATCTACGGTATCGGTCGTGATGCCGCCTGCCCCATCGTTTGCCGTCATTGTGATGGTATGCGTGCCAGTCACCAGTTCGCTAACTACCAGATTGAGACCAGTACCGAGTGCCCCATTCAGGCTTGACTCCCAGCTAATCTGGTCATCCTCCATCGTGCCGGTCTCGATATCGTAGGCGTTGACAACAAATGTCATCGTCTGGCTATAGGCAATTGTTGTGCCCGGTTCGGGTGCGCTAATCTCGGCGGTAGGCACATTGTTTGCAACGGTAAACACGGCATCCGATGCATCGAAGGCGGTGTTAATGCCATCGCTGGCCCACACCCGCACCAGTGCCTCGTTGCTGGCGGGCAGGTTCAGGCCATCGATTTCAACCGAGTTACCAGTAATGTTCTGCGTCACCATCTCCCAGGTTTGGCCTGCATCGGTGCTGTATTGTACATTAAATGTGAGCGGGTCCCCATCGGCATCGCTCGCAGTCCATTCCACCTGAAGCGCATCGGTAACGGTTTCGCCCCCATTCGGACTGGTTACGGTGACGGTCGGCGGGGTAAGGCCAGCACTGATGCTGGCGATAACGGCATTATCTGGCCCTTCGATCTCAACCCGTGCCGTACCTTCGACAAATGGCACCAGTTCATTGATAATCAAGAACTCCAGTTCTTCCTCAGTCGGGAACAGGTCCGGGTCTTGTGGCCCGGAATGGCTCTCGGCAGGCGTAAAGGGATAGCGGGCCAGTTCGGTATTGGTATCGTCGCGCAACACAATAGTATACGCTCCATCCTCGTCGCGTGCGTTCACTTCGGGCGCGTTGGGGATGATAAAGATCGGATTGAGTGTTGCCTCGTCCGTTACGGGGTCGATGATGCCCTGCACAAACAGACGGTCGGTCAGTGTTTCATCTTGCGCCAGTTCTGCTTCGTCCTGCAAGATCGGGTTCGTCTGGAAGTACGTCATCAATCGTTCATAGGTAAAATCGCTGAGCCACTGGTTGTTGCAGTAAGTCATAAGGTCGCGCCAGTTCGGGTTATAAATCGCACGGTTGCCAATATCGAAACCATAGATAGCACCGTCACCCGATGTTACCGGACTAATGCGACCACCGCTGTAGGGGAAGCTCGGCCCACCCCCGGCACCGCAGAAGTTGGCATGACCACGTGCGTAGTTGTGTGCCAGTTCGTGCCCGCCGTACCAGTCGCCATAGCTGCCATCAAAGTCCCAGCCCCAGGTGCCGCTTCCGGTAGGACCCGAAGAGACAAGGCCCGGAACATCGATAGCACAGCCACGCATGAAGCTGCCAGTATCCGACACCATGCCATAGTAGCGTGCGCCAAACGATGGTGTAGTACCAAAGATGATATCCCAGATCTTCTTCGAGAAGAGGTATGAATTGACCTGCCCGCACGATGGGCGTGCGAAACCGTGGAAGTAAGCGCGATACTCGGCGCTGACACTCCGTACCGGATAGGCACGGCGCAGCCAGTCAATCATCTGATCAACCTCTGCCGTAGGCGGTATATGTACCCCACCATCTTCAGCATAGATGACCCGGTAAACGACCAGTTGAGGGGAGGGCACATTCTCGAATGACACGCTGGTTGCCGCTAGATTGTTGATGTAAGACGTTTCAAGTGGGAAGCGGTCGCGCCAGTCTGTATCCGGGTTGAGAACGGCAATCATGGTGACGTTGCCATCGCGGAAGCCGCTCGGTAGCTCAAAGAGGAACGAATGATCAAGCACGGCCCGATCTGGTGCGGGACGCACGTTGATAAAACCAAAGAACCCATTAACCGGATACAGGGTTCGCACCTGCCCATCGTGGAAGAGTAGAAGCTGGGCAAAGGTGGCATGGTTGCCACTATTGGAGCGCACATGGAAGCGTACAAACGTCCGCTTGTCACGCACCAATCGAACACTATTGTTCAAGTCCTGCACACCCTGCGTTACTTCCAGGTCGAGCGCGATCAGGTCGGTTGTCACGGGTGTGGGGGTGCGGGTTTGCTGTTGCCGTATTGGTACGGGTTGGTGTACTGGTTGGTGTACTGGTTAGCTGCGGCGTGCGCGTGGGGGGACGGCTCGGATCGGACGTGGCGGTCACCGCGCTGCTCTCGGACCAGAACATCCCGCTGCAGCCGGAGGGCAACACGCAGCGCCTGCAGGAGCTGGACGAGGTGCTGGTGCGGATCGAGTCCTCGCGCGCGGCCGCGACATAGGCATGCCCGTCGAAGCGCTCGCCGCGCAGGGCGACGAAGAGCTGTCCGCTGCAATCCGCGCGGCTGTCGGTGCCGACCGAGGCGAAGAGGCAATCCGCGCCTGCGCGGCGCCTCCGGCACGGGAAACGGCGTCGTCGAGCGACCACATCAGTGGTGACCCTCCCGCCATTCGCGCAGGGCCTCGACGACCTGGGCGCGGTCGCTAAAGCGCACCTTCAGCTCGCCCATGTCCTGAGTCGTCTCGTGGCCTTTGCCGGCTACGAGCACGGCA